>NZ_JAKSYM010000315.1 GCF_022829545.1 Methylobacterium sp. J-030 | reverse complement strand
CTTGGTGAAGGCGTCGGCGTGCTCCCGCGGCGTCTGGCTGCCGGTGATGTCAACTTTGAAGCTGTTGTGCTGGGTCAGGGACCGGCTGCTGCTCGACGTGCTGTTGTTCGTCACGGGGCTGGCCCCGACCGGCGCCGGCTGCATTACGTTCTTTGGATCAATGCGGTTCGGATCAAAGCCGGCGGGCGTCATGTTCGGCAGCCCTCGCATGGCGGCTGCGGGCGGCGGGGCAACGATGATCGGCCGCAAGTCCGGCTTCCCGGAGAGCGCACCGCCGGGAGCCATCTGCGGGAGCCATTCGCGGGCGTGCCGAGCCCGGCCACCTTCCTCGCGGGGGCCGAAGCGCTCGCTCTCCCGCACGCCGTGGATAGCGTCCTCGATCGTGGGATTGTCCCGTAGGATGGCACCGCCCCGTGCCGTGCGGGGATGATCATAGATTGGGTCTCCCGGCTTGGCATTGTGCTCCGCGATCCAAGCCTTAGTCTGCCACGCGGCATCATAGGGATCGCCGCCTTGGCTCTGGATCCAGTTCTTGATCTTCGGCCAGCGGTTGCGGTCCCACTGCCATAAGCCAGTGTGGCCGCCGCTCTGGTTGTTCGCGGCACGCGGGTTGAACGTGCTTTCCGTTTCCATCGAACCGACAACGGCCGCGATGGCGTTATTCCCGTAGCCGGCCTGCCGAAGCTCGCCGACGATGGCCTGAACGTTGACACTGCGCGCGAGCCGGCCGAGTCCCCGCCGCGCTCGCGCGCCCATCCCGTCGCCAGCATCGGCGGTCGGAGCGTCTCTACCGCCCATGCCCTTCGGCAGGATCTTCTCATACCAACGGCGGTCGTCTCTCGGCCTGGCCCCGCTACTATCGCCGCTGCCGCCTCCCCCGACCCCAAGAGCATCCTGGATCGCACCACCGAGCCCGAACCGGCCCGACAGGACCAACGTGCCCAGCTTGTCGATGAAGCTGTAGATGCTGGACAGGTGCAGCCACTCGTCGATCTTCTTCAGGACGGCCCAGACGGTCTCGAAGGCGTGACCGATCGCGGCGACTCGATCGGCGAAGTCATTCCAGCGATCGATGAACATCTTGCCGTGATCGCTGGCGAACCACTCGACCATGGCTTGGATCTTGTCCGTGATCCAGATGATCCCGTCGGCCGTGGTGCGCAGGATCGTGTTGACGACCTCTGGGTTGTCCGCGATGAACTTGTTGAACCGCGCGACGATGGCCTCCAGGGCCGGCGCGAGGCTCGTCATCAGCCGGTCGCTGAGGGCTGCCGACGTGGCCTGGAGCCGGGTCAGGGAGCGCTGGAACGATTGCGATGCTGCGGCTGCCTGCTCCGAGTTGACCCCGAGCGCCTTGGTCATGGCATCGTACTCAGCCCGGTACTCCTTCACCTTGGCCGCGTACTGCGTCAGGAGCTTGTAATCCTCCTCGCTGATGCCGAGCATGCCGGCTTCACGACTGCCGACCTGATAGGGGTGCTTCGACAGCGCATCCACGGTGTCGAGCAACTGATCGGCCATGTCTTTCGTGGTGTCTACGCCGAGGCTCGCGACGTAGCTCTTGAGCCCATCGTTCTGCCGGAGTGCGGCTGCGAACTTCTCGACCGCGCCGATGGCCTGCTGTGAGCTGCCGCCAACCTGAGAGAAGGCATAGCCGATCGACTTGAGGCTCTGAACCGAGGCACCGGTCCGCGCCGATGTGAAGCCGAGGTTGTCGAACGACTGCGTCACCCGGTTGACCGCGTAGCTGACCGCGGTCGCCATGGCAGAGGCTGCCAGCGCCACCCTGCTCATTCCGGCGATGAACTCCTTGTGCCGCTCCTCGCGCTTGCGGGCCTGCTCCTTCTCGACTTTCTCTTTGTCCTGGGCCGCTCCGAGCGCCGCACGCGCTTCCTTCAGGTTCGTCTCCCGAGCGAGCTTGGCGACCTCCTCCTCGGTCTTGGCCCCGGCCCACCGGGCATCCTCAATGCGCTTCTCGGCATCCTTCACCGCTTGCTCATAGTCGGCGATCGACTTTTTGGCGGTGTTGAGCGACGACGCGTTTACATCGAACCCAAGGGCGACCATGAACGATTGAAAGACATCTTCCGCCATTGTCGGCCCCCTACTGCTTTACTTCAGCGATAGACTGCGCATTGCTCCGAGCGATGACGCTCAGGACCATCGCCATGGTCTTCTCGACGCCTTCGATCTCGTACCCGCCGGCCCCGATGAACCGGATCAGCACCGACATGGCGACCGTGCCGAGCGTGTCGTCGTCCATGGTGTAGCCCTTGAGGGCCATGCCTTCCCG
>NZ_JAKSYM010000313.1 GCF_022829545.1 Methylobacterium sp. J-030 | reverse complement strand
CAAGGGCGGGGTCGACGGCCGGCAGATCCAGGTCGTCACCTACGATGACAAGAGTTCCGCCTCCGACGCGGTCCGGGCGTTCCAGCGGGCGGTGTCCGAGGACAAGGTCAACCTCGTCATCGCCAGCTACATCTCCGAGGTGGTGCTGGCGCTGATGCCCTGGGCGGCCCGGCTCAAGACCCCGCTGATCACCCCCGGCGCGGCCTCCAACGAGATCAGCCTGGCGGTTCATAAGGACTACGCGCGCAACAAATATACCTTCCACGGCTACCTGACGTCAGCGGCCCTGGCCCAGTCGATCTGCGACTCGACCAAGGACTTGCTGATCGACCTGATGAAGGTGAAGACCGCCGCGATCATGAGCGAGGACGCGGCCTGGACCCGGCCCCTCGACGTCGGCTACGAGAAGTGCCTGCCCGAGATCGGCGTGAAGGTGGTCGACCACATCCGCTTCTCGCCGGATACGGGCGACTTCACGCCGATCTACAACAAGATCGAGGCGGCCAAGCCGGATCTCATCGTGACCGGCATCTCGCATGTCGGCGTGCAGCCGACCGTGCAATGGCAGAACCAGCAGGTGCCGCTGGCCATGACCGGCATGAACTCGCAGGCGACCTCCTCGACCTTCTGGTCGAACACCAACGGCGCGACGCAGGGCGTCATCTTCCAGAGCATCGCGGTGCCGGGGGCCGCGATCACCGGGAAGTCCCTCGCCTTCAGCGACGCCTTCAAGAAGCGGTTCAACAGCGACCCGTCCTACGCGGGCTACATGGCCTACGATCAGGTCTACTACGCCGCCGAGGCCGTGAAGCGCGCCGGCTCCACGGAGGCCGACAAGCTGGTCGATGCCCTGGAGAAGACCGACTGGGAGGGAACGGTCGGACGCACGGTGTTCTACGGCAAGGACGACCCCTTCACCCACTCGATCAAGTACGGGCAGGGGTTCGTGACCGGGCTGATGGCGCAGTGGCAGGACGGCAAGCAGGTGGCGATTTGGCCGAAGAGCCTCGCGCAGGGGCAGATCGTTCTCCCCGCCGCCGTGAAGGCCGCGGCGCGATAGGCCTGCGCCCTCCGAACCCCGCGCTTGCCAAGCGCCGCCGTTGCCGCAATCAAGGCGGTCCGCGTCGAGCCGCGGACCGGACACGCATGCGTTGAGGACGCCCTGATGGCCAGCACAGCCCTGCCCGAGACCATGCGGCAGATCCGCTTCACGGGTCCGGGTGGCCCGGAGGTGATCGCTGTCGAGACCGTGCCGCTGCCGCGCCCGGGACCGGGCCAGGTCCTGATCGAGGTGGTCGCCGCTGGCGTGAACCGGCCGGACATGATGCAGCGCGCGGGTCTCTATCCGCCGCCGCCCGGCGCGACCGAGGTCCCGGGCCTCGAGGTCTCCGGCCGGATCGCGACGCTCGGCGAAGGCGTCGACGGGCTCTCTGTGGGCGACGAGGTCTGCGCCCTCGTGATCAGCGGCGGCTATGCCGAGTTCGCCGTCGCCGAGGCCGGCCATTGCCTGCCGCGTCCGCAGGCCGTGTCACTGGTGGATGCCGGTGGCCTGCCGGAGACGTTCTTCACCGTCTACTCGAACGTGGTCCAGCGCGGCCGGCTCGCAGCCGGAGAGCGTTTCCTCGTCCATGGCGGGTCGAGCGGCATCGGCGCCACCGCGATCCAGATCGCCAAGCATGTCGGAGCCACGGTGTTCGCCACCGCCGGCTCGGCCGAGAAGTGCCGCTTCTGCGAGGAGCTCGGGGCCGACGCCGCGATCGACTACAAGCAGGCGGATTTCGCTGAGGAAGTGAAGCGCCTCACGGACGGAAACGGCGTCGACGTCATCCTCGACATGATCGGCGCAAGCTATCTCGCCCGGAATCTCAAGTCCCTTGCGCCGGACGGGCGGCTGGTGATGATCGCGCTCATGGGCGGCTACAAGGTCGACGGGCTGAACATCACGCCGATCATGCGCAACCGCCTGACGTTCACCGGGTCTACGCTGCGCCCCCGGCCGAAGGCCGACAAGGCCGCGATCGCCGAGGGCTTGCGCCGGGACGTCTGGCCAGAACTCGATGCCGGGCGGATCCGAACCGTCACACACGCCACCTTCCCGCTGGAGAAGGCCCAGGAGGCGCATGCGCTGATGGAATCGAGCGCCCATCTCGGCAAGATCCTGCTGACCACCGGCCGTTGACCGCCCCGCCGGCAGGAACCCGCTTCACCGGCCCCGCGTTGGCGGCCGGTAACGGGATCGTGTCGCAGACCGCACCTCCGCGTGTTGCGTCCGGCAGACGAGGATGTGTGCAGATGGCCGAGAGATTGAACCCGCAGGAAAGCCGGCAGGGCGAGCGCGGCAAGTCCGTGCTCTGGGTGCTGGTCGCGAGCCTCGTGCTGCTGGCGATCGCCACCGTCGGCCTGCTGACCTGGAACGGTGCGAATGCGCCGAAGGACTATGCCAGCCAGAGCCAGGACGCGTCACGGCGCGAGGTGACGGGCTCGGTCAACGGCCAGTCCGGTTCCGCGTCGCCGTCGAACAGCACCGGCGTGCCGGGCGGCAACCCATCCTATCCGCAGCCGGCTCAGCCGGGGGCGAACGGCTCTGCGAAGTAGCCGATGAATGGGGCGGTCGCACGCGCGCCGCCCTGTTTCCTATCCGATCAACGGGTGGGAACCGGCGTCGGCCCGCGATAGTCGTAGAAGCCGCGCTTCGCCTTCCGGCCGAGCCATCCGGCCTCGACATACTTTACGAGCAGCGGGCAGGGGCGGTATTTCGAATCCGCCAGTCCCTCATACAGAACCTGCATTACCGAGAGGCACGTATCGAGGCCGATGAAATCGGCGAGCTGAAGCGGACCCATCGGATGGTTCGCACCAAGCTTCATGGCGGTGTCGATCGACTCCACCGATCCGACGCCCTCGTAGAGCGTATAGATCGCCTCATTGATCATCGGCAGCAGGATTCGGTTGACGATGAAGGCCGGGAAATCCTCCGACATCGTCGAAGTCTTACCCAGCTTGGCGATGAATGCCTTGGCCGCCTCGTAGGTCGTATCCTCGGTGGCGATGCCACGGATCAGCTCGACGAGCTGCATCACCGGCACCGGGTTCATGAAGTGGATCCCGATGAATTTCTCCGGCCGGTCCGTCGCGGCGGCGAGCCGGGTGATCGAGATCGACGAGGTGTTGGTCGCAACCAGCGCCTCGGGCCGCAGGGACTGGCACAGCGTCGAGAAGATCTCGCGCTTGGTCGCCTCGTTCTCGGTCGCGGCTTCGATCACGAGGTCACAGGGGCCGAGGGCGTCGAAGTCCCGAGCCGGAGCGATGCGCGCCCGGGCCTCGCGGACGTTCTCCTCGGACAGGGTGCCCTTGGAGACGAGCCGGTTGAAGTTGCCCTCGATCAAGCCGAGCCCGTTCTCGAGGCGGACCGAATCGCGGTCGTTGAGCAGGACATCGAGACCGGCCGCTGCGCAGACCTGCGCGATGCCGCTGCCCATCTGGCCCGCGCCGATGATGCCGACCCGCTTGATCTCCATCTCCATTGACCGACCTGTGCCCCTGATGCCGTTGCCGATGCACGGCCGCCGGACTCGACGGACTGCGCCAAAACGACGGCCTGCTATTCCGTCGTCGCTGCCTTCTAGACCAATCACCGACGCGGAAGGAACCCGCCCTGTCGCACGGGGCGAGAATGACCGCGCCGTATGACCGGCGAGACGTCCCGCCCGTTACTGACCCTTCGCCTTGCTGATTTCCGATTGCAGTTCCGGAACGACCTGAAACAGGTCGCCGACGAGCCCGTAATCCGCGACCTGGAAGATCGGCGCATCCTCGTCCTTGTTGATGGCGACGATGACCTTCGAGTCCTTCATGCCGGCGAGGTGCTGGATCGCGCCGGAGATGCCGACCGCCACGTAGAGATCGGGCGCCACGACCTTGCCGGTCTGACCGACCTGCCAGTCGTTCGGCGCGTAGCCGGCGTCCACGGCGGCGCGGGAGGCGCCCACGGCGGCGCCGAGGGTATCGGCCAGCGGCTCGATCAGCTCGTGGAACTTGTCCGAGGATCCGAGCGACCGCCCGCCCGAGACGATGATCCGGGCCGAGGACAGTTCCGGACGGTCGGACTTGGCGATCTCCTCGCCCTTGAAACTCGAACCGGCCGCTTGCGGCGCGGCGGCGGAGACCGGCTCGACCGCGGCCGTGGAACCGCCCTCGCCGGTGGCCTTGAAGGCCGCAGTGCGCACGGTGACGACCCGCTTGCTCGCGGGGGTCTGCACGGTCTGGATCGCGTTGCCGGCATAGATCGGCCGCTCGAAGGTGTCCGGCGCCACGACCTTTATGATGTCGGAGACCTGCGCCACATCGAGCAGCGCTGCGACGCGCGGCAGCACGTTCTTGCCCGTGGTCGAGGCCGAGGCGATGATGGTGTCGTAGGGCTCGGCGATCGAAGCGATCAGGGCGCCGACCGGCTCGGCCAGATCATGGTCGTAGACGGCGTCCTCGGCGATCAGAACCTTCTCGACGCCGTCGAGCTTGGCGGCGGAGTCCGCGACGGCCTTCGACCCAGACCCGAGCACGAGGGCGTGGATCGGCGCGCCGATGTCCTTGGCCGCCGTCAGCGCCTTGAGCGTGCCGTCCTTGATCTGGCCGTTGCCGTGCTCGACGAAGAGGAGTGTCGTCATGATCGTCCCAAATCCCCGAAGTTGGTGATGCGCGGCTCGGCCCGGTCCGGGAAGCCTCGCCTGCAGATCAGATGACGCCGGCCTCGACCTTGAGCTTCTGGACCAGTTCGGCGGCGGAGCCGACCTTCACGCCAGACGAGCGCCCCGGAGGTTCCGCGGTCTTGAGGACCTTGAGCTTCGGCGTCACGTCGACGCCCAGCGCGTCCGGCGACAGCTCGTCCAGCGGCTTCTTCTTCGCCTTCATGATGTTGGGTAGGCTGGCGTAACGAGGCTCGTTCAGACGCAAGTCCGTGGTGACGATCGCCGGGAGCTTCAGCGCAACCGTCTGCAGGCCGCCGTCGACCTCACGGGTGACGTCGAGGCTGCCGTCGCCGACCTCGATCTTGTACGCGAAGGTGCCCTGCGGCCATCCGAGCAGCGCGCCGAGCATCTGGCCGGTCTGGTTGGAATCGTCGTCGATCGCCTGCTTGCCGAGGATCACGAGCTCGGGGCTCTCCTTCTCGACCACCGCTTTCAACAGTTTGGCGACCGCGAGCGGCTCGCAAGTCACGTCGGTCTTCACCAGGATCGCACGGTCGGCGCCCATGGCAAGCGCGGTGCGCAGCGTCTCCTGCGCCTGCTGCGGCCCGATCGAGACGGCAACGATCTCGGTGACCTTACCCTTCTCCTTCAGCCGGATCGCCTCCTCGACGGCGATCTCGTCGAAGGGATTCATCGACATCTTGACGTTGGCGAGTTCGACCCCGGAGCCGTCGGCCTTCACGCGGATCTTGACGTTGTAGTCCACAACCCGCTTGACGGGAACCAGCACCTTCATGGCGGTCACGATCCTTCCCCGGAGGATTCTTGTCGTCGTGCAGGCCGATTCCGCGGGCGCCAGTGGGCGTTGTCGCGGGGGCGTGCAGGGCGGCCGGACCGTAGCGGCCACATTTCCGCCTTGTCAACGCGGCGCGGTGGAGGCCGCGCGATAAGGGTCGTGCCGAATCAGCGGTTGGCGCCGGGCACCCAGAGCACGTCGTCGGCACCGTCGCCGTTGGCGGTGCGGCTCGCCACGAACAGGAAATCCGACAGGCGGTTCAGGTAACGGAGCGCCTCGGGCGAAACGATCTCGTTCTCCTGGGCGGCGAGACTGACTGCCAGACGCTCGGCGCGGCGGCACACCGTGCGGGCGAGGTGGAGCGCCGCGGAAGCCGCCGAGCCGCCCGGCAGCACGAAGGATTTCAGCGGCGGGATCGGCGCATTCAGCGCGTCGATGTCGCGCTCCAGGCGCTCCACCTGACTCGCGACGATCCGCAGCGGCTCGTAGGGTAGCGGTTCCGGGCTCGGCGGCGTCGCGAGATCCGCGCCGAGATCGAACAGATCGTTCTGAATCGCGCCGAGCATCCTGTCGAGCGCGCCCGTGGTGTGCAGGCGGACGAGACCGATGCAGGCGTTGGCCTCGTCGACGGTGCCGTAGGTGTCGACCCGCAGGTCGGCCTTGGAACGGCGCTGGCCGTCCGCCAGCGCGGTCGTGCCGTTATCGCCAGTGCGCGTGTAGATCTTGTTGAGCTTGACCACGCAGCCGACAGCCTCAGAACGTGTAGCCGATCTTACCGCCGAAATTGGTCAACCCGCGATTGTTCGCGCAGAGGCCCGCATTCGACATGTGCTCGACGGTGGCCATGATGCTCCAATGCTCGGTCAGACGGAAGCCCAGCGCAGCGGCTTCGCGGAACATCGGCGAGCATCCGAGGGTGTTGAAGCCGTAGGGCGTCTCGGCCTTGGGACCGGTATAGCCATTATGGGCGACGCCGCCGAAGAAGCCGTCGAGGAAGACGCGGCGGTTGAGGGTCTCGGGAAAGACCTCAAGCGTCCAGGTCGCGCCGAGATACGCGTAGCTGGTCCGGCCACCAGTGTTGTAGCTGCCGCCGACCGTGGGCCGGGGCACGAAGGCTTGCCAGAACGGATCGGCGCTGATGACCGGCTTGGCGAACAGGATCTCGCCGTTGACGTTCGCCTTGCTGAAACCCGGGAGCTTGCCCTCGGCGCTGCCGGGATCCTGGACCGAGCCGCCGATGCGCAGCTCCGAGACGATGCTCAGCGGCTGGACCGGTGCGGCATAGGCGGCCGGCGGAGGCGGCAGATCCGCAGCCGAGACGGGCAGGATCGCCGCCAGGGAGATCAGGCCTACGAGACAAGTACGGAAGGCGGCAGTCATAAGGCCTCAACCGGAGCGGCTTGGCAGTTCGATACTACCGAGCGTAGCACGGTGCCGTTCGGCTCCGGCCCGCAATTCATCCCCCCGGCCCGCGAAAGGCCGCGGGTATGGCAGGTCGGTCACACCGGCGGTTACGGGCTCAGGCCGAGCGCCACCAGACGACGCCCATGATGATCACGATGGCCACGAACTGCAGCAGGACGCGGAGACGCATCAATTTCTGCGAGAGATTGGCGCTGCCGCCGCGCATCATGTTGGCGAGGCCGAAGAACAGCACGACGGCGACGGCCAGGCAGGCGAGGAGGACGAAGGTGTTGGACGACATGGCGGCAACGATCCGGGCCTGACGGGAACCGCAGGCCGGTTCCGCATCGCGGGTTGAGGGGAGGGGCTCAATTGCGGCGGAGCAGGCGCTCGAAATAGTCGAGTTCCTCGCGGGGCCGCGTCGGGTCGCCGAGCTTGCGGCGCAACTCCTCCATGATGCGCCGCGCGCGCTGGACGGCGGATTCGTCGGCCGTCGGCACGCGGACCCGCCCGTCGCTCATGTCGCGGCCGCGGGTGGGCCGGCCGAGCGGGTCGTCGTCGCGGGCGCCGGCCTGCCCCTGCTGCCCCGGCTGCTGTCCGCCCTCCTGCTGGCCTTCGCCCTGGCCCTCGGCCATCTCCTGCATCTGCTGCGCCATGCCCTCGGCGCCCTTCTTGAGCCCATCGAGGGCACGGCCCTGCGCGTCCACCGCCTCACCGGAATCGCCCTGCTTCAAGGCGTTCTCGGCCTCGCGCATGGCGTTCTCGGCATCCGACAGCCCTTGCTCGCCGCGCATGCCGTTCTCTTTCATGCGCTGCTCCAGATCCTCGAGCCGTTGCCGGAGCGCCTGTTGGCGTTCGCCGACGTCACCCTGCTGTTGCTGGCCCTGCTGTCCTTGGCCCTGCTGTCCTTGGCCTTGCTGCCCCTGGCCCTGCTGACCCTGCTGCTTCTGCCCCTGCTGGCCGCGCTGGCCCTGCTGCTGCTGGCCCCGGTTGGGCTGGCGCTGGCCGCCGCGCTGCTCCTGCTCGTCCTTGAAGGTCTGGTCACGCAGACCCTGCTGCTCGCGCGCCATCGCGTCGAGATCGCGCATCTGCTTCTGCATCTCGCGGGAGGCCTGATCGGAGCGGCTGCCGCGCTCGGCGGTCTGGAGGTTCTCCAGGATGTTGCGGAGCTGATCCATCAGGCGCTGCGCCTCGGCGGTGTCGCCGCGCTTCATCGCCTCGGCCATGTCCTGGATCATCTTGTCGAGATCCTCAGGCGTGACGTTCTTCGACTGCTGATTGTTCTGCTGGCGCTCTCCGGACTTGTTCGGCTCGCGGCCCTGCTTCTGCGCCATCTCGGACAGGAACTTGTCGAGCGCCTGCTTCAGATCCTGGGTGAGGCGCTTGATCTCGTCGTCGGGCGCATTGCGCTCGATCGCCTCCTTCAACCGGTCCTGCGCCTGACGCAGCTGCTTCTCGGCGTCCGAAAGATCACCGTCCTCGATCTTCAGCGCCATCTCCCAGAGGAGGTCGGCGACCGCGACGAGATCGGCATCGGCCCGTGCACCGCGCAGGCGCTCGGTGGCCGTGCGCAGCCCGAGGAAGATCGCCGGCTGCGGCGTGAACATGTCGGGGGCGACGAGCAACGCGTCGAGCGCGGATTGCACCCAGGGGCGATCCGTATCGGGCGCGGTTACGAGGCGGCGACGCTCCTCGGCCAGCGCACGCGCCAGCGGATTGCGGAATGGCCGCGCCGGCAGCGTGATCTCGGTCTCCGGCGTACGACCCTCCTGACCGGCCTCGTCCTTGACGACGATCTGGTAGCGCACGCGGGCGCCCGACCAGGCGTTGTCGGTCAGGTCGACCAGCGTCTTGGTCTCGGACTCGCCGGAGGCGTCGCTGGGGAGCGCGAGGCTGATGCGCGGGATCGGGACGAGCGCCCGGCCGGGCTTCACCGGCGCGATCAGGGCCTCGGCCGAGCTGATCCCGTAATCGTCCTTGGCACGATAGGTCAGGTTGAAAGTCCCGCGCCCGTTCACCTCGGGGCCGCCCACCGCGGTCACCTCCGGCGGCCGATCGGGGATTGCGTCCACGGTCAGGCGCTGCCGGCCGGCCGGGGTCACGATCGTCAGTTCCGCATTGCCGGCGATCCGGTAGCGCTCCTCGCGCAGGTCCGGGCGCGGCTCCTGGCCCGGCACCGGAACAAGGCCGGCATTGGCGGTCAACGTTGTGTTGGCCGCAGCCTTGCCCTGGCCGGCGATGCGCACGATCAACTGCGCGTTGATTGGCGCCCGCAGGTGCTGGTCACTGCCATCCATGGCGATCAGCAGCGGCGGCAGACGCGTGTAGAGTGGCGGGTCGATCCAGCCATCGACGCGGAAGTTCGGGCCGGGCACCGTCGGCTCCTGCCAATCGAAGGCTGTGCCGATCCGCTCGCGCCATTCGGGCCCTGCCGCGAACAGGCTGGCGGCTGCCGCGACGATCAGCCCGGCACGGAGTGCATAGGGATCACGCCGGACCATGCCGGGCCGCGGAAGCGCGACCCGGATACGGGCCACAGCCTGCGCCGCCCGGCGCTGATGCAGGTCCCAGAGGGCCCGGCTGCCCGCATCGGCGGAGCCCACCGCCAAGGTGTCCTGCGCGGCCGAGGCCGGTCCGTGGCACAGGGCCGGATCGCGCGTGGCCGCGTCCCGGTCCAGCCTGGTCAGGGCCGTACGACGCTCGATCCGCCTGAGCTGAGCGAGGGGTAGGAGGGCGACGATGAGCAGGATCGCCAGGATCCCAAGGCCGAGCTGGCGCCAGAGCGGGGATAGGTCCAGCCAGAGACCCGACCAGGACAGGATCAGGAAGAGGAGCGCGACCGCGAACCCGCGCCACACGACCGGCCAGACCTGCTCCCAAAGAGCCGCCAAGCGCGCCCGGGCGACGAGCTGGTCGAGCCGCGTGGATGCGGATGAGCGCTCCGGCGGCGCGCCGCGTCTGCCGCTCTCGTCTTCGAAGCCGTTCTTGCCGATCACGCCGATCGTTCCGCCTCGCACCCCTGGCGACGGGTGTGCACCCGGCGCCGATCAATCAAGGCTACCATGGTGGGCCGCGGCGGTCGGCGGGTCAAATCGGCGCTGTGTGATGGCCTAGTTGTGGGCCTGGATGAAGTTGCGCACCTGCGGATAGATCTGCGTCTCCCAGCGCCGCCCCGCGAACACGCCGTAATGGCCGACGCCCGGCTGGAGGTGGTGGGTCCGCATATACGGGGCGAGGCCGGTACAGAGATCGTGGGCCGCCATGGTCTGGCCGACGGCGCAGATGTCGTCCCGCTCGCCCTCGACGGTCATCAGCGCGGTCCGGCGGATCGACCGCAGGTCGATCGGCTCGCCGCGATAGCTCACCGCGTTGCGGGCCAGGGCATGATCCTGGAACACGGTCTTGACGGTCTCGAGATAGAACTCGGCCGCGAGGTCGAGGACGGCGAAATACTCGTCGTAGAAGGTCTCGATCGCCTCGGCCTTGGCGTCCTCGCCGTTGGCCATGTGCCAGAACAGGTCGGCATGGCCCTGGACGTGTCGCTTGGCGTTCATCGACATGAAGGCCGAGACCTGCATGAAGCCCGGGTAGACCCTGCGGCCGGCGCCCTTGTGGCGGGTCGAGACCGTCGCGATCAGGTTCTGCTCGAACCACGAGATCGGCTTCGAATTCGCGAGTTCGTTGACGCCGGTGGGATTGATCCGGCAATCGACGGGGCCGGCCATCAGGGTCATGCTGCGCGGGGCGGCCGCGTCCTTGGCCTGCGCCATCGCGGCCGCGGCCACCAGCGCCTGTACCGCAGGTTGGCAGACGGCCACCATATGGGCGCCTTCGCCGATCGTCTGCAGGAAGTGGACGAGGTGACCAACGTAATCGTCGAACCCGAACTGCCCGTCCGCCAACGGCACGTCGCGGGCATTGTGCCAGTCGGTGATATAGACGTCGTGGTCCGGCAGCATCGTCCGGACCGTCGCCCGCAACAGCGTGGCGAAATGGCCGGACATCGGCGCGACCATCAGCACCTTGGGCTGCTCGGTGTGGATGTCCTTCTTGAAGTGCAGGAGCGTCGCGAACGGCGTGACGACGACAGGCTCCTCGGCGACCGGAACGCTCCGGTTGCCCACCTCGACGGTGCCGATGCCGAAGGGCGGGCGCGCGAAGGTCAGGCCTGTGCGCATCATCATCCGGGCGCCCGCGGACATCCACGTGATCGGCTCGCCGAGCCCGACCCAGGGTGACCACACGTCGTTGAGCACGTGCCCCCAGGCCCGCGTCTGGGCGGCGAGGTCGGTCTGCAAGTCGAACGCATCGTACAGCATCGGGCGGGCACTCGCGGAGCCCTGCCCGGCACGCGGGCTAGCGGGGCGACATCGGAGACGGAAGCCGAATTAGGATTGCATCAGCTTGGCCGGGCAGGATGGTCGCGACCCCCAAGGGCCGCAACCATCCAAAAGGCCGACGCCGCGAAGAAGACTACCGACGTGACTTTGGTGCATCATCCTGGTCTCTGACGACGCATGCCGCCGGTGAACGCGCCCCGGTGAGGGAGCCGGTCGACGGCGGGGTGTGACGTCCACTCCGGTCGGCGCCCTCAGGACGCCCGGCGGATCGCCACGTCGGTCTCGGTGCGGCGGTGCTCGCAGGCGATCTTGAGATACCGGTCGCCGCCCCCGGGCAAGCCGGCCTGCGCCGCCATGGTCTGGGCGTGCATCAGGCACTCGATCGGCGTGTGCGCCGGGGCGATGATGACGTCGAGGGCGGTATCGCGGGAGCAGTCCTGGGCCAGGAGCGTCCCGGCACAGACCAGGGCAACGGAGAGCAGTTCGGACATGACGGACCTCAGCTTCGAGCGATCGAAAGGTCCGCGGGGTGCTCTGGCGTGCGAGCCGCCGCGTTGTCGTTGCCTGGGTGCTTCCTCAAAGATGTTGATTGGGCGAGGCACGTCTCATGCCAGTTGTGTAGACGTCAGCCTCCACCGTCCGTTTCAGTCGCGCGCTGGCAGCCAGCGCGTTTCCGGTTCATTGGCCGGCAGCAGTGCCGCCACGGCATCGAGGTCGACCACATAGTGATCCGTGAGCATCCGCCACATCTTGTCAGGCGAGTCGGCCTTGGATCTGAAGCCTTCGAGCGCACGGGCCACCAACGCCCTGTTCAGCAGCTTCGGACGCCGCAGCAGTGGATCGGCATTCAGCATCGGCGACAACTCCTTCCCGATGCCGCCGATCGTCTGCGATCGTGGTTAACGCTCGGTTACCTGCAGATCCGAGATCTTGCATTCATCTGTGCGACGCAAGGTTGCGCTGTTCACACCGGCCCTGCTTGATGCAGCGCCGGACACCGGACGCCTTCGGCGGCGCGAGGTCTGCGATCCGGTTCACAAGCCAACACCATTCCCTTATCAGGCAGGCGGATCGGGGCCGGGTTGGCGGGACAGGGTGCCGCAACGGGCCGGGGCCGGGCTCCGCCGATCGTGCGAACGGAACATCATGGACGCCATACCAGACGCGATCGGCACGGCGCAGCGACCGACGGCTCGGCTCGTGCTCGCCTCGGCCTCGCCGCGCCGCCTCGCATTGCTGCAGCAGATGGGTGTCGAGCCTGACGCCCTCCTGCCGGCCGAGATTGACGAGACGCCGCGCAAGGCCGAACCGCCGCGCGACCTCGCCCGCCGCTTGGCGCGCACCAAGCTCGCGACCGCGGAGGCGGCCCTCCACATCGGTGACAAGTCGGCACCGACCTGGCTCCTGTCGGCCGATACGGTCGTGGCCGTGGGACGGCGCGTGTTGCCGAAGGCCGAAGTCCCGGACGAGGCGGCGGATTGTCTGCGCCTCCTGTCGGGTCGCCAGCACCGCGTCTACACGGCGGTCTGCCTGCTCTCGCCGCGCGGCCGGCGCGAACGGATCGTCGAGACACGGGTGCGGTTCAAGCGTCTCTCGGGTCGGGACATCCAGGGTTACGTTGCCTCGGGGGAGTGGCGGGGGAAGGCCGGCGGCTACGCGATCCAGGGGCTGGCCGGCGCCTTCGTGGTCAAGCTCGTTGGATCGTACAGTTCCGTGGTCGGCTTGCCGCTCTACGAGACCATGAGCCTGCTCGACGGCGAGGGATTTCCCGTCCGGGTCGGCTGGGGCGGCCTCGCATGAAGCCGGAGCGCCGACTGGCCTGTCCCGTCTGCCGACGACCGTCTACGCCGGAATACCGGCCCTTCTGCTCGCAGCGCTGCGCCGACGTCGATCTCGGCCGCTGGCTGAACGAGCGCTACGCGATCCCCGAGGCGATCGACTCCGACGACCCGCCGCCCGAACCAGACCCGGAGCGCTGAATTTTCACGGCGTTTCCGTCACGTCGGTGTCACGGCAAGGCTGGACAGGCCGCGACGCACTGACTATACCCCGCGGCGTCCGAGGCCGACAGGGCCGCGGGCGACGCCCAGGTAGCTCAGTTGGTAGAGCATGCGACTGAAAATCGCAGTGTCGGTGGTTCGATTCCGCCCCTGGGCACCATCAGCCGTCTAAGGCGCTGATCCGTTTAAGGAAGCAGCAAATTCAGGGACTTAAGATCGCCCGCGAGGTACAGACGGGCGGTACACATGCCTCTGGCCATGCCTCGTCCTTGGTGCGACCCCACACAGAAATCTGGTATCTCCGCAGGCGCGGACCTGAGGATCTCCGCCGACTAGTTGGGTGAGAGATTACCAAGCGGAGCTTGGGTACCGAGGATCCAAAAGAGGCGAAGCATCGTCAGGCTAGTCTCTCGTCAGGAAACGGTCGTGCCGCCTCCGGCTCGACCCGGCCACCCGTAGGGGGCGGAGATGTGCGCGGAAGCGGTCACTGGCCGCCAGTCTCGCTTTCTGCAACAAGCCATCGCGGGCGCGACCGAGCCCTGCCAGCGCCTGCTATGCATTTCGTTTCAGCCGATCCCACCGTCAACGATCCCGACCGTCTCGCCGCACTCGAGGCGCTCGCCGTCCTCGACACGACTGCCGAGCAGGGCTTCGATGACGTGGTGCGCCTCGCGACCCGGCTGTGCGCCGTGCCGGTGGCGCTCGTCAGCCTGGTGAGCGCCGAGCGGCAGTGGTTCAAGGCCCGCATCGGTTTTCCCGTCTTTGAGACCGACCTCAACCGCTCGGTCTGCAAATACGCGCTCTCCGCCCCCGATCTCCTCAGCATCCCGGATCTCACCGCCGATCCGCGCACGGCCGCCAACCCGCTGGTGACCGGCAACCCGCACATCCGATTCTACGCCGGCGCACCACTCCGATTGACCAGCGGCCTCGTGGTCGGCTCGTTGTGCGTCATCGATACCGTGCCCCGTCCCGAGGGACTCACGCCCGAACAGGCCGATGACCTTCGCGCCCTCGCCCGGCAGGTCGTGGCGCAGCTGGAACTGCGTGGCGCACTGCGCAAGAGCGAGGCCGCAGCAGCGACCGAGCGGCAGCTCACCGCCGATCTGCATCGGAGCGAGGTGCGCTACCGCTCGCTGTTCGAGACGATGGATGCCGGTTTCTGCATCATCGAGGTGCGCTTCGAAGGCGTCCCCGGCGGATCTCGGGCGGTCGATTATCGCTTCCTGGAGATCAATCCGGCCTTCGCGGCGCAGACGGGTCTCAGCGAGGCCGCGGGCCGATGGATGCGGGACCTTGCGCCCGAGGCCGAGCAGCAATGGTTCGACCTCTACGGCCACGTCGCCCTCACCGGCGAGGCCGTCCGCTTCGAGACCGGAGCCGGCTCGCTCGATCGCTGGTACGACGTACAAGCTTTCCGGGTCGGCGAGCCGGGGGAGCGGCGCGTCGCCATCCTGTTCAACGACATCTCGGCCCGGCGCGCGTCGGAGGTGGCGCTCCGGGCCAGCGACACGCGCTCGCGGCTCTCCCAGGAGGCCGGACAGGTCGGCACCTTCGAGCTCGACGTCGCCACCGGCGAGATCACGGTGTCGGCGGAATACTGCCGCCTGCACGGGCTGCCGACGGCACCCACCTACCGACTCGCCGACGTCACCGCCCCGATCCTGCTGGCGGACCGGGGCAAGCTCTCGACTGACGCCACGCGCGCGGACGGCAGCGCCGCCGAGCCCATCGAGTACCGCATCCGGCGCGCCGACGACGGGGCGCTGCGCTGGATGACCCGGCAGTGGCAGCCGACGCGCGACGCCGCCGGGGCTATCGTCCGCTGGTTCGGCACGGTCCGCGACGTCACGGAGCGTCACCTCGCCGAGGAGACCCTCCGGATCAGCGAGGAGCGGCTGACCCTTGCCTTCGAGGCGTCCGGCTCGCTGGGCTGGTGGGACTGGGACATCCCGAACGACCGGCTGTACGCGGGCGAGCATTTCGCCCGGATGTACGGTGTCGATCCGACACTGGCAGCCGCGGGCGCTCCGCTCGCCGCCTTCGTGGACGGCATCCATCCCGACGACCGCGGTTGGGTGGGTGAGCGCATCCAGCAGGCGCTCGAAACGGCCGGCGACTTCGCCGAGGAGTACCGCCTGCTCGCCGCGGACGGCATCGTCTACTGGGTCTACGCCCGGGGGCGCTGCTATCACGACGCCGCGGGCCGACCCTTGCGCTATCCCGGCGTGGCCACCGACATCACGGACGTCAAGAATGCGGGCCTGCGCCAGGACGCGCTGCTCAAGCTCGGCGACCGCCTGCGCGACCTCGACACCGTGGCCGCCCTCGTCCAGGCCGCGGCCGAGACCGTGGCGGACGTCCTCGGGGCCTCGCGGGCTGGCTACGGCCTTGTGAACCTCGTCGATGAGACTCTCGACATCCCCACGGACTGGCGCGCGCCGACGGTCGCCTCCGTCGCTGGAATGCACGTCTTCCGCGACTACGGCACGCAGCTCGACGAGCTGAAGCGGGGGGAGATCGTGGTCGTCGAGGACATCGAGCACGATCCGGCCAGCCGGGCCGCGGCGGACAGGTACCTCGCTATCGGCATCCGCACGATGATCAACGTGCCGGTCATGGAACGGGGCCGGCTCGTCGGCGTCGGCTTCGTCCACTACGCTCACGCGCGGCACTTCAGGCCGGAGGAGCTGGTTTTCGTCCGGACGGTCACCGACCGGGTCCAGGTTGCGGTGGCCCGGGTGCAAGCGGAGCAGCAGCAAGTGCTCCTCAAGGGCGAGCTGTCGCACCGGCTCAAGAACACGCTGGCGATGGTTCAGGGTATCGCCGGCCAGACGCTCCGAACGGTCCCGGATCAGGCGCCGGTCAAGGCGTTCACCGAGCGCCTGATCGCCCTGGCGCAAGCCCACGACGTCCTCATGCAGGACAGTTGGGTTGCCGCACCGATCCGGTCTGTCGTCGAGAAGGTTCTGACCCTGCAGACATCCCTCGACCGCTTCCGGATCGCGGGACCGGGCCTTGCCCTGGCTCCGCAGGCGACGCTGTCCCTATCCCTGCTCCTGCACGAATTGACCACCAACGCTGTCAAGTACGGCGCGCTCTCCGTGGAAGGCGGCGTGGTGAGCGTAGGGTGGCGGATCGAGGAGGCGGCCGAGCGAACGGTCGTGCTGATGTGGCAGGAGCGCGGTGGCCCGCCGGTCGTGGCTCCGGCGCGGCGCGGCTTCGGGGCACGGCTGATCCAGACTGGGCTCGTGGGAACACGCGACACGCATCTGGATTATGCGGTCACGGGCCTGGATGCGGAGTTCCGCGCGCCTATCTCTCAGGTTATAGCATCGTGATCGGGGCAGACGCAGGTCCTCGAAGGGGGACTGAGTGACATTGTCGACCGAGCGATGGCCGGTCGTTCTCTTGATTGAGAACGAGCCGATCTTGATGATGGTTTTGTCCGACTTCATCGAGGAGGCGGGCTGCGACGTCATCGAGGCTCCGACGACTGCAAAGGCCATCCAGATCCTCGAAGACCGCGTCGACATTCGACTCGTGCTGGCCGATCTCGACGTGCGTGGATCGGTGACGGGGCTGCAGCTGGCGGCGCTGATCCGCGACCGCTGGCCACCGATCGAGTTGATCCTTACGGGTGCGGTCAAGCCCAATTTGTCGAGCATACCGGCACGGAGCGTGTTTCACGACAAGCCCTTCGAACAGCGCAAGCTCGTCGCGAGCATTCGCTCGTTCGTCTCAGCCAGCCAGTAAGCGGACATTCGCAGCAACTGTTCAGGGCCGACATCGGACGGCCGTTCAGCGGAATCCGAATGTCTGCTGTCGGGCGGTGGGGCGATGTCTGCTCAGCGCCCATTGCCGCCGCTCGTCCGAACCCGACAGCATTCCATAAGTCGACGTTCGCGTTGCATCTCTGGGATGGCGTGGTGGCCGATTGACCGTCAATCACGGTGGCACCGTTCAAAGCGTGATGAACTCGACCTGATCCGCTGGGAGAAAGCGCCACCAAGCATCCGGCGAGCGGAACACGTCGTGGGCCAACCGTAGGAGTGGCCGAGCGCGAACCAGAAGCCGACCGAGAGACCGGTCGCTGACCCGCCGGCATCAGCTTGCGTGTGACGTTGTCGATGGCGGCGATGTGGTCGGGGTCGACAGCAGGGCTGGCCGTCCCGCGAACAGGCCATAAGCCCACAACCAGGAGGCGGCTTGGCCGGGATCAAGGCGAGGTCGAGAAGACCAAGACGGCGTCGCAGGCCGCGGGCCGCCGCGCCTTCGGCTGGGGGGGATCGCGTTCATATCGACCCGGATCGGGCCCGGCGTGGCGGCACGGCACCGCCCGATTGCTCGCCCGCTATCAGGATACGGCGCGTCAGCGGGTCGGCATTTGGTGCGGCGCATCTCGGAGCAGGCCGGTCGGCCGCCTCGGGCACGGTGTCAGGATCCGAGAGCCTGTCGGCCGACCTCGGCCGACGAGACCCTTCGGCCGATTGTTCCGGACCCGCCAGCCGAACTCGGCTGGTCAGGACGGACGAAGGCGTCCCGGCCGAACGATCTCGTTGGTCGGAGCAGAGCGGAAGCGGCTTCGGAGGGGGCGCGGGGTGCGCCCGCTTGTAATCGGCCAGGATCGGCTCAAGTTTGGCCCTGGACCAGAACTTCGGCTTCCCGATCTGTTTCAAGCATGCGGCGTTCCAGTATGCGCCACCGCTCGATGGCGGGCGGCCCGCCGTGACGGCGTCGGCCACAGCCGCGATGTCGGCGGATTCCGGATAGATGTAGAGCGTCGTCGGATCATCCTTGGTTTGTGCGATCAACCATTCGGCATCGGATGCCGACCAACTCGTGCAGCCGTTGCTCCGCCCGCCGACATAGTCCACCCGATGTCCGAACGGGACATAGCCCG
Organism: Methylobacterium sp. J-030; assembly: GCF_022829545.1. GTDB lineage: Bacteria > Pseudomonadota > Alphaproteobacteria > Rhizobiales > Beijerinckiaceae > Methylobacterium. The sequence continues at coordinate 109,752 of NZ_JAKSYM010000313.1, read as the reverse complement.
CGCGGTTCGCGTGGGGGCTGTTCGGATCCCGTCGCAGGCACACGCCTTTCAACGTGACGGCCGCGTGCCCCCAGATCGCGCGCCGTCTGGCATTCTCCGTTTCGCCCTCGCCGTCGAACTGGATGAACGAGCGGACCAGCTCCGCATCCTCGGTGGCGGAGCGACGGTAGTAGCCCTTGAACGACGGGCGCGCCTCGGCCGTCAGGTATGCCCCCCCGGCCGTCAGGTCGGAATCCAGCGCGTTGCCGAAGTTCCGCGCGCACTGCCTCCCGTTCGCGAAATCGGCGACGCCGTCCAGCTTCCGGCCGCTGCCGTGTCCCGCCGCGATCGCGCGGAACGACCGGTCGGTCTCGCAGATGACGTAGAAGCGATGCCCGGCCGTGTCCGCCTCGCCGCCGTTGGGGCGTGTCGCATCCATGACGAAGTAGCAGGCGTTCCGGACGGCGCCCTCCCGCACCTTGCGCCGATAGAGCGCCCGCGCCCGTTGAAGGACCGGCCGTGCGATTTGGTCGTCGCCCTCACCGATATGGGCCGCGAGCCAAGTGGGTATGTCCGCCGGTTGGCCAGCCAGTCGGTCCTCACCAGCACCGAACACGGTGAGGCCGACCGAAGCGAGAAGGATGAGAAGCGGCGTCTTCAGCCAGGCGCGCCCGCACCATATTACTGGAGAACCCCTGCGTGCCCGAAGGGGTGGGCCCTGGCCGTTTCGGCCAAATGTCGAAGGAGGTCCGCCTCCCGCGGGGTTCCGGACCAGCCCATACGGTCGGTCAGGCTCGCCGCGAAGGCCTCGAGGTCGCGAATGATCAAGGGCACCGACCAAGCCGCGCTCGTGACGATGTTCGGCGGGCATTCGCGGGCGAGGTTCGCGTAGAGGGTTTCGGCGGAGAGAGACCGGCTCTCCAGGTCCTCGACCCAGGCGCGCGGCAGGCACCCCGTCAGGGTCGGTCCGACGAGCCGGGTGCCGTCGTCGCCCGGTACAACTCAGACGACGGCGCGCCGGGCCGTGTCGAGGCCTCGTGAGAGGAGCTTCAGCACATCGGGCCGAGCGACGTCGGTCTCCTGCGTCAACACGAGGTCGTACTCCCCAGCGCCAATCCGGGCATCCGTCGAAGCCGACCGATCCCGCAGGATACGATAGAGTTCACTGGACGGCAGTCCCAATTCGGTGACCGTGCCATGACCGGGAACGCGGCGGCCGATCACCGTGGCCATCCGGTCGAAGTAGGCCCGGCCCCCAGGGGAGAGCTCGTAGACGCTCGGATCCAAGGGCGATGCGTTCCGAGGCGATGCGACGTGGGGAATGGCTTCGGGCATCACCGGTCCGATTGGTAGCGGCGGTATGCAGGCCCTTAACGTCACCCGTTACGCAATACAATATCGTTACAAGAACCGACTGCGTCCGATTCTGGCCCCTGGAAGGCGTGTCACAGGTCTCGATCCGTGCCGAGAGGGTCCGCCGTTGCCTGGCGCCAGCTAGACCGACGCAGCCCGTCGCACGCGGAAAAACTTCGTCTGTGATCCTGATCGGGGGCGCGAGGCCGGGCGGGAGGCGGCACGTGTTTCGATCAATCCGGCTTCAGCCGGCCAGCCACACGACCGCGTAGACGAAGGCCAGCCCTAATCCCATCGCCGCCGCGGTACGAACGACTGGATTGCGGGCATAGGCACGGGGCAACAGGTCGTACGGGCCGATGTACAGGAAGACGCCCGCGAACGCCGCCAGGAGGCCCGCCAGGACCGCATCGGGCACCGAGGCAAGGCTCGCGAGGCCGATACCCACGAGCGGCGCGCCGACGTCCGCCACGAGCCACAGGCGCGCCGAGCGCTCGTCTCCGCCGCCGCGCAGAGTCACCGCGACCGTGTTGGCCCCGTCCATTACGTCGTGGGCCAGGACGGCCGCCGCGACGACCGCACCCACGGACGCCGACACCTGAAAACCGAACCCGATGCCGAGGCCGTCCATCAGGCTGCCCGCCGCGAGGTGCCCGCGATGGCCGCCGCGCGCCCCGGTCAGCATCGACCTTGCGCGGTCGAGGGCGCCATAGGTCGCGAAGCCCGCGGCGAGGCAGCGGGCGATGCCGACCGTCCCGAGGACCGCCGCGCCGGTCTCGCCCGCCTCCGGCAGGAGGTCGAACAGCGCCACCCCGACAACCGCGCCGCTGCTGAAGCCGAGCAGCAGGGTGTAGTCGGTGCGGTAGCGCAGCGCCGGGAAGCCGCCGCACAGTGTCGCCACCGCGGTCGCCAGGCCCACGGCCAAGATCAACGGTTGTCCGACGTATCCGACGCCCAGCCTCAGCACGCCGCCGGATCGACGGCCAGGAACAGCCGGACGGGGTCCCCGGGCCGCCGCGGCGGCGAGCGGTGCACGAGCGGATGTCCGCGCGTCACGCCGCGCAGTCCCCTGAACACCGCGACGGTGCCGGTAGCCATCTCGTGAATGCGGTCCTCCGGTACGGCTCCGCCGTTGCCGTATGCCTCCACGTCCGCGTCCGCCAGCCACTGCGTCCCAGGTAGGTCGTGACGAGACGCATCGCGACGGCGTCGGCGTGGAAAAGCCGGCAGGCATCCCCGGCGATCGCTTCGATGCCGAGCACGACCCGGCGCGTACCCACGAGTTGCGCCAGGGTCCGCGCCAGCCGCGCGGCATCGGCGGCGAGCCAGTCCCGGCACGGGCCGGGCGAAAGCCGTTGGCGGAGTTCGGCCTCCATCGCGTCGAGGGTCGCCTCGCACCGCACCGGTGCGAGACCGGTCGAGACCATCTCGGCCAGATGGGTCACGCCCTCTGCCGGGAGCTTTCGTGGCCAGAGCGCGAGGTTGATCCCGGGACGCCGGATCAGCGCGAGCCCTTCCACGCCGTCGGCCACACGGACATGCGCGGGGAATTCTCGGTCCGGACGGGCGGCGGCGGCAGTCGGCGGTCGCGCGACATCCGACCCCTGGACGGCTTGCATGGCGGTCATCCCCGATTCCCGCGCGTCAGGCGGCGCGCCGCCAAACCGGGAACGGGTCGGGGAGCCCCTTGTAAGGGGCAGGGTCGAACGGCGCCACATCGCGCCCGGTCTCGATCAGGCAGGCATCGAGGGCGGCGGTGATGGCGTCCCGGTCCATGCCGGTGCCGATGAACACCAGTTCCTGGCGACGGTCGCCCCAGACCTCGCTCCAAACGGTCTGCAGGCGCTCCCGGAACTCGGGGACCGCCGGCCAGCGCTTGCGCGGCACGGCCGACCACCAGAAGCCCATCGCCGAGACATGCGCGACGGCGCCGGCCAGGGAAAACTCGCCGACCCAGTCCGGCCGGGTCGCGAGCCAGAAATGGCCCTTGGCCCGGATCAGCCCCGGCCAGGTGGCTTCGATGAAGGCCTTGAATCGCACAGGAGCGAAGGGCCGGCGCGCCCGGTAGACGAACGAGGCGATGCCGTACTCCTCGGTCTCCGGCACGTGCTCGTGGGCGCCTTACAGCTCCTTGAACCAGAGCGGGTGCCGCTGCGCCTTCTCCTCGTCGAACAACCCGGTGTCGAGGATCGCGTCGAGCGGCGCCTGCCCGTGGGACGTCTCGACGATGCGGGCGTCGCCGTTCAGGCCACGCACCACCGCGCGAACCAGGGCGAGGTGTTCGGGCGCCACGTCCCGCGCCTTGTTGATCACCACCACGTCGGCGAACTCGATCTGCTCCACCAGCAGGTCGACCAGGGTCCGGGCATCTTCGGTCCCCGCCGTCTCGCCGCGGTCGCGCAGGAAGTCGTTCGAGCCGTAATCCTTGAGCAGGTTCACGGCGTCCACCACGGTGACCATCGTGTCGAGGCGGGCGACGTCGGACAGGGCGACCCCGTCCTCGTCCCGGAACGAGAAGGTCGAGGCCACCGGCAGCGGCTCGGCGATGCCGGTCCCCTCGATCAGCAGGTAGTCGAACCGGCCCGCCTCCGACAGCCGCCGGACCTCGGCGAGCAGGTCGTCGCGCAGGGTGCAGCAGATGCAGCCGTTGGTCATCTCCACGAGCTTCTCGTCGGTCCGGGACAGGTCGGCCCCACCCTCGCGCACGAGATCAGCGTCGATGTTCACCTCGCTCATGTCATTGACGATCACCGCGACCCGCCGGCCCTCGCGATTGTTCAGGACGTGATTGAGCAGCGTGGTCTTGCCAGCCCCGAGGAAGCCGGACAGCACGGTGACGGGCAGGCGCGGGTCGTGGGTTTGCATGGTGGCAGCCGATGGCGTGGATGTGATGAGAACGCGTCCAAGGTTGATGAAATAACATTACCACGTCAACCGAGGAGCCCTCGCCATGCAGGCTCATTCCGTCCGTCCCGCTTCGCCGATCGCCGAGCCCCAGACCGCAGGCGAGCCGTCGTCCTTCGTCACCGCCGCGGTCGAGAGTTGCCGCCGCCGGAGCCTCAACCTGACGCCGATCCGCCGGCGCGTCCTGGAGATCGTCGCCGCATCCCCGACGCCGCTGGCGGCCTACGCGATCATCCACCGCCTGTCCGGCCCGAAGCTGCTCGGACCGCCGACCGTCTATCGCGCGCTGGACTTCCTGGTCGAGGCGGGCTTCGTCCGCCACTTGGCGCTCCGCAAAGCGTTCGTGCTGTGCGCACGGCCGGACGCGCCGTTTGTGGCCATGCTGACGTGCACCGCCTGCGGCGACACGAGCGAGACGCCCTCGGAGGAGGTCCGGGCTGCGATCGCGCAATTCGCGTCGGCGACGGGTTTTGCCCCGCATGGTCGCGCCATCGAGATCGAGGGCCGATGCGCGAGCTGCAGCGGCGGCGCGATCGAGCACGTTCCGTAGCGGCCATCCAATCCCCACGACAGCGCAATCCCGGCAACGTGTTGTAATACTGTTACATCCGAGCACGATTCGCCGGGCTGGGCTGAAACCGCATTGTCAAGCTGGAGGCGAACTGAGCATTTGAAGTGTGATAACGTTCGGTTCGGGCAACGATGTATCTCCCCCTCAGATCTGCTCTTTTGGCCGGGACCATCCTCGGGGTGACGGCCTACGCCGCCGGACATGATCCGGCCGCGGCCCAGGGTGCGTCGAACGTCAATCTCGGCGAGATCAGCGTGACCGCCCCCCGCGACAGCGCCTCCGTCCCCGGCACGGCCGCGCAGGGGACGCCGACGCCCGTCGCGGCGCCCGAGGCCGGCGGATCCGCCGCGGTCGAGGAGCGCCGCTTCGGTGAGGCGCGCGATCGGATCTTCACCAAGGCCGGCGCCACCGTCACCACGCTCAACCGCAGCGCGATCGAGTCCCAGCCGCAGGGCGACAACCAGCCGTTCAATCAGCTCGTGCTGCAATTGCCGGGCGTGACGCAGGACAACGCCTCCAACGGCGGCTTCCACGTCCGCAACGAGCACGCCAACGTCCAGTACCGCATCAACGGCATCCAGATCCCCGACGGCATCTCGGGCTTCAACCAGTTCCTCGACCCCGCCTTCATCGGCAGCGTCTCGCTCATCACCGGCGCGCTGCCCGCCCAGTACGGCCTGCGGACCGCCGGGATCCTCGACATCCAGGCCCGCACCGGGGCGTTCGAAGGCGGCAGCGTCAGCCTCTACGGCGGCGTGCGCGGCACGATCACGCCGACCTTCGTGTATGGCGGCCACGATGGTGCCACCGACTACTTCTTCTCCGGGCGGTACTTCCGTTCCAACCTCGGCATCGAGAACACGACGTCGAGCTACAACCCCGTCCACGACCACACCGCGCAGGGGCGGGAGTTCTCCTACGTCTCGACGCAGATCGACCCGGACACCCGGCTGACATACATCGGCGGCACGTTCATCGGGCGCTACCAGATCCCCAACACCCCGGGCGTGGCGCCGTCGTTCACCGCCTTCGGCCAGAGCGACTTCGACTCGTCGCGCATCAACCAGCGGCAGAACGAGTTCGTTAACTTCAACGTCGTGGCGGTGCAGCGCTCGGCCGGCGACGTCGACATGCAGCTCTCGTACTTCCAGCGCTACAGCACGGTCCACGCCAAGCCGGACGTGCTCGGCAACCTGCTGTTCAACGGCGTGGCCTCGGACGTGTACCGCTCGTCGCTCGTCAACGGCGTCCAGAGCGACAGCGCCTGGCGGGTCGCCCCCGACCACACCCTGCGCTTCGGCTTCTTCGGCAGCGTCGAGCAGACGCTCAACAACAACAACAACATCGTCCTGCCGCTCGACACGTTCGGCAATCCGATCGACGCGCCGTTCAACCAGAACGACCGGGTGAGCAAGACCGGCGGCCTCGTCAGCGTCTACGCGCAGGACGAGTGGCACGTCGCCGACCGGCTGATCCTGAACTACGGCCTGCGCTTCGACCAGATGTACCAGTTCGTCAACGCCAACCAGGTCAGCCCGCGGGCCAGCGCCACCTGGACCCCGTTCGACGGCACGGTGTTCCACGCCGGCTACGCGCGCCAATTCACGCCGCCGCAGCAGGTGCTGGCCGCCCCCGTGAACCCGGGGCTGACGGTGGGAACCACCAACCAGGCCGAGGTGCTGGCCGCTTCCCCCGTCCAGCCCGAGCGGGCGGACGTCTACGACATCGGCGTGACCCAGCGGATCCTGCCGGGCCTCGAAGTCGGCGTGGACGGCTACTACAAGCTCGCCCACAACCTGCTCGACGACGGCCAGTTCGGGCAGGCCTACGTGCTCACCGAGTTCAACTACGCCCGCGCCTACAACCGGGGCGTCGAGATCAAGGCGACCTACACGGACGGCAACTTCTCGGCCTATGGCAACGTCGCCTTCGCGCAGCAGAAGGCCCGGCTGATCGACACCGGCCAGTACCTGTTCGGCGCGGACGAGCTCAACTACATCGCCACACACTACATCTACACGGACCACGCCCAGAACACGACCGCGTCAGGCGGGTTCTCGTACCTCGTCCGCGGGGTGTCGCCCCTGCTGGACGGCTCCCGCTTCAGCATGGACGGGATCTTCGGCAGCGGGCTGCGGTCCGGCTTCGCCAACACCAGCCACGTGCCGGCCTACTACCAGATCAACCTCGGCGTGACGCGCGACGTGCAGCTGGTCGCGGGCTGGAAGCCGGCGCAGCTCCGGCTGGACGTGGTCAACCTGACCGACAAGATCTACCAACTTCGCGACGGTACCGGGCTCGGCGTGTTCGCCGCCCAGTACGGCCAGCGGCGCGGGGTGTTTGCCGGGATCGCCCAGGCGTTCTGAACCGACAAGAAGGCCCGCAACGGAGCGCCCCTCGTCCGTGGGGCGTATCCGTGCGCAGGCCGGGCCGCGCGCGTCGCTGCGCGCCGCGACCCACACGTGAGGGTGTGCGTCCGCGGCGGAGGTGAGGCCGCAGAGAACGGTGGCGAGCGGCGCGGCTCGGGTTAGTCCGGAGGGGCGAAGAGCTGTTGGCATGATGGCGGTACAGGCTCCTTCTCAGCCCCTGTCCTGTCGCGTGATCCGATCGGCGGGGTCCTATGCGCCGAGCACGGCTCGGGCACGCCCGCGCACGACCAGGCCGACGCACAATGCCATGCGTGCTGCATGGCCATGCACGTCGGTACCATCGCGCCGCCACCCGTCCCCGCTTTCTCTGTCTTGTGGCCGCTTCGACAGGTCTCCCGCGTCGCCTGGCGGCCCGAAGCTGACGTCGACAAGACTGGACCACCGACCCACGCCCAGAGCGCCCGAGGTCCCCCCGTCGCCTGATCGCACCCAACCTGCCGATCAGCCGATAGGGTTTTGTCATGTCCATTCACCATCTCCGCGGCAGCGCATTCGCGCTGGCCGTCGGATTGCTCGTCTCGCCCGCAAGCATCGGAGCGGGTGCGGCTGAGGAGAACGCCGTCACCCTCGAAGAACTCTCGGTGACCGGGCAGGCGAGTGGGCCGCTGGTCCCGCCACCCGCCGCGGTTCAGACGCCGGTCTCGACCAGCATCGTGCCGTCCGATCCGGCGGCCCCGACCATCGTGCACCGGTTCCAGCTGCCGCAGACCAGCGCCAGCGTCACCCGCGAGCAGATCGACCAGACCGTCAACGTCGTCGATACCGAGGACGCCATCACGTACTTCCCCAGCCTGTTCGTGCGGAAGCGCAATGAGGGCGATACCCAGCCGGTCATCGAGACCCGCACCTGGGGCGTGAACTCCAGCGCCCGCACGCTCGTCTACGCCGACGACGTGCTGATCTCGGCGCTCATCGCCAACAACAACACCATCGGCGCGCCGCGCTGGGGCATCGTCGCGCCCGAGGAGATCAAGCGCATCGACTTCCTCTACGGGCCGTTCGCAGCGGCCTTCCCGGGCAAAGCGACCGGCGGCGTCCTGCAGATCACCACCCGGATGCCGGACCATTTCGAGGCGACCCTCATGTTCCGGACATTCATTGAACGACTGTCGAGCGGGGCCTCGCGGCCCCGGCTTGGGGGGACGCGGTCGACGGGACCCTGGCCGGGCACGAACGTGAGCGGTCACGGACGGAACCGGTCGAGCCCGGATGGCTTGGCCCCCGGAATACATCATTTCGAGGCGAGACCTCGGTCAATCGCGAGACGTGAGTTTTGGTTGGGTTCGACATCACGGCGTTGTCGCGGAACGAGCTCGAGGCGGAGGTCATACGCCTGCGGTCGCGGCTGCCGGAGGCGGAGGGCGAGGCGTTCCACTGGACGGCGCTGAGGGAGAACGAGGCGAAGCTCCGCGAGAGCGAAGACCATTTCCGGCACACGGTCGAACTCAACCCCCAGGTCCCGTGGACCTGCGACCCTCTTGGCAACATCACCTCGTACTCGAATCGCTGGCTCGAACTGACGGGCCAGGCCCCGGGCGAACCGGACGGCGCGGGCTGGATGAAGGCCCTGCATCCGGACGACATAAAGCACACGGTCGCGGTGTTCTCGGCCTGCCTCGCCTCGGGGGATCCGGTCGACGTGGACTACCGCATCAACATCGCGGCTGCCGGCGAATACCGCTGGATGCGGGCCAGGGCGCGTCCCCGCCGCGACGAAGCGGGCGCCATCGTGGCTTGGTACGGCGTCGTCGAGGACATCCATGACCGCCGCCTCGCCGAGGAGGCGCTGCAGGCGAGCGAGGCCCGCTACCGGACGCTGTTCGAGACGATCGAAGTCGGGTTCTGCATCATCAGGATGCGCTTCGACGTGGACGGACGGGCGGTCGACTACCTGATTGAGGAAGCCAACCCGGCCTTCGCCCGGCAGACCGGCGCGGATGTCGCCGGTCGATGGGTCAGCTCGTTCGCGCCCGACCTCGAACGGCACTGGTTCGACCGCTACGGCCGCGTTGCACTGACTGGGGAACCCGCCCACTTCGAGAACTACGCCGCCGTGTTCGGGCGCTGGTTCGACGTGCGTGCGCACCGGGTCGGGGACCCGCGCGACCACCGCGTCGCGGTCTTCTTTGGCGACATCACCGCACGAAGGAACGCCGAGTTGCGGGCGGAGGCCAACGCGCGCGAACTCCGACTCATCACCGACGCGCTCCCGGTGCTGATCGCGTTCATCGACGCGGGCCATGTCTACCGCTTCGCCAACGATGCCTACCGGGACTGGTTCTTCGTCCCGCCCGGCGAGGTCGTCGGGCGCGATGTCCGCGAACTCCTGGGCCCGGCCGCCTACGCCGTTCGGCGGCCCTTCATCGATCGGGCACTCGGGGGCGAGCCCGTCACCTTCGAGGTGGACTGGCCGCACCGCGACGGGCGGCACCGCGTCGCCGAGATTCGCTACCTGCCCCGCCAGGATGACGGCGGCGCGGTCGACGGCTTCCACGTCTTCGTGCAGGACGTGACCGTCCGGGCGCAGACGGAGGCCGACCTCGCCCGCCAGGTCGCCGCTCGTACCGCCGAGCGCGACCAAATCTGGCAAGCTTCGTCCGACCTGCTCTGCGTGGCCAACCTCGACGGTTACTTCCTCGGTCTCAACCCGGCCTGGTCGCAAACCCTCGGGTGGACCGACGCCGAGATGAAGGCACGACCGTTCCTCGATTTCGTCCATCCCGACGACGTCGCGACGACGACGGCGGCCGTGGGGGGGCTGGCGCGTGGGGAGGCCCAACTCACGTTCGAGAACCGCTACCGCTGCAAGGACGGCGGTTACGTCTGGCTGTCCTGGAACGCCGTGCCGCGTGGCAGCCTGATCTACTCGTCCGTACGCGACGTCACCGAGATCAAGCTGCAGGGCGAGGCGCTCGCGAAAACGGAGGAGGCCCTGCGGCAGTCGCAGAAGATGGAGGCGGTCGGCCAACTGACCGGTGGCCTCGCGCACGATTTCAACAACCTGCTTGCCGGTATCTCGGGCTCGCTGGAACTGATGCAGACCCGCATGTTGCAGGGCCGCATGGGCGACCTCGATCGCTACATGAGCGTCGCGCAAGGGGCGGCCAAGCGCGCCGCTGCCCTGACGCATCGCCTGCTCGCCTTTTCCCGGCGCCAGACCCTCGACCCCAAGCCCACCAACGTGAACCGCTTGGTCCGGGACATGGAGGAGTTGATCCGGCGTACGGTCGGTCCTGCCGTCCACTTGGAGGTCGTCGGCCTTGCGGGGCTGTGGCCGGCGCTGATCGACCCGGGGCAATTGGAGAACGCGCTGCTCAACCTGTGCATCAACGCCCGGGATGCGATGCCGGACGGGGGCCGCATCACCGTCGAGACCGCCAACAGGTGGATTGACGAGGCCGGCGGCCGCCAGCACGATCTCGCTCCCGGCCAGTACCTGGGCGTCTGCGTGACCGACACCGGCACCGGCATGGCACCGGACCTAATCGGAAAGGTGTTCGAGCCGTTCTTCACCACCAAGCCTACCGGCGAGGGCACGGGCCTCGGACTGTCCATGGTCTACGGTTTCGCCCGACAATCCGGCGGACAGGTGCGGATCTATTCCGAGGTCGGCGTCGGGACGACGGTCTGCCTGTACCTGCCGCGTCACTACGGCGAGGCCGACGAAGATGACATGGCCCGCAGGCTCGCCGAGGTGGAGCAGGCCGGCCAGGGCGAGACAGTGTTGATCGTGGACGACGAGCCCTCCGTGCGCATGCTCCTCAGCGAGGTACTCGAAGACCTTGGCTACACCGCCATCGAGGCCGCCGACAGCGTGTCAGGCCTGAAGGTCCTTCAGTCGGACGTGCGCATCGACCTGCTAGTGACCGATGTCGGGCTGCCGGGGGGCATGAACGGGCGGCAGATGGCCGATGCCGGCCGCGAGCGGCGGCCGGACCTGAAGGTGCTTTTCATCACCGGCTACGCCGAGAACGCTGTGCTCGGGAATGGCTACCTGCGCCCCGGTATGCAGGTCCTGACCAAGCCGTTCGTGCTGGAAACCCTCGCCACCCGCATCAAGGATCTCATCGCCGAGGCTTGAACCTGCCGGCAGAGGTTGACCTACGTCATCGTCCGTAGCGACCGGGGTGCGGATCGCATGGCGCGGCGCGGAGAGCCAAGCCGGGATGGTCTCAATGGTCGGCGAGAAGGTCGTGGCCGCGGTGGAGGCTGCCAACACCCTGATAGCGGGCGGCAGCCCCGGTGATGTCATCGCGCGCTCCCAGGAGCTCGTCGCGGACAACACACGTCCCCTGATGGCCTGAGCCGGCTTCGGAGACGACAAGCCGGCGACTGTCATCAGCCGACCTCACAGGCCTGCCCGCCTGATGGCTCGGCTCGAAGAAGCGATCACAGAGACCCCCACAGCGATTTTTTCACGTCTGCGGCCATGTCCGCTTCCGGACGGCGCATAGCCCCGCGAGAACGACCGTGTTGGGTCGGTAGGAAGCCGTCCGCCACGGCAGCGTGTCTGCACCGAAGTGGACCGGCAGCTTTCGGCCGGGTTCGGTCTCCTCGGCGATCGCCTCTTTATGGCTGGGCTGGGTGATTGTCCGCCGGTCCGCTTTTGGGCGATGATGTATGTAGGAGGATGTCGTCGCGCTCGACTATGGCCCATCTCACAAGACCCAAAAGCCGGCTTCTGGGATGTTCAGCGCGCTAGCGATGGCGTTCCGTGGCGGAAGAGGTCGCTTAGCGTCGGAGCTCGGGAGGGATGGGAGACAGCTTTTCGGTTCCGTTGGGCCGAGTTCCTGAACCGGATCGCGGGTAGCGGTTTCTGCTACCCTTCAAAGCTGAAGCGCGGCCCGAAGCGCTGACGCGCGCCGACCGGCTCCTACGACAGCACGCCGAACTGCAACGCAGCCAGTAGGCCAAGGCCGAGCGCGATCCGGTAGGCCACGAAAGGCCACGCCGAGAAGCGCTCCAGCACCGCCATGAGCAGCCAGATCGCCGCGAACGCGGAAACACTCGCGACGGCGAGCCCGACCGCGAGGATGCCCCATCCGTCCGCCGAGAGGCCGAGCTTGTGCAGGATCCACAACTCACGGACGCCCGCGAGGAAGATGGCGGGCAGCCCGAGCAGGAAGGAGATGCGTGCCGCATCCGCCCGACGGAAGCCCAGCATCAGCGCCCCGGTCAGGGTCGAGCCGGAGCGGGAAACGCCGGGAATAAGGGCGCCGACCTGGGCGATGCCGATGAGCAGCATGTCGCCCAGCCGCGCCTCGGCTGCCGGGCGCACATGCCGGGCGGCCAACTCGGCGACCGCGAGCAGGAGGCCGAGCCCGACGCACGCCCAGGCGATCACCGGAAGCGTCCGCAGCGGCGAGTTGCAGGCGTTGAGCACCGGGGAGAGCAGCAGGCCCGCGATCACGATGGGGATCGTCGCTAGAACGATGCCCACCGCGAAGCGGAACTCCGTGCTTCGCCAGTCGCGCCGGGCGACGGCCGACAGGCTCCCGGACAGGATGCCCCGCACGTCCTGCCAGTAATAGGTGACGACGGCGGCGAGAGCGGCAAGCTGCATGGCGGCGGAAAAGGCCGAGCCGGGATCCTGCCAGCCGAGCAGCCCGGGCACGATGCGCATATGGGCGGTGGAGGAGACCGGCAGCAGCTCGGTCAGCCCCTGCACGACCCCGAGCACGGCCACCCGCGCGTAGCCCAGGGCCACGAAGCCCGTGTCGATGCCCCGCGAGCAGGCGCCGTCGAGAGATCCTGCCATCCATTTTTCCCAACTTGTTCTCGATGCGAAGCGAACTGCGCCTCATGGGCGGCCGTTCCGCGCCGTCGGATGCGTGCCTGCGCGCTGCGGCAGCAGGACGACCGCGGCGGCGATGAGGGTCGCCAGCACGGCCGACGCCAAAGGGCGGCTGAGGTTCAGGCCGCCTTCCGCCACGGGCTTGTCGATGAAATCTCCCACGGTCGCTCCGAGCGGGCGTGTGAGGATGAAGGCCGCCCAGAACAACAGCACCCGCGAGACCTGCGTCCGGTAATACAGACCAACGATGACCAGGAGGGCCGTGCCGAAGACGATAGCACCGCCGTCGTAGCCGAGGCCGCCGGTATCGGCGAGCCAGTCGCCGAGCGCCGTGCCGAGCGTCTGCGAGAACGTGATGGCCGCCCAGTAGAACGCCTCGACACGGGGCGTAGAGACCGTGTCGACGGCGATCGTGCGTTCCGACGCGTACCAGAGCCCCAGCACCGCCGCGACACAGGCGAACAGCAACGCAGAGCCGCCGGTGTAGCCGATCCCGAGTGAGCGGTCTGCGAAGTCCGCCATGGTCGTCCCGAAGGTCGTCGAGGCGACGATGGTCGCCCAGTACAGAATCGGGTGGAATCGCTTGGCTCGGATCTGGGCGACGACCAAGCCGATTAGGAGCAGGGCGAACAATGCGGTTCCGGCGAGATAGCCCCAACCCAAGGTCATCGTGACGGTATCGCCGCCCGTCTCGCCGAGCGTCGTGGCGAGGACCTTGATGAGCCAGAACCTGAGGGTGACCGAGGGCACCTTGCTCGGGGTGCGGTCGGTGAACTCTCTCATGGGCGATGCTCTTTCCAAGCGACGATAACCCAGCGATGACGGCTCATCGCGCTTCGGCGGCATCGGGCAGGCGCGCTGGACGTCGCGCGGCGAGCGCGGTGCTCAGCATGTCCCGGTCCAGGGCCGCCTGCACGGCCGCGATGTCGCTCGTGGGCAGGGTGAAGAGCACGCCGATCGGCTGGACTTGCGTCAGGACGACGATGCCGTTGGTGTCCGTGGGATTGACGATGTTGCCGATGCCGACCCGGCGGATTCCGGTCACCCCGTCGAAGGGCGCGCGCAGCGTCGTGGGGTCGAGTTCGGACTGCGCGTAATCGATAGCGGCCAGGTCGCCCTTAAGGGCACTCTCGGTCTGCGCGATTTGGGCCCGCTCACTCACGACCTGCTGGTCGGTGGCAAAACCCTTTTGCAGCAGCGGCACGTTGCGCGCGAGGCTGGTCTTCTGGTTGGCGAGCAGCGCCCCGTCCTTGGTAAGCTGGGTCTGCGCCTGTTCGAGGCGGACCTGGTAGATGCGCGGGTCGATCCGGGCGAGCACGTCGACCCGCCTAACGAACTGGCCCTCCGTGAAGTCGGCATTCTGCAGGTACCCGGTGATGTGGCTGCGGATTGTCGCTAGGTTCAGCGCGTCGACCGTGCCCGCGCCGGTCAGGACGATGGGCACGTCCTGGGTCCGCACGGCCGCCGCCACGACCGGCACGGGCGCCGGGACGCCGGCTTCGGGGGTCGGGGGAGGCGCCGCCTCGTGACGATAGGCGGCAAAGCCGACGGCGGACGAAGCCAGGACGGCGACGGTGACCATCAGGCCCCGTGGACCGCGTCGCGTGGACGGCGTGCCGTGTCCGCCGTTCAAGGGTGTCGGCGTGCCGGTCATCGCGCGGCTCCCGAGCGCCGCAGGGCGCTCTCCAAGAGGATCGCCGCAAGACCGCCGAAGAGCAGGATCGCCACCCAGGGGCCCGGCTGCGTCGCCAACGCGGCTCGCACCCAGACGAGGGCGATCCAGCCCTGGGTAGCGGCGGCGAACACGGCAGACGTACCGGTGAGGGTGCTGCGCCAGCCGCGCGCCGCGCCGACCGCGAGCGCCTCGACGAACGCGACGGCTGCGGCGAGGACCGTCGCGATGGCCGTTGACCACGCATGTGTCCCGTCGGCGGTCATTCGGAAGGCCCTCACGCCGGTGAGACTTGCCGCACCGGCTTGTCCGGATGCGAAAATGTAGCAATCACTACCATTGTCAATATATATGTTGAGATGGTTACATCGTGCGCGTGAGGCGTTCGACGCGCCTCGCCGAGGGGAGGGGATGCTGTGACGGAAGACTTCGGTGCTACGGTACGACGCCTGACGCCGTCGTTGACGCCATCGGCTGCGCGGGTCGCGAGTTATCTCGACCGGAACCGCGCGGCGGTCCTCGCGAGTTCAGCCGCCCAGATCGCGGCGCAGCTCGGGACGTCGGACGCGACAGTCATCCGGGCCGTCCAAGCGCTCGGGTACGACGGCCTGACGGATCTCAAGCAGGCGCTGGCCGCCGGCATGGACGACCGCGGAACGCCTGCGGCCGACATGCGACGCACCCTCGCCGGCGTCGGCGAGAATGCGAGTCAAGCCATCGACGCCGTTCTGGCGGCCCACGCGGAGGGAATGGAAGCACTCCGGACGGAGGATGGGAAAGCGGCCATCCGCGCGGCCATTACCACCCTGCATCCGTCGACCCGCATCGGCGTGTTCGGGATCGGACCTTCGGCACACCTCGCTCGGTACCTCGCCTTCCAACTCACGCGTTCGGGGCGGTGCAGTTTCCTCCTCGACGGTACGGGTTGGTCGCTCGCCGACCAGCTCCTCGGCCTGCAGGCCGGCGACGCGATCCTGCTTCTCGCCTACGGACAGCCCTACCGCGAGGTCCAGGCCGTGATGGCGGAGGCTCGACGCCTGGCCTTGCCGGTGGTGCTGGTGACCGACACGCACACGAGCGCGTTGGCACAGCAGGCCACGGTCGTGCTGCTGGCCCGTCGCGGCCGCGCGAACGAGGTCGCTCTCCACGCCACCACCCTGATCGCGCTGGAGGCCGTCACACTCGGCCTCGCTGCAGCCGACCGCGACCACGCGCTCCAGCAGTTGGGCAACCTCGACCGGCTGAGGAAGCTAATCGGCCCCTGAACGACACTGCCATTGCTGTTTCCGGACAGGCCGCAGTGCAGACTTGCGACCCCATACCTTGGCAAGACTGATCTGTCGTACCGGCGGGACGTACATCTGCTTCCGGAAGCCGCATGACCGCGCGTGAGCGACCGCGCTGGTCGTTATTGGAACGGCCGCTTGGGGTAGGTTTCCGCCGATCAGCTTACGGGCGGCGAAGCATCGAAGCGGACAGTGTCGCCGAATCTCTTCGCAACTATCTCGGTGCGCTGAACGATCGGCTGGCTGCCATATCGGAGATCGGAGCGATGCTAGGCACACTCCGCCATCGGCGCGATCTTAGACCGGAAAGTCGACGCGCCTGAGACGTGGGATTCGCGCGATGATCGCGTCAGCGAGCGCTGCGGCCGGGGTGCCGGCGGAGTCCCCGCCCAACATCACGAACTCCACCGTGCCGAGCGGCGGGAGCCCGGCGGACCGGTCGAGCGCGGCGAGGCCGGGCGGCAGCAGCCGCGGCGCATAAGCCGCGACACCCAGGCCCGCCATCGCCGCCGCGTGAATGCCGCTCAAGCTCCCACTCGTGCAAGCCGCCCGCCACGATCGCCCTGCTGCGTCGAGGACTCCGATGGCGATCGACCGCGTGATGCTGGGCGGCGGGTACAGCACGAGGGGCAGCGGTAAGGCCGGATCCAGGGTCAACCCCCGCCGGCCGACCCACTGCAGCGGCTCCGTCCACGCCACGTGCCCACGCCGATCACCGCCGCGCCGCTTCGTCAGGATCAGGTCGAGTTCGCCCGCGTCGAAACTCGGATATAGCTGCCCGCTCATGGCGACCGTCAGCTCGATATCGACACCCTCGTGCTGGCGTGCAAACTCCGCCAACACGTCCGCCAAGGCCCCCGACACGAAGTCCTCCGAGGCGCCGAAGCGGACCCGACCACGCAGGCGCACACCCGAGAGGTAGCGCTCGATGCGCGCGCCGATGGCCAACACCTCCCGTGCATGGGGCAGGAGAGCGTCCCCGTCCGGCGTGAGTGCGACACCGTGGGTATCCCGCGCCAGCAGCCGCCGGCCGCAGCGCCGCTCCAGCCGGGCGACGTGCTGGCTCACCGCGGATTGGCGCAGGCCCAGAAGGCGCGCTGCGGCGGTGAAGCTCCGGGCCTCGCACACGGCGATGAAGCTGCGCAGCAGGATGGGGTCGGCGAGCTCGACGGGATCCACGATCATCACCATCCGTGATGACTATTTCTCTGACACATGCTCTAGACGATGAGCAAGCCGGGCGGGATATCCAATGCGCCCCCTGGAGACCGTCATGAAGCGCCCGCGCATGCCCAACATCGATACCTTCTTGGTCGCTCTCGTTGCAGCGGTTGCGCTGGCCGCGATTATGCCCGCGCGCGGCGCGATGGCCGTGTGGGTCGGCCATGCCGTCACAGCTGCTGTCGCGCTGCTGTTCTTTCTCTACGGCGCCAAGCTGTCGAAGGAGGCCGTGCTCGAAGGGATGTCGCACTGGCGGCTCCAGTCGCTCGTCTTCGCCAGCACCTACGTCCTGTTCCCGCTGATCGGTCTGGCGATGGCGCGGGCGTCGCGACTGTTCCTGCCGGAGGAACTGAGTGCCGGCCTACTATTCCTTTGCTTGCTGCCGTCGACAGTCCAGTCCTCGATCGCCTTCACGGCGATCGCGCGCGGCAACGTTCCGGCGGCCCTCTGCAGCGCCTCGATGTCCAATCTGCTGGGCGTAGTGCTCACCCCGGCGCTGGTCGCCCTTACGCTCGGGGGCCACGGGGCTGGGATCGACCCGCATGCGCTCGGTGAGATCGCCCTCCAACTGCTATTGCCCTTCGCCCTGGGACAGGCGCTGCGCCCCCTGCTCAGGTCCGCCCTCGAAGACCACCGCGCTGTCACGGCGCTCGTCGACCGCGGCTCGATCCTGCTGATCGTCTATGCCGCCTTCGGTGAGGGTATGGTCGCGGGGATCTGGGGTCAGATCGGGCTGCGCGACCTCCTCATCGTGCTGGGCCTTGATGGTGCGATGCTGGTGGCGGTGCTCGCCGCGACAACGGCGGTCTGCCGCCTGCTCGGCCTCGGCCGCGCGGACGAGATCGCAGTCGTGTTCTGCGGCTCGAAGAAGAGCATGGCCGGCGGGATCCCGATGGCCAATGTCCTGTTCCCCGGCCCGGGGGTGGCACTGGTGGTGCTGCCGCTCATGCTGTTCCACCAAACGCAGCTTTTCGCCTGCGCGGCCCTCGCCCGCCGCTATGCTGCCCGCCGGGAGGATCGAGACATAGCCCGCGCGTGCCACGCACGGCTCGCCTTCGACGCCGACGGCATCCGTGGGGCGGCCGAGCTTCGCGACGGCCGCCATCGTGTCGGTCGCTAGCAGCGCCTTGAAGGCGTCATCGGTCCAGGCCCTCGCCACGAGCTCGGCGCCGTTGAACGGCTCGATCTCGGTGGCGAAGGTCTGCATGACCTTGTCGACAATCTGATCTGTGATCACGCCCCTTTGGACCGGCAGGCCTTCAAGCGCCCGCACGCGCACTGCGTTGCGCGCCTCACGCTCCCGTTGATCGTGGAAGCGGTTGTTCAACGGGTCTCCCGCCTTCACGCGCCGGCCCGATCCTCGGACCGGGCGCAGGTACGCGTCGAACGGGTTAGCGTAGAGGAAGAGGCATGGCTCGGCGTTGCCGGGTGAGAGCTGCTGCGGGTCGAACTTGATGCAGTAGACTGGCCTTGCCGGGCCGATGCCGTCGGGCCCGGTTGAGCACCGGTAACTGAACGTGTCGTCGTAGACGGTCTCGACGCCCCCGGCTCTTGGTCTGCGGCAACAAAAGGGCCTCACGCTGCGCGTTGTGACCGCAGCCCTTCAGCTTATCGGAAGGCCACTTCCCGAATTCGATCACTGTCCTGCCGGGTCAGATAGGCCGACATCGTTTTCATCGAGCAAAGCGCTCAGCACCACCCGTTTCAGGGAATGAGCAATGACCGTTCACTTCAACACCGTCGACGTTGATGGGCTAAAAGTTTTCTACCGCTCCGCCGGCGACCAGAGCGCTCCGGCCGTCCTGCTACTACACGGATTCCCCAGCGCGAGCCACATGTTCCGTGACCTAATTCCAGAGCTCGCCTGCAAGTATCACGTGGTCGCCCCAGACCTGCCCGGGTTCGGCATGACCGAGCAGCCGACTCGTGATGTATTTGCTTACACGTTTGAGGGCATTGCGAGGGTAATAGGCCGCTTCACCGAGGTACTCGGCCTCACAACCTTCGCCATCTACGTCTTCGATTACGGCGCCCCGGTCGGCTTCCGTTTGGCGCTGGACCATCCTGATCGCATCGCCGCGATCATCTCGCAGAACGGCAACACCTACCGAGAAGGCGTGTCTGAGGCTTTCGCGCCAGTCCAGGCCTACTGGGATGAGCCGACCCAAGCCAACCGGGAGGCCCTCCGCAGCTTCCTGGCTCCACAAACCACGCTCTTCCAATACACACACGGCGTAAGCGATCCGACGCTCGTGTCCCCCGACGGGCGCAATCTAGATGATTTTTATCTGTCTCGCCCAGGAAACGATGAAATACAATTAGACCTTCTTGGGGACTACAAAACCAATATTGCTTGTTACGAAAAAATCCAGGCCTATCTACGCAAAAATCAGCCGCCCTTGTTGGCTATCTGGGGTCAGAATGACCCGTTTTTCATCCCACCGGGCGCTGAAGCGTTCAAACGAGACCTGCCAGACGCTGAGGTCCGCTTCGTTGATAGTGGTCACTTCGCTCTCGAGACCCATGCTCGCGAAATTGGTGCAGCTATGCGCGAATTTCTAGAGAAATATCTGGGCTGAAAATTCAGCCGCCGTCGACGAATCCTCGAGGCGTCCGGCTTGCACTGGCTTCCTCAGTCACTGTGCGCGGACCTTTACAATCCGAGATTGACCATGATCGCTATTCCGAAGAGCGTAGTCCGCGACTTCTACGACAAGCTCGCCGTGGGTGATGCTTCCGGTGCTCTGGGCCTGATGGCCCCCGACATCGAATGGATCACGATGTGGCTCTACAAGGTCGAAGGCCGCGGCCCTGGCCGCGTAGCCGAGGGCTTGTTCAAGCCACTGATGGCTGAATGGACCAGCTTCTCGCTTGTGCCCACCGAGTTCATCACTGAGGGCGAGACCGTGGTGTCGCTGGGCGACTTCACAGGCGTTCATGCTCGAACCGGCAAGGCCTCCGAAGCGCGTTACGCCCATATCTGGACGGTGGAGAATGGAAAAATCACTCGCTTCCGTCAGTACATCGACACCCTGGCGATTGCCGAGGCCCGCGTTTGACAAGCCGAGTCACTGGCCAATGAACCACCGCCCCGATGATTATTCGGGTCAACCCACGGGGGCTTCCGAGGGACGATGACGATGATCCAAAGCTTACTCGGCGCCTCGATCGCACTCGCTATGCCTGTCATGGCCTGTGCTGCGCCTATCCTATCGACCTCGGCGACGACGACCTTCCATAAGATGCAGGTTGACGGGATTGGTATCTTCTATCGTGAAGCAGGACCGAAAGATGCCCCGACCATCGTTCTGCTGCACGGTTTTCCATCGTCTTCGCGAGAGTTCGACACGCTGATCCCACTACTGGCGGCGCAATATCATCTGATTGCGCCTGATTTCCCGGGCTTCGGTCAGAGCGATGCACCGCCGCCCTCCATCTACACTTACACCTTTAACCATATGGCTCAGACCGTCGACCATCTTCTCGAAGCGCTGAAGCTCGAGCGTTACAGTCTCTACATCCACGATTACGGGGCGCCGGTCGGGATGCGGCTGATCCTGGCCCACCCCGAGCGCCTGCAGGTGCTGGTCACCCAGAACGGCAACATCTACCAAGCCGGCCTGGGCGCGAAATGGAGTACGATCGCTCAGTATTGGGACGATCCGGCCGCGCACCCGGAGGTGATAGATGCTTTCGTGTCGCCGGCGGCGACCGAGGAGCGCCATACCGCCGGGACCACACATCCAGAGCGTTACAATCCGGACACTTGGACCGACGAGATCGCGCATCTGGCGAAGCCCGGCCAGCGCGATATCCAGGCGGCGCTGCTTTACGACTATAGGACCAACATCGCCGCTTACGCGACGTGGCAGGCTTGGCTTCGGCAACATCAGCCACCGACCCTGGTGGTCTGGGGGGCCAACGATCCTTCCTTCATCGCGGCGGGCGCTACCGCGTTCCGTGCCGACCTGCCGGGCGCTGAGATCCACCTGCTGAACGCCGGCCATTTCGCGCTCGATGAGAAGACTGATGACATTGCGACGTTGATTCTGACCTTCATGGCTAAGCACATGCCGTCAGACGCATCGACGAAGCGGTAGGGCCGAAACCAATGAGCTTGGAATACTACTTTGACGCCTCTCATTTTCGCCGGAGTGTCGTTCGGAGCGGAAGGCGGGATTTTAGGGCTTGACCGGATCATGGATCGTCTGGACGCGATGCAAGTGATGCTCACGGCGGTCGAGTGCGGAAGCCTCTCCAAGGCAAGTCGCAAGCTCGGCCAGCCACTTGCTACCGTAAGCCGTAAGGTATCCGAGCTCGAAAGCCACCTCAGGGCGGATCTTTTCATTCGCTCGCCTAAAGGACTTGAGCTGACGCCCGCCGGCCGAACTTATCTGGCGGCAGCGAAGACCATACTCGAACAACTGAATGAAGCCGAGCGCGCCGCTGCTGGGGAGTATAGTGAGCCTAAGGGCGATCTGGTCGTCACCGCCCCGACAATGTTCGGTCGGCTGCATGTCCTTCCGGTTGTCATCAGCTTTCTGGCCGTGTTCCCCGACGTATCCATCAATTTGATGCTGACCGACCGTGTGACCCACTTCCTCGATGACCAGGTCGACGTCGCGTTGCGCATAGGCGACTTACCCGACAGTAGCCTGATTGCGGCACGCCTCGGTACCGTTCGTCGGGTGACCTGCGCAAGCCCGGCTTATCTCTCTCGTCGCGAGCCTCCGGCGGTTCCGCAGGATCTCGTCAACCACGATGTCATCTCATTTCAGAGCGTAGCGTCTCTCACCCTCTGGCGCTACGCATCGAACGGGACTGAAATCGACGTGCTTTTCAAATCGCGCTTGAGCGTCAGCACCATCGACGCGGCGATCGCCGCCGGCGTGGCTGGCGCAGGGGTGATCAGGACTTTGTCTTATCAAGTCGTTGATTATGTGCGTGCAGGCCAATTGGAACTCCTGCTCGAAGCCCACGAGCCCACCCCCCGGCCGGTGCATCTGATATACGACAAGCAGAGCCGCCTGCCACTCAAGTTGCGCGCCTTCGTAGATTTCGTCGTCCCGCGTCTCCGGGGCCATCTGAGCGCGGCCGAGCTTTGAATCTCAGCCAATGACTTCGTCGCATGTCCAACTCCTTTGGTCCGGGCTGAGCCTCTCAATCAGCCCGGTCCAAAGCCGGCCGGTCAGGTCAGGCTGGAACGAGGGTGATTCAGGCTGTCGGCCCTGACGGCGCGACGATCGAGTTCAGGCAGCCGGCAGCTTCCGTCCGAGATCTCTGATGCCGTCGGGCGGGGAACGGCGTGCCATCCCGATCCGAAGTCCACGGAGGCCCGGCGAACGACCGCTATACCGAAGCTTCGACGGCAGTTCGGGCGACCGCATCGGATCAGTCGGAGCCTGTCCGCTTTGGCTGCGGACCCGCTCCGAAGCGGACCGGCAGCTTCCGGCCAAGTACGGTCGGGGTCAGGCTGCGACCGTAGCTGCAGCCTCGGCCTCCGCCCGTATCCACACGGCGGTGTCGTGGAAGACAGCGCCTCCGGACGGGAGCGCAGCCTCGTCCGAGATCAGCACGTTGATGCCTCGTCCCGGACCACCGAAGGCGGCAGCAGGCCAGATGCTTTCCACCACCGCGGTGCCCGGCTGCTGGCCCGGCGCGTGCCGGGCGTGCAGCACCACCTCTCCGCGCGCGTTGCCGAGGCGGGCGAGAGCCCCGTCCCCGACTCCGAAGCGGAGGCCGTCTTCCGGGGCGATCAGTACCTGCGGGCGCCCCTCGCGCTTGCGGGCGTTCGGCGTCTCCGTAAAGGTCGAGTTCAGGAATTGCCGGGCCGGGGCGGTGACGAGGCGCAGGGGGCGGTCGCCGGTCGCGCCGTCGATCAGCGGCAGCCAGTCGGGCAGAGGGGACAACCGACCCTCCGTATCCCCCAGCGCCCGCCAATCGGCCCGAAAGCGGAACCGGCCGTCCGGATGGGCGAACCCGTCGAGGAAGTGGGCGGATCGGAACGGCAGCTGAACGTCCAGCCATCGCCGCTCCGCCAGCTCCGCGGCGGACGGATAGCCGGAGGCGCGTAGCGTGGCATCCGCCAACGTCAGGGCAGTCATCGCGAAGGTCGGGTGGTCGAGGCCGAAACGCCGCGCCAATGTGCAGACGAGGTCGTGATTGGACATCGCCTCGCCGGGCGGGTCGATGGCCGCCAAACCGATCTGGATGTGGCTATGGCCCATCGCCTGGTAGATGTCGTCGTGCTCGAGGAACATCGTCGCCGGCAGCACGATGTCCGCGTAGCGAGCCGTCTCGGTCATGAACTGCTCGTGCACGACGGTGAACAGGTCCTCCCGCATCAACCCCTGGCGGACCCGGTTGCTGTCTGGACAGACCGAGGCGGGATTGCCGCTCTGCACAAGCAGAGCATAGATGCCGGGGCCGCCGTGCAGCGCATCCGCATCACCGGTCAGCACGCTGGCGATGCGGCTCATGTCGAGTTCCCGGATCGCGGAGTCCCGGAGCGCCGTGCCCTCGATCAGCGACTTGTCCCAAGCGAAGATGCCCTTGTTGGTGAACAGCGCGCCGCCGCCCTCGTGCCGCCACTTGCCGGTGACGGTGGGCAGACAGGTCACCGCGTGCATCGCCGCGGCGCCCCCACGCCCGCGGGTGAAGCCGTAACCGCAGCGGATGTAGGCCCGCGGCGTGGCGTTATACAGCGCTGCGAACGCCTCGATCTCCGCGACAGTCAATCCGGTGATCGCGGCCGCCCAGGCGGGCCCGCGCGTGACCAGATGCGCTTCGAGAGCCTCGGGATCGTCGGCATAGGCGGCCATGTAGGTGCGGTCGGCATGGCCGTCGCGAAAGGCGCAGTGCATCACCGCGCAAGCGAGGGCTGAGTCCGTTCCGGGCCGGACGGCGAGGTGCAGGTCGGCCGCCGCCGCGGTGCCGGTGCGGTACGGATCGATCACGACGAGCTTTGCCCCGCGCTCCTTCCGAGCACGCGTGACGTGGGTCATGACGTTGACCTGCGTGGAGACCGGGTTGGTGCCCCAGAGTACGTTCAGGTCGGCGACCGCCATCTCCCGACTGTCCGAGCCCGAGATGCGGCCGCAGCCAGCGGTCCATCCCGCGCCGGCGATCATGGAGCAGATGGTCCCCTTGCGGCCGGACCAGCGCAGGGCGTGGCGCAGCCGGAAGATGCCATCGCGCTGCACGAGGCCCATCGTGCCGCCTGAGCTGTAGGCCCAGACGGCCTCGCTGCCGTAACGCTCGGTCGCCGCCCGGAAGCCGGCCACGACCCGGTCGAGCGCCTCGTCCCAGCCGATCCGACGGAACGCGTCGCTCCCTTTGTCGCCGACGCGCAGCAGCGGGTGGAGCACGCGGTCCGTGTGGTGGATGCGCTCGGCGTAGCGGGCCACCTTGTTGCAGATCACCCCGCCCGTGTACGGGTTGTCCGCACCCCGCACCGCTCCGATCCGATTGCCGTCCAGAACCTCGACGTCCAGCGCGCAGGTGCTCGGGCAGTCATGCGGGCAGACGGATGAGTGGGTCTCGGACATCAGCGCGGCTCCGGCTCATTCAGCGCGGGCGACCGTAGCCGTGTCGCACCCGGCTGACGAGTGAGAGCAGATCTTGTGCCTGCCGAACATCGCGCGTCCAGTGACGTAGCCCGAGTCCGCTATTCAAGTGGACTTTCTCCGAAACGGACCAGCCGCCTTCGGCCAGAACCCGCTGAGGCCGTCAGGCTACCGCGCATCTCGATGCCATCAGAAAAGGACGATCGCTAGAGGTTGATCATCACGCCCAAGCGATCGTGCCTTTCATCTGTTTAGGCGAGCGTGCGGACGTTCGGTTCGCGGTCCCAGTAGCGCTTCTTCGCCGCCTCGACGAAGCCGCCGAGGTCGGTCACGCCCTCGTCGGCCTCGACGCCTGCTTTATCAAGCAACGGCTTAGCAGCGGCGTTGGCGCCGATCGCCTTCAAGTGGCCAAAGGCATCCATCACCCACTGCACCGCGGCACCCTCTTTCACGAGCTTCCCCGCAGCCTTCTCGGACAGGATCACCGCGCAGGCATCGACCGTCACCGAGGGCTGGCCGAACAGTTGCGCGTCGGCGGCGATGGCCGAACCGTCCGAGAGCGGCACCTTGCCGACCTTCGGGGCGATCGTCATCGCATGGCCGCCCGCCGCCTTGATCGCCTTCTTCAGGGCGTTCAGCTCGCCCGCATCTGTTCCGTCCGCGATCAGGATGCCGACGTTGCGGCCTTCCAGCGTGTGCCGCTCCAGTGGGCCACGGATG
Source organism: Methylobacterium sp. J-030 (assembly GCF_022829545.1). Lineage (GTDB taxonomy): Bacteria > Pseudomonadota > Alphaproteobacteria > Rhizobiales > Beijerinckiaceae > Methylobacterium. The sequence continues at coordinate 84,258 of NZ_JAKSYM010000313.1, read as the reverse complement.
ATGCGCAGGGCAGGCGACGGCGCCATGTCCAGGACCGGGGCCGCGGTCGGCGAGGCAAGCGGCAGGTCCATCGCCAACCCGTCGGCAACGCGCGTGGCTAGACTCTCGTCGACATTGCGGAGGTTGGCGAGCATCTGCAGGCGGATGTGCTCCAGGCTGACCTTGGATAGCTCGAACACGAGTGCGGACGCGATATGCGCCTGCTCGGCCGGGTCCATCGAACGGAAAAACAGCCGCGCATGGCTGTAGTGGTCGGCGAAGCTCTCCGGCCGGACCCGGAGCTTTGGCCCCTCCTCGTCCGAGGGGAAGGTCTTGTAGCCACCCTTGGCGTCTTCTCGCGCACCGCCCGGCTCGCCCGCCTTGGCAAGGCTGTTCGGCTCGTAGTTGGCGCGGCCCTTCGGCACCGCCATCTGCATGTGGCCGTCCCGCTGCTGGTTCATGAATGGGCAGCCGGCCGCCTCGGCGCGACCCTTGGCGGAGTTGATGGGCAGCTGGTGGAAGTTGACCGAGCCCAGCCGCGAGAGCTGGGTGTCGGTATAGCTGAACAGCCGGCCCTGCAGCAGCGGATCGTTCGAGAAGCCGATGCCCGGCACGACGTGGCTCGGCACGAAGGCCGCCTGCTCGGTCTCCGCGAAGTAGTTGTCCGGGTAGCGGTTGAGGACCATCTTGCCGACGATCCGGACGGGCAGCACCTCCTCGGGGATGATCTTGGTCGCGTCCAGCACGTCATAGGGCTGGCTGTTGGCGAACTCCTCGTCGAACAGCTGCAAGCCGAGCTCCCACTCGGGGTAGTCGCCGCGCTCGATCCGCTCGAACAGGTCGCGGCGCTGGAAGTCCGGGTCGGCGCCGGCGATCTTGACCGTCTCGTCCCAGATCGTCGAGGCGAGGCCGGCCTTCGGCTTCCAGTGGAACTTGACGAATGTGCTCTTGCCCGCCTTGTTGATGAACCGGAAGGTGTGGACGCCGAAGCCCTCCATGTTAGCGAAGGTGCGCGGGAGTGTCCGGTCCGACATCGCCCACATGATCATGTGAGTCGACTCCGGCATCAGGCTGATGAAGTCCCAGAAGGTGTCGTGGGCGGTCGCCGCTTGCGGATAGCCGCGGTCGGCCTCCATCTTGGCGGCGTGGATCAGGTCCGGAAACTTGATCGCGTCCTGGATGAAGAACACCGGGATGTTGTTGCCGACGAGGTCCCAGTTGCCCTCGCGGGTGTAGAACTTGACGGCGAAGCCGCGCACGTCACGGGGCGTGTCGATCGACCCCGCTCCGCCCGCCACGGTCGAGAAACGGGTGAACACATCGGTGCGCTGGCCCTTTTTCTGGAACAGGTCGGCGACGGTGATGTCTGCGAGGCTCTCAGTGCACTCGAAGTAGCCGTGCGCGGCGGACCCACGGGCGTGGACGATCCGCTCCGGGATGCGCTCGTGGTCGAAGTGGTTGATCTTTTCGCGGTAGACCTCGTCCTCGAGCAAGACAGGGCCCCGGGGACCGGCCTTGAGCTGGTTCTGGTTGTCGGAGACCGGCGTGCCGTGATTGGTGGTCAGCACGGGGTGGTCCGCGTCGGCGGTTTGATGTGTCTCACCACCGTGGCCGGCATCGAGTGAGGTCAGTTCGGTCATGGCTGCTCTCCTTGGATGAGAGCCAACCGAAAGCGCGGCCGTAAGTTTCCCCCGTCGGGCGATAGCGGTGAAAGCGTGATCTCGGTCGGCTCGCGGCCCGCCCAAAAGGCTGGTCGAGATGGCTGAGGCATGTCCGCTTCACCGCGATTGCGGTGCGGAAGCAGACCGTCAGCTTTCGGCCAGATCCGGTCGGCGGCTTCACGCCCGTCCCGTCCGTTCAGCCGAGCACTTCGGTATCCCGAAAGCGGACGCTGCGGCAGGAAGTCGACCGCTTCACGAACCGCGCATCCCGGTCCGCCGGAATCCGCTCATCGCGGTCCCCTGGCTGCCGAATGCCCGCCCGTGAACTGAGCAGGGTCGAGGCCGGGTCGATCCTGCCGAGACGCTCACGTGAAGCGGATCTTGAATCTTGGGACCGCGCCGAAATCGTAGCCGCCTTCGTTGAAGGGCACGGTGGCCGGCTGCACCTGCCCGCGGTTGTCCATGGTGCGGGTCTCGATCAGTAAGTCTCCGGGCTGCGGGTCGAGGGCGATCTCGAAGCGGCGCCACGTGTAGGGGTTGGGCTGCGGGTCGATCAGCCGTGCCTCCTGCCAGAGGCCGCCGTTGACGCGGACGTCGACCTTGCGGACACCGGCCTGCGGTGCCCAAGCGTAGCCGCGCAGGAGCTGCGGCCCGTGGGGGAGCGTCGGCGCCTCGCCGCGCCCCAGCGGATAGTTCGGGGGCAAGAGCGGCTGCTTGGCGAGGGCGAGCGGTACGGTGAGCATCGAGCGCATGACGTGCCAGGTCACCGGCACGCCCCGGATATCGGAGGGCTTCACGAAGCGGAACTCGTCGTTCGGTCCCGGCACCGGTGCCGGGTAGGCCGGTCCGATGTTGGCGTGGCCGATCGTGTTGAGCCGGACCCAGAAGTCGTGACTGGCGATCTTGATCTCGGTGAGCCACTTGGTCGAGGCGCCGCCCGCCCAGCCCGGTACGAAGGCCCGCACGGGCGCTCCGTGATCCGGCAACAGCGCCTTGCCGTTCATCTTGAAGGCGAGGCCAATATCGTCGGGTCGACTGATGATCTCCTCGATCGGCAGCGGACGCCCCGTGTCGGACTCGGTGTTGGGCGCCTTGCCGTCGACCCCCGACCAGAAGAGACAAGCCTTGGCGTTGTCCTTCAAGCCGACGAGGCCGAGAATGTGGCTCATCGGCACGTATTGCCATTCGGCCTGACCGACCCCACCCAGCCCCCAGCCGTTGCCCGTGACCTTCTGTGGGGACGCCAGCATGTCCTGCTGCTCCCAGAACAGGGAGCGGCCGTTGCCCGCGCACTGCATCACGCTGATGAGCGAGCGGGAGGGCATCTTGAGCAGATCGTCGTAGCCGATCTCGATCGGCCGCTCGACCGCGTCGCCGTGGATCTTCAGCCGCCATCGGCGGGGATCGACGCGGGAATCCACCTCGGCGCGCGGCGTCGGGTACTCGTTGCGGATGTAGAACTGCTCGGCGGGGGTGATGTAGGTGTCGAAGTTCCACCATGCCCCGCCCTGGTTGGTCGGGTTGAGGTCGGTCAGCAGCCCGACATCCTTGACGAAGTTCGGATGCATGCGCGAGATCGGCGGGGCCGCCGTGTTGCCGATGGTCAGGCGCGGCAGGTCGGCCGGCGCCTCCGCGGCGATCGCCGGTACGCGCGCCGACGCACCGAGCGCAGCGAGGCCGACGAAGATACTGCGGCGGTTCGGCCGGGCCGCCTCGACGCGGGGCAAGGCTGCAACCGGGGAAACAGTCGTTTCGGACATCGGATCGTCCTCGCCGTTCTGACGCGAGCGGTGTCCATTATCCGGACGGCATCAATCCGCGCTCCCCCGTCATCGTGTCTGACGAACGCATGGGACGCAACGGGCCGCGGAATGCCGTCAGGCAGAGAAGTCGACGGTGCTGCCCGGTGGCATCAATGTCCCCACGGCCTGATCGCTCGCCGACGCCCTGGCGTGCGTGAGCTGCGCTTGAGCCTTGTCCACCAGCTTCTGGTCGCATGCGACGCAGCCCGGGCTATGGTCGCGCTTGTCCTGATCGACGAGGCCGTTGGCGTTCGCGAGCGCCTGTTGCGCCGTCGCGATCGCGGACTGAGTTCGAACCGTTTGCCGCGCGGCCTGCGTCCGGTCGGCGGATTGCGACGGCCTCGGCAGCTTGACCGGCGGCGCGGAAGCGCCGCTCGAAGCGGATGCGCCGATGCTGATCGACATCAGTACAGATCCCGGCCCGTCGCCTGCCCGGGATGCTACGCTCGAATTCTTGCGATCGCGTTACTATCCCGTTGCACGAGCGCGGTGAGCCGCTGCGACGGCCCCGACCAGGCGGAGTGCGGCGGTGGCGCCGTTGGCGTCGCCCTTCTCGAAATCGCCGGCCTGACCCATCTGGTTGGTGACGTGGGCGAAGCACAGGACCGCTTGGCCGCGCGCCTCCGCGAAGGCGTAGAGCGCGGCCGCCTCCATCTCGACCGCGAGGATGCCCAGCGCGGACGCGGCCGCGATGGCCTGCCGGGTCTCCCGGTAGGGCGCATCGGTCGTCCAGGTCGCACCCCGTTCCACGGGTTCGCCGATGGTCGACAGGGCGGGGGCGATGGCGGCGACCAGATCGGCCGGGGCCCGGGCGAAGTCGGCCGGCGGCAGGTAATGGTAACTCGTGCCCTCGTCGCGAAGGGCCGACTCGATCAGGATGAAGTAGGGCGGCGTCCAGGACGGCGTGATCTGGCCGGACGAGGTCACGCTGATCAGGAGTTCGCAGCCCGAGGCGAACATCTGCTCGGCCACCAGCACCGCGAAGGGCGCACCGACCGCGCAGCCGACGATGCCGATCTCATGCCCGCCGCGTTCGAAGCGGACGAGTTCGGTGTGATAGCAGGCCCAGGTCGGGTCGGGCCGCGCCTGCCCGGTCGCGCGCAGGTGGCGAACGATATCGCCGTCCGGGTCGAGCACGCACAGCGCGGGCACCCGGGCGGCGGCGAGGCCGCGTTGCCGGCGCGCCTCGCGCAACAGGCTCTCGGGTGTGAATTCCGAGGCCGCCCCGTACGCCTTGTCGCGCAGGATCGGAGCGGCGGGCGCGTCACGGGGCGGCATCGAAACCGCGTCAGGCCTCGACCCGGATCCCGGGGGGGCCGGCCTCGAACCGCCCGACGATCGCGGCCTGCGCGAAGCCGGCGGCGTGGACCTGGGCCAGGATCGCTTCGGCCCGTCCGGGCGCGCAGGTCACGAGCAGGCCGCCGGAGGTCTGGGGATCGGTGAGGATGTGGCGGCGCCAGTCCGGCAGCCCCTCGGGCAGGGACACATGATCGCCGAAGCTCGCCCAGTTGCGGTGCGAGGCACCCGTGACGAAGCCGTCCTGCGCCAGCGCCTCGGCCCGGGGCAGGAGCGGGATCGCGCCGCCCGCGACGACGAAGGTCAGGCCGGCGCCGCGCGCAAGTTCGAGCCCGTGGCCGAGGAGGCCGAAGCCGGTGATGTCGGTGATGGCATGGACCTCCGCGTCGCCCGCCAGCTCCGCCCCGACCTTGTTGAGGCGCGTCGTGGTGGCGACGAAGTCGGCGTAACCCTCGGCATCAAGGGCCTCGCGCTTGATCGCGGCGGAGTAGATGCCGACGCCGAGAGGCTTGGTCAGGATGGCGACGTCGCCGGCCCGCGCGTCGGCGTTGCGCCGGACGCGGTCCCGGCCGCACAATCCGATCACTGCGAGGCCGTAGATCGGCTCCGGGGTATCGATCGAGTGGCCGCCCGCGATGGGGATGCCCGCCTCGGCGCAGGTTGCGGCACCGCCCTTCAGGATCCGGGCGACGATCTCGGGCTCGATCTTGCCGACAGGCATCCCCAGGATGGCGAGCGCGAGGATCGGCTTGCCGCCCATGGCGTAGACGTCGGAAATCGCGTTGGTGGCGGCGATCCGGCCGAAATCGTGGGGATCGTCCACCATCGGGGTGAAGAAGTCGGTCGTGGCGATCAGGCACGTCCCGTCGTCCAGCGCCCAGACCGCCGCGTCGTCGGCCGTCTCGTTGCCGACGAGCAGGCGCTCGAACGGGCCGGCCACGGGCTGGTCGGCCAGCAGGGTGCGCAGCACCGCCGGGTCGAGCTTGCAGCCGCAGCCGCCCCCGTGGGCGAGGCTGGTGAGGCGAACCGGGGCCGTATCCATGGCTGAATCCTGTGGCATCGGGGGCTTCGACATCGGAGGGTCGGGCGCGGGTCCTACCAGAGAAGGGCGGGCAGCCCATACAGACGGCCGGCGGCGCCGGCCGGACGGGGGCGCGACGGCGCATCGCCGATCTGGAGCGCGCTGAACCCGGCGCTCAGCGCGCCCGCCACGTCGAGCGCCGGCGTGTCGCCGATACCGAGGACACGTCCGGGGGCGACCGGCCGGCCCTGCGCCCGCTCGGCACGCTCCAGGGCGTGGCGATAGATCAGCGCGCCGGGTTTTCCGGTCTCGACGACCGCGCCGCCGAGCGTCCGGTAGCGCGCGGCCACGAGGCCGGCGAAGCGCAGGCGCGTCGCACCCACCATCAGGCTCGTGTCCGGATTGGTGCAGAGCAGATGGAGGCCGCGCCGGAGCGCACGGCACAGGATTGCGTCGAGGTCGTCATCGCCGTCCGGATAGCCGGTGCATACGGTGCAGGCTGCGTCCTCGACTCCCGTCAGGGTGACCGGCAGGCCCGCGAACAGGATCCGGTCGCGCGCCGGGCCGATATGGTGAACCCCCGCCGGCGCCCGTTCGCTCAGGAGCATGCGGGCGATGTCGGCCGAGGTGACGAGGGCGTCGTACACGGCGGCGATCCCGCGGGCCCGGAGCGCGTCGGCGAGGTAGCGTCCGGGATCGGCGGCGTTCGAGACGAGCACCACCGTGCCGCCTGCCGCCCGGAAGGCGCTCAGCGCCGCGATGGCGGCCGGAAAGATGCGGGCTGCATCGTGGAGGACACCGAAGACGTCGCACAGGAGGACCTCATAGTCGCCCGCGACCTGGCTCAGTCCAGCGATGGCCTCCGGCTCGTCAGCCACGGACGCGCGCCTGGACGATCGTGGTGCAGGCGCTCTCGAGCTTCGGCAGCTCGCGGGCCGGCGCCATGGTGATCGCCAGGGGGCGGGACTCCCCGCGCACGATCGGACAATAGGGGTCGACCTGATCGAGCTGCTCCATCAGGCGCCGACGCCCGGCGCAGCCGCCATGGCAGGACGCCTCGTGCACGCAGCCCTGGCAGGGCTCCGGCAGGGCGCGGGCCGCTGCGAAAGGGGCCGTCTCGACGATCCCGATGCCGGCCTCGCACAGGGTGTCGAGACTCTGTCCCGTGCCGCCCCAGTACACGCAGGGTTGGACCGTGGCGCGGGGCGTCACCCGCACCGTGCCGACCCCGCACCCGCCCCGGCGCGCCGGCAGGCCGGCCATGGCCCGGACCAGCGGCTCACCGATGGCGATCACGTCGGTCTCGGCGAACAGCCGCGCGAACCCGCCCCAGTATTCCTCGTAGGTGAGCGCGAAGGCATCGGTGCGCACCGCCTGGTAGACGTTGATGCGCAGCGGCGCCTCGAACCTCTGGGCGATGGCGGCGATCTCGTGCAGCCGGTCGAAGTTGGTCCGCATCATCACCGCGATGAAGGTGACGCCGACGCCGAGCGCCCGGCAGCGGGCCGCCTGCGCCATCACCAAGTCCCAGTTGCCGGCGCCGCGCTGCGCGTCCTGCTCGTCCCGGGTCGGATAGTCGATCGAGAACTCCACGTCGGCGAAGGCCCGGACCGCCGCGTCGTCGATCATCGCGATCGAGTGCCCGTTCGACGTGATCGTGAGCTTGATCGGCTCGGCCCGCAGCATGTCGAGGAGCATCGGGAATTGCGGATGCATCCCGTTCTCGCCGGTGCCCAGGTTGACCGAGCGTACCGGCAGGCTGTCGAGGACCGCCCGAACCTGAGCGGGCCCGAGCCGGTCCAGCCGGTCCGGATCGCGGTAGCAGAAATTGCATGCGAGGTTGCATTCGTTGGTCAGCCCGAGCCCGAGCGAGAAGGACCGAGCCGGGTCGGCGTCGACCGGTGTCGGCAGCGCGGGCGTCGGCGACATCGAAGCCATGGAGATCCTCTGACCTGATCCGGCGCCACGATGCACGAGGCTCGGCGTCATGGCGCGCGGCATCCCGATACCCTTCGCACGGAGGGGCATCGCGGTGACATCACATCTTCAGCAACGCGTGGTGGTCCGCGCGTGTCCCCGGTGCGATCGTCGCGGGAACCCGCACGCTGCCGGTCCCGGTCCGCCCCGCCGGCCGAGCCCCGGAGACGCCGGCGCTTCCCGGCGCGTAACCGCACGGCGCCGCCCCGCGAAGGTGATCGGTGGCATGGCGGCCGCGCAACCCGACGATCCCGCGCCGGCAACAATCGTCAATTAATTGGACATCCGCCTCCGTTTGGGGGCGTAGAAGACTGACATTCCAGCGAGGACGGCAATGCTGAGACGGATGTTGAACGGGTCGTTGCTGGTGGGACTGGGATGTCTCGTCGTGGCCGGGCCTGCGGCCGCGCAGGAGCGGGCCAAGCCGGCCTTCGTGTTCACCGGCATCCCCGACCAGGACGAGAGCCGCCTCGTCGAGCGCTTCGGCAAGGTCGCCGCCTACCTCGAGGGCAAGCTCGGCGTGCCGGTGAAGTATCTCCCGGTGAAGAGCTACCCGGCGGCGGTCACGGCCTTCACCAACGGGCAGGTCCAGCTCGCGTGGTTCGGGGGCTTCACCGGCGTCCAGGCCCGCTTGGCCTCCCCCGGCGCGCAGGCGATCGCGCAGGGCGCGGAGGATGCGGCCTTCAAGACCTACCTCATCGCCAACACGAAGACCGGCCTGACGAAATCGGCCGACTTTCCGAAGGCGATCGCCGGCAAGACCTTCACGTTCGGCGCCCGCTCCTCGACGTCGGGCCGGTTGATGCCGGAATATTTCATCCGCGAGGCCTTCCCGGGGAAGACGCCGGAGGAGGTGTTCGCCCGAGTGGGCTTCTCCGGGGACCACAGCCGCACGATCCAGCTCGTCCAGTCCGGTGCTTTCCAGGTCGGGGCCGTCGACTACTCGGTCTGGGACCTCGACAGCAAGGCCGGCAAGGTCGATCCGAAGGAGGTCGGCATCATCTGGGAGAGCCCGCCGTTTCCCGACTACCAGTGGACCGTGCGGGGCGATGTCGACGCGATCTACGGCGCCGGGTTCATGGAGCGGCTGAAGGCGGCCCTCATCGGCATCACCGATCCGGCGATTCTCGCGCCCTTCGCGCGCTCGAAGTTCATTCCCGTGACCAATGCCGCCTATGAGCCGATCGAGCGCGTGGCGAAATCCACGGGTCTGCTGGACTGACGCGAGCGCAACGCGGTGCCCCCGTTCCAACCCGAGCCGGAGATCATGCTGGCGGGCGCCCAGGCGGCCTATGACGGCAGGCCCGTCCTGTTCGGGGTGAACCTGGTCATCCGGGCCGGCGAACGGGTCGCCCTGATGGGACGCTCGGGGGCAGGGAAGTCGACCCTGCTCGGGCTCATCCACGCCCAGGCGCGCGCGCGGACCGCACTGATCCCGCAGGCGGCGGCGCTGGTGCGGACCCTGTCCGTGTTCCACAACGTCTACATGGGCCGCCTCGACCGGCGCTCGACCCTCCACAACCTGCGGACCTTGGCATTCCCGGCCCGCGCCGACGTCGCCGAGATCCGGGACATCCTCGGGGAGATCGGGCTTGCGGGCTCGCTCAACGCCAAGGCCGGCGCCCTGTCGGGCGGGCAGCAGCAGCGCGTCTCCGTGGCGCGCGCGCTCTACAACGGGCGTCCGATCCTGATCGGGGACGAACCGGTCTCGGCCCTGGACCGCACGCAGGGCGGCCTCGTCCTGGAGCGGCTGGCCGCGCGCCACCGGACGCTGGTCCTGGCTCTCCACGATGTCGGCTTGGCGCTCGCGCATACGGACCGGATCGTGGTCCTTGACGCGGGGCGCATCGTGTTGGATGCGAACGCCCGCGACCTCGACGAAGCGACCCTCCTGCCGTTCTACGGGGCGTCCACGTGAGCGCGCTGCGCCGGATACCCGGCTGGGGCTACGCGGCGGTGACCCGCTGGTTCGCCGGTGGTGCGCTGGCCGCACTCCTGGCGGCGGACCTCGCCGTCACCAGCCTCCACCCCTGGGCCGACCTGCGGCGCCTGCTCGCCGGCCTGATCCACCCGGACTTTCCCGCCGTGGAGATCTGGAGCGTCGTCTACACCGTCGCCTTCGCGATCCTCGGGGTCACCCTCGGGGCCGGGGCCGGCCTCCTCCTCGCCATCCCGTTCGCCCGGTCCCGGGGCGTGCGGTTCGCCTGCGCCGGCCTGCGCTCGGTCCACGAGCTGTTCTGGGCGCTGCTGCTGATGCAGGTGTTCGGCCTGTCGGCGACGACCGGGATCCTCGCCATCGCGCTGCCCTACGCGGGGATCTGCGCCAAGGTCTATTCCGAGATCATCGAGGAGGCGGACCTCTCGGCCCTGCGGGTCCTGCCCGAGGGAACCGGTGCCGTGTCGGCCTTCGCGTATGGCCGTCTACCGGATGTGGCTGCCGCCTTCCGGCACTACACGCTCTACCGGTTCGAATGCGCCCTGCGCTCGACCCTGGTGCTTGGCTTCATCGGCCTGCCCACCATGGGCTTCTACCTCGAATCCGCCTTCCGGCAGGGCCGCTACGCCGAGGCCGGAGCCCTGCTCCTCGTCTTCTACGTCCTGATCGGCTCCCGCCGCCTCTGGATGCGGCTCTCGACCCTGCCCATCCTGCTCGTCGGCAGCGGCCTCGTCCTGCCGCGGACCGTCGGGACCACGCACTGGCTCGCCAGCCTGATACGCTTCGTGACGCACGACATCGTCCCGGCCCCCCTCCGGTCCGGCACGCTGCTCGATCCCGCGACCTGGGGCCGGCTCGAACTCTGGTTCCGGCCGATCCTCACCCAGCAGATCGTACCCGGTGCGATCCAGACCCTGGTGCTGGCGCAGGTCGCACTGGTCGCCACCGCCCTCGGCGCGCTGGTCCTGTTCCCCCTCGCCTCGCGCCGCTTTGCCGGGCCGATCGGGCAGCCCTTCGGGCGCGTGCTCCTGGTGGTGGTGCGCTCGACGCCGGAATACATGCTGGCCTACGTGCTGCTGCAGTTGCTCGGCCCGTCGATGCTGCCGGCGATCCTCGCCCTGACCATCCACAATGCCGGCATCGTCGGCTACCTCATGGGGCGCCATGCCGACGGCCTCGCCTACCGCCCCGACGCCCCGACCGGCCTGAACCTCTACAGCTACGAGACGGTGCCGCGGCTCTACGGGCAGTTCCTGGCCTACCTGCTCTATCGCTGGGAGCTGATCCTGCGCGAGAGCGCGATCTTCGGCATCCTGGGCGTGGCGACGCTCGGCTTCTACGTCGATGCCGCGATCTCCGAACTGCGCCTCGACACCGCCGTGCTGCTGATCGCGGCGACAGGACTCCTGACCATGCTGGTGGATGCGCTGTCCCGGGCCCTGCGCCGGTCTCTGCGCCTCGCGGACCTGCCGGTCCGCCTCTCCGAGCCGCGGCACGGACCCGCGACGAACCCGCCCCTCCCGACGGCCTGCTCCTGAACGGCCTGCTGCCATCCATCGAGGATCGATGCCATGCGAACGGATCCCTTCACCGACACCTGGCTGTTCCTGATCGGGCAGCAGAACGACGAGGTCGCGCTCGGTTACGGGCGATGGCTGGTCGCTGCCGGCTTCGCGCTGCTGGTCCTCGCCAGCATCATCATCGCAATCCGGGAATGGATCGAGGATCCGGTCCAGCGCACCGGCCGCGACGTCACCCTGTGGGCGCTGCGCGCCCTGATCGGCGGCATGTGGTTCCAGGGCATGCTCTGGAAGCTGCCGCTCGCCTCCACCGAGAACGGGCTCTACTACTGGACGGGCGAGGAGGTGACGAACGCCGCCTTCGCGATCCACCGCACGTTCGTGCGGAGCGTGCTGCTGGCGACGCCGAATTTCTACATCCTCGACGTCCTGGTCTTCTTCACGGAGCTGACCTTCGCGATCTCGCTCCTCCTCGGCCTCGGCGTCCGGATCGTCGGTGCGGTCGGCGTCCTGTTCGTGGCTCAGCTCTGGCTCGGCCTATACCTGCAGCCGCAGGAATGGCCGTGGACCTACGTCTTCCTTGGCGGTCTCATGGCCCTGTTCAGCGTTTTCGGGGCGGGCCGCAGTCTCGGCCTCGACGCGGAGTTGCGGCGCCGATACCCACCCGGTCTCACCTTCGGCTGGGCCGCGCGCCTCGTGCGCATCGCGACCTGAGGCGCGGCGCGTCAGCCGGCCGGGCGTCCCTCCCGGGACAGGGCGCGGGCGAGGCGCAGGAAGGTCGTGCCGATCGCCCACGCGGCGCGCAGTCCCACCCGCCAGTCACCGGACACTTTCGAGGCGCCACCGCGCCGCGGACGTTGCCCGACGGCGACCTCCACGCAGCGCAGGCCCGCCGCGGAGGCGCGCATCAACATCTCGAGGTTCCAGCCATAGGTCTCGTCCCGCATGCCGAGGCGCGCCAGCGCGTCGCGGCGGATCGCCCGGAACGGGGACATGTCGGTAAAGCGCGCTCCGTAGGTGAGCCGCAGCAGCCAGCCCGCGAGATGACCGGCGACGATCTGCTGCGGGCTCATAGCCCCCCGTTCGCGGTGGCCCCGGATCCGGGAGCCGTGGACGAAATCGGCGTGACCCAGGCGGATCGGATCGAGGAGGGTGGGGACGCAATCGAGCCGGTCGCTGCCGTCGCCGTCGACGAACAGGACGATGCCGGTCTCGGGCGGCAGCGCCGCGATCCCCGTCTGGATCGCCCGGCCGTAGCCGCGGCGCGGCTCGACGACCACCCGCGCCCCCGCGGTCGCGGACCGCTCGCGGGTCGCATCCGCCGACCCGCCATCGACCACGATGACCGCGTCGGCCCCATGGGTCAGCAGGCCGGCGACGACGTCGGCGATCGCGGTCTCCTCGTCCAGGCAGGGGACGATGGCCGTGACGAAGGGCGCGATGATCACAGGCTCCAGCGCAGCCCGCAATTCGCGCAGGCCTGCGGCGGCTTGTCGGAGAGCAGAGCGTCGCGGAAATCGGTGTAGGCGGCGCCGTTCCAGATCGCCCGCAGGCTGTCCTGCGTGGCGTCGCCCAAGGTGTAGTTCTCGTAGCCGCGCTGCGAGAACGGGGCGATGCAGCAGGGGAGCGCCCGGCCGTTGGCCGTGAAATACATCACGTTCCAGGGGCGGCGGCACAGCGACCAGGGCGAGCCGTCGTCGTCGCGCCGAAGGCTCATGCCGGGCTCGCTCGCGGCGCCCGAGGCCGAGAAGGTGAGCCCCAGCTCGGCCGCGACCGCCTCGGCCTCGGCGAGGTAATGGGCCTCGTCCGCCTCCATCCGCTCGTAGAGCGCCTGATCGGGTCGGGCCATGCCGATCGCATCGTCCTCGAAATAGACCAGGCGCTGGAGATAGACCTCCTTCACGCCGGTCTCGGCGGCTACCCGCACGAAGGCGGGCAATTCCGGCAGGGTCTCCTTGAGCCCGGTGAGCCAGGCTGAGACCCGCGGCTTGGCGTGGCCCTCCCGCTCCTGCAGGGCCCGGAACGCGCGCACGTTTTTCAGGATCCGCTCGAAATAGTCCTTGCCGCGAACCGTGATGTAGGAGGCGCGCGTCGAGGCATCGAGCGAGACTCGCAGCTCGTCGAGGCCGGCCGCGATCAGGGCCCGCCCGTTCCGCTCCGACAGGACGGTGCCGTTGGTGTTGAACAGGACGTAGGTCCCGCGATCCTTGAGGTAGCGGACCATGCGCGGCAGGTCCTTGACCAGCATCGGCTCGCCGACCCCGTGGAGCACGGCCCGGCTGAGATCGGGCACCTGATCGACGATGCGGGTGAACAGCTCCCAGCTCATGTCGGCCGGCGGTTCGAGCTCGACATAAGTGCGCGGACAGGTGGTGCAGAGCAGATTGCAGCGGTTCGTCACCTCCAGATATAGGCAGACCGGCGGACGTTCGACGACGGTCCCGGCCGTCCGCGGCGCCGCCTCGTGGTAGCGGCGCGGGTCGACGACCGGCGGCTTCGCGGTGAGACCGAGGGTCATCGGGCAACTCCGGGGCGCCGGCCGTGGCCGACCTGTGCCAGCGCGGCGGCCGCGACAAGGGCGGCCAGGACCGCCGAGCGCACCGGGTAGGAGAGCTGCGGATCGCCGGGGACGACATCGTAGAGCATGAAGCCTCCCACCGTCAGGGCCCAGCCCGGAAGTGTCGGTGCGACGCTCAAGAACGGCACCGCCATCAACAGATACCAAGGGAATTCGGGCGAGAGCAAAAAAAGTAACGTCACGATCGAAAGATTGATGTCGCGCAGGCTGCGCTCGGGTGGCCGCACGCGCCGGAACCCGGTCCTGAGCGCGAGCGCCGCCAATATCGCGAGGCTGAGGCCCAGATAGATCTGCGTGTCGTGGGGGTGCTCACCGACGCAGAGGCGCCAGAGCCGCAGCAGGACGAAGCCCGAGCCTGAGGACAGGCCCTCCTCCTCGACATAGCCGGTGGCGAGAAAGCCGAGCACGCCGCGCCCGACCGACAGGTAGGGCAGATACGCCGTCGCGATGACGAGCGGCACAAGGCCGACCATCCGCCAGTCCCACGGTCGCCACAGCCCGGGCAGCGCGATCAGGGCGAAGGGCTTGGCCAGCGCCCCCAGGATGACAGCGGCGGCCCCCGCGTAGCGCCGGCCGATGGCGAGGGCCAGCCAGAGGCCCAGCATCATCAGGGCGATCATCAGCCCGTCGACATGGCCCTGCCCGGCGATCTCCCAGACGGGGAGCGGGTGCCACGCGTAGGCCGCCACGCGCGTCACCGGACGCCCGGTCAGCCGCAGGAGGCCGACCAGGGCGACCAGGGTGAGGCTCTCGACGACCACGAGGCCGAGCTTGATGGCCAGCGGGCTCGCCGACACCCGGGTGACGAGGAAGAAGAACCCCTGCGCGATCGGCGGGTAGATGGTCACCGCGTAGTCGGCACGGTTGATGAAGGGGTAGACCGCCCCGTCCCGCAGGGTTGCCAGGGCCGGATCGGCGGGGACGTAGCGGTACGGATTGATGCCGGCGCCCTGCACGACGCCGTCCCAGACGTAGCGGAAGATGTCCGTGGACAGGATCGGCGGCGCGGGCAGTGCGAGGATCCGCATGGCCAGGCCGGCTCCGAGGATGAGGGCGAGGGCCCGCCCCGCCTCGACGCATTCCAGGCGGGCCGCGAGCGCCGCGATCACCCCGCTGGCGATGGTGAGCGCCAGGAAGGCGTCGTCCCCCAGTCCGAGCAGGACCGGCATCCCCAGCCCCACCAGCGCCGTGCCGGCGAGGCCGAGGAGGATCAGCCGTTGGATCGCACTCAAGCCTCCGACCACTGCGTCAGCAGCGCCCGCGTCGCCGCGGCCGGCCCGCCGACGATTCCGGGCGTCGCGAATGCCGGCGGGGTTCCGGCGATCTCCGCTTGCAACAGCCCGAGCGTCTCCGCATCGTCGATATCGTACCACAGCGGCAGCATCGCGACCTCGAGGCCGCCGTCGACGGCGCGCGCCCGGGTCAGGCGCAGCACGTCGCCGGTGCTCCAGGGGATGTCGGTGAAGAGCGCGGGATGGTGGCGCTTCAGTCCGATCAGGGTGTAGCCCCCATCGATGGCCGGTCCGAGCACCACCCGATCCCCGGGCCGTCGCAGAGCGGTGACGGCTGCGGTGAGGAGGGCCGCCGGCAGGGTCGGCGAATCGGAATTGATCAGCACGACGCAATCATGGCTGTGCTCCAGCAACCGCTGTACCGTTGTGCTCAGCACGACACCGAAATCTGCGCCCTCCTGAAGGACGAGGCGGAAAGCGGGGGGCAGGATCGCGGCAAGCTCGGCCTCCGATCCGGCGGGTGCATAGACCCCGTAACCCTGACGTCCCAGCGTTTCCGGCACCGCCAGCACGGCGTCGGCGACATCCCGCAGAAAGCATGCGGAGAGTTGTGCCGCCTGCGCAGGCCCCAGATGCGCGGCGAGCCGGGTCTTGGTGCGACCGGGACGCGGAGCCTTGCACATGATCCCAAGCGCTGCGTTCATCCGGCCGGCCGTCTCCACCTTGGGCAGCGCTCCCCCCGCGCAGCAATTCTGGCGTTGGAGCGCTTCGTCCGCGTGCCGCGAGGCAGGCCCCGTTTCGCCGCGAAAGACAAATCACAATCCCAAGTCCGCGGTCTTGATCCCCGCCGAGACGACGGTTCTCGGCTTGAGCCGTGCCCGATCGTAACGCGCGCGGGACACGACCGTGACCTGTGGCAGATCGATCGGGTGATCCCATCCGACCCCCTCATCCCGAGGTGCCCGCGTCAGCGGGCCGCTAAGGCGGCTCCGGGGATCGCAGAGCCGTCCGGAGGTCTCCTTCGAGGCCTGCGCTGCGCTCCGGCGCCTCAGGAGGACGGGGTGGGTGGGACAGCCGCTCCGAGGCATCCCTGTCGTCTGTCGTGTCCCGTGCGCATTGCCATCGCGCGCGGCTCCGAGCCTTCGTCGTGGCGCGCTCTTGCGTCGATCCGGTCTCCACGTCGGCGGGGGGCGCTCTCGCGGCAGGAAGCGCCGCCGGGCCGACCGCTTCCTCCGCCCTGTCGGGGTACCGGAATGCGTCGATCGGGAGCTGTCCGCTTTGCAAGCAAGCCTTCACCGGAGCAGTCCGTCTGATTCCGGCCAACTTCGGTCGCGTTGGCGGGCGTCACTGGATGATTGGGTCGGGTGGGGAGCGGACCCAAACTCTCAGTCCCGGAGCGGGCGTTATATCGGGGACCCGGACCTCGATCGATCTGGGCGGGCCAACCCGCTGGGATGTGGTCGTATCAGTCACCGCAGCGTTCAGGCGGCTGTGGCCTCATTGCCACCACGCTTGCGCCGGAGGAAGGCGAATGTGGCACCGGCCAGGAGGATGCCGAGGCTGGCATTCACCTCGGGTGAGGGCCCGCCACCGGAGCCACCGCCGCCCGAAGGCCCCACCTCGTCGGCGAGGCATTCCTAAACCGGTTCGGCTTCGATCCGGACAGCCGCGAGGCTTACGCCTTCACCTATCTCGACTTCGAGGCGGCGGCCACGCGCTACGGTCGGCTCGGGGGGGGGGGCGCCCCGCTCCGAACCCTCGTCAACCGCCTGCGTGCCGAGGCGCCCGGGGGGCCACGCCGTCCTCCTCGACGGCGGCGACCTGTGGCAGGGCAGCGGACTCGCGAACGCCCGCAAGGGCGCCGACATGGTTGAGGCAGCCAACCTGCTGGGCATCGACGCGATGACCGGTCATTGGGAGTTCACCTACGGGCAGGACGGCCTGCGCGCGAACCTCGCCCAGTTCAGGGGCGAGTTCTTGGCCCAGAACGTGTTCCTGACGGAGGAGGCCGCCTTCAACGAGGCGCCGGCCTTCGATCCCGCCTCGGGCCGAGTGTTCAAGCCGGTCACCATCAAGGCGTTCGGCGACCGCCGCGTGGCGATCATCGGACAGGCCTTTCCCTATGTGCCGATCGCCCACCCGAAGCGCTTCACACCGGACTGGACCTTCGGCATCCGCGACGCCCAACTTCAGGTCCTGGTGGACGAGGTGCGCGGCAAGGACAAGGTCGATGCCATGGTGCTGCTCTCGCACAACGGCATGGATGTCGACCTGAAGCTCGCGAACCGGGTTGCCGGCATCGACCTGATCCTCGGCGGCCACACCCACGACGCGGTGCCGGAGCCCGTCGCGGTGTCCAATGCCAAGGGCAAGACCCTGGTCTCGAACGCCGGTTCCAACGGCAAGTTCCTGGCGGTGGTCGACCTCGACCTTGCCCCCGGCGCCCTGCGCGGGATCTGCTACCGCCTGCTCCCTGTCTTCACCGACCTCCTGAAGCCTGACGCCGAGATGGAGGCGCTGATCGCCTCCCTCGAAGCCCCGCACGCGGCCGCCTTCGGGCGGCGGCTCGCCACCGCCGAGGGGTTGCTCTACCGGCGCGGCAACTTCACCGGCACGATGGATCATCTGCTGTGCGATGCCCTGCGCACGCGGCTCGACGCGGAAATCTCGCTCTCGCCGGGCTTCCGCTGGGGCACCTCGGTGCTGGCAGGCGGGGACGTCACCGCGCAGGACGTCCTGGCGCAGACCGCCACGACCTACTCGGAGACCTACGTCCAGCCGATGACCGGCGCCCTGATTCACGCCATCATGGAGGATGTCTGCGACAACCTCTTCAACCCGGATCCCTATTACCAGCAGGGCGGCGACATGGTCCGGGTCGGCGGCTTGAGTTACCGCTGCGAGCCGGGCGCCGAGAGCGGCAAGCGCATCTCCGACCTCACCCTCACGGACGGCGGGAGACTTGATCGGGCCAAGACCTACCGGGTCGCGGGCTGGGCCTCCGTCAACCCGCAGGAGGGCAAGCCGGTCTGGGATATCCTGGAGGCGCAGCTCGGCCGGTCGGGAAGGGCGGACCTGTCACCGGACAAACCGGTGGACGTGGTCGGCGTGGCGGACAACCCCGGTTACGGCGGATCGGCGTGAGCGGCTCCGGCCTGCCGCGCAGGCTGCTGCTCGGCGGCCTCTTCGTGCCGGCTGTGGCCCAGGCCGGCGGGACGCCCGCCGCCGCGACCCTCGGCGGCGGCCAGGCGCCGGAGGTCTCGGCCTTCGCCGAGCACCGCCTCGCCCTTCAGCTCTCCGAGCGCGATCCGCACCGGCAGGACCTCGTGCTCAGCGTCGCCAACAACGTGTTGAAGGCCTACGGGCCGGACAAGGTGGCGATTGAGGTGGTCGCCTTCGGCCCCGGCATCGACCTCCTGCGGCAGGAGAGTCCGCACCGGATCGGAGTGGACAGCCTCGTCGCCCAGGGCGTGCGCTTCGACGTGTGCATGAACACAGTCGAGACCATCGCCCGCGAGACCGGACGGCGGCCGGCGATCAACCCGCACGCGATTCCGGTCGAGGCCGGGGTGGTGCAACTGATGACGCTGGCAGAGACCGGGTACACCCTGGTCCGGCCCTGACGAATGGAGCGCGCCATGCGACACATGTCCCGACGCCCGATGCTGCTTCTCATGGCCGGGCTCGCCGCCGCTCCGGCCCTCGCCGCCGAGGGGCCGAAGGGACACCGCGTGGTGTTCCAAGTCGATACCGCCGATCCGGCCACCATGAGCCTGACCCTCAACAACGCCACCAACGTCGTCGATTTCTACCGCGCGAAGCACGAGGAGGTGGAGATCGACATCGTCGCCTTCGGCCCGGGCCTGGCCATGTACCGCGCCGACACATCCACGGTGGCCGACCGGATCGCGCATTTTGCCGATTACGGTTTCCCGTCGAAGATCCAGTTCTCAGCCTGCAACAACACCAAGACCGCGATGGAGCAGGCCGAGGGGCACCCGATCACCCTGCTGCCGCAGGCGAATCTCGTCCCCTCCGGCGTGGTGCAGATCATGGACCGTCAGGAGCAGGGGTGGAGCTATGTACGGCCCTGATGCCCGACGGGTTCGCCTAGCGGTGGCCCTCGCCCTGGCCTGCCTCGCTGGCCCTGCAGCGGCTGAGGACGCGCTCTTGACCTACAAATCTGTCTCGCCCGACATCGCCTTCGCCATCGCCCAGGCCGCCCTGACGAAGTGCCGCGCGGACGGGCTTCAGGTCGCGGTGGTGGTGATGGACGGATCGGGTCTCCCCTCGTGCTGCTGCGCGACCGTTTCGCCGGCCTGCCCTCGGCCACCACCGCCTCGTCGAAGGCGTATACGGCCTTGAGCTTCCGCAGCACGACGGCGGACTTCGCCAAGGCCATCGCGGACAAGCGCCTCGATCCTGGTCTCGGCCGGCTGCCGAACGTGGTGGCGATGGCCGGCGGCCTGCCGATCGAGGCGGGGGGCGGCCTCGTCGGGGCGGGCGGTGTCTCCGGCGCACCGGGCGGCGACAAGGACGCGGCCTGCGCCGCCGCGGGGATCGACGCGGTGCGCGACCAGCTCGACTTCTGACCGGCGCCCCGGGGGACCGCCTCAGGCGACGGCCTTCGGTTTGGCCGTCCATTCCCGGCCGCGCAGCATGCCCTTCCGGTAGATCGGTGGCAGCATCCGCTCCTTCCGGAGCCAGGCTACATGGCTCGGCTTGGTGCCGTCGATGAGCCAGGCGGGAAAGCTCGGCAGCAGCTTGCCGCTCTAGCCGAACTCCGCAAGCAGGATCTTGCCGCGCTCCACCGTGCGCGGGCAGGACCCGTACCCGTCGGAGGCGACCTCCGCCGCGCGCAGCCGGCCCATGTCGACGAGGAGGTTGGGCTCGTATCTCCGTGAGAGTGAGGAGGTATGGGTACGTTGCTCAGTTGGCCGCCCGGGTGACGGCGCGGTCGGCATTCACGCGCTCCGACCAGTCTTTGGCTTCGGCTTGACCCTTGAGGTCGATCAGTTTGGCGGCGTCGACGTCGACGTTCTTGAAGTCGGCGCCTGTGACCGTGGCGCCCGTCAGGTTCGCCCCGGACAGGTCCGAGCCCATCAGCACCACATCGGTCAGGTTGGCATCCTTGAGGTTGGCGTATTCCAGCCGCGACCGCCCGAGGTTAGCCCCCTTCAGGTTCGCACCCGACAGGTTCACCGAGGTGAAAACCGCCCGCATCAGGCCCATCGACTGGTTCTTGATGTCGGCCCCGCCCTTGAGGTCGACCAGTGTCGCGCCGCTCATATTGGCGCCCTTGAAGTCGCCGATCGGCATGGAGCGGCTGAGATCGGCGCCGCTGAAGTCGGCGTCCCGGGCGGTGATGCCGAACATCTTCGCGTCCGCAAGCTTGGCGCCGGATAGATCGGCCTTCAGGAACCACGCTTGTTCGAGGTTCGCGCCGCTGAGGTCGGCGCCGCGCAAGTTGGTGTTGTTCAGGCGCGCGGTCCGCAGGTTGGCGCCCCGGAGGTTCAGGCCGGAAAGATCGAGTCCCGACAGCGCCTTGTCGTGCAGGTCGACGGGCTTGCCGTCCGCGGTCTTGATCATCGCCTCGACGTCGACGCGGCTCATCTCGGCCTTGGTCATGGCGGGCGAGGTCATGTCGGCCCCGAGCAGGAGGTCCTGTTCGGCCGCGGCGGGGCCGGCGGCGAGGACGGCGAGCATGAAGCTCAAGGCGAGGCGGCGCATCGGTTCACTCCCGGTGGGCGCCGCACACGGCAGGCACCCTTATCGTGTTCGTTGCGATCCGATGGTATGCCGGGCCGCTGCGCCCAGTCGGTGACCCAAGTCACACAAGTCCGGCGCGGCGGGCGAAAAACGCAACGCGAGCCGGATGATCAGCCCTTTGTCGTGGCCGGGGGGACGACGCCAGCCATGACGGATGCCCAGAAGGTCGAGCGATGGATCGACCGGTTTGCGCTTCTCCAAGCTCTCAGCCCGGCGCACCTCCAGAGCGCCCGGGGAACCGTGCATTTCCCAGTGCTGGACCAAGGCGCCGTCGCCTACGACCCAGATGGCGAGTGCGCCAACGACCGATGTGCCTGGAGGGGCGCACGCGGATCTTCCGCAGGTCGGAGAGCGGGCGCGAGATGCTGATCTAAAAGGTCGGCCCGGGCGGCACCTGCCCCCTGACCATGCAGTGCCTCCGGTCTGGCCGCACCTTCCCGGCCCAAAGCGTAGCCGAGGAGAGGACCGAACTCGCAGCTCTGCCAGTGAGCACGTTCCAGCACCTGATGGGCGAGAGCGCCGCCTTCCGCAGCTTCGTCATGGACGACGATACGCGGCTCATGTCTGACCTGTTGACGCTGACCGATGAGGTCGCTTTCGCACCGCTCACGCAGCGCCTCGCGCAGCGGCTCCTTGCTGACGCCGATCCGCGGGGTGTCGCGGCGGCGACCCATCAGAAGCTCGCGGACGGCGTCGGTAGCGTCCGCGAGGTTGTCAGCCGTCTTGTGGGGCAATGGTTCGAGACGGGTCTGATCGAACTTCGTCGGGGGCGCAATCGAGATCGTTGATCGTCCCGGCTTGGCGGCCGAAGGTCGGCATTAACCTGAGGCGTGCTCGTGACTGCTTTCGAGGGTTGAGGCGGGGCGAGCGTTGCGATTGAGTCGGCCCGACAGGAAGCCGTCCGCTTTCCTGGCAAGCCTTCTCCAAAGCCGCCGTTCCGCTCTCGGCCACAAGCAGTCGACGGTTGCCGCTCGAAAGCTGCGGTCGCCCCGTCCTTATCGCGGCTGTCGAGCTGGCGAGCCCCAGCAGCCTTCAGAGATCATCGGAAGCACCGGTTGGCGCCTACGTCACAGTCCCATCGATTGCTTGGGTAACGTGTTCCGCGCTCGGCTCGGCGGGAGAAAGCTGGGCGTGTCGCGCAGCACGATGTAAACCTCGCTCTTTCTGCCTCGTGCCGTACCTACCGCGTTGATCGGCAGCATGTCGTCGTTGAAGGCGAGCGCGGTGGCCAGTCATACTGGCGGCGTAGCGTTGAGGCTTGGCAAATCCTTCTCCCGGCCGAAGCCCATTGCCGAGGCCGCGATCAGCTGAGCAAAGGACTTGTCGATCTTGCTCGGGTCAAAAAACATGAGAGCGCAGTTTGGCTGACGTCGAAGGGATAGGAGCGCTGCAGCAAAATCGGAGAGCGCAAGCATCCGAGCGGGCGTCCGCCCCTATTGACCCAGATGCAGATAGGTCGGGTCGAAATCCGCTGCAGACGCTAAGCCTGCCCAGTCATGTACGGTCAGACGTCGGCTCCGCAGCGATAGCAACCCCGCGGCCTTCAGGTCCCGAATCGTGCGATTGACGTGAACTGGCGTGATGCCGAGGGCATCAGCCAGTTCGGGCTGGGTCATGGGCCAGTCGCAGCTCAGCTCCGGCGCGAGCCCGACAGCATCGAGGCGCGTGACCAACTCGCAGACGAGATGGGCCATCCGGGCGTAGGCATCCCGGCGACCGGTATTCAGCATCCATTCGCGGACGACGGCGGCATCGATCAGCGTCGCCCGCCAGAAGACTTCGCCGAGCCTCGGATGCGCGCGGAGCAGCGCGCGCACCGCCTCGTGCTGCACGAACCCGACACGGCACGGACTGATGGCCGCGATGCTGATGTCGAGGGTCTGGAGGTGAAGGCTCTGGAAATCGGGCACGTCGCCGGGGACGTAATAGCTCATGACCTGTCGTTTGCCGCCCCGGGTGGTCTTATAGGTACTGGCGATACCGGACAGGAGTGCGAAGCTGCGGCCCGGCCGGTCTCCCTCGCGCACGATGTCCTGGTAGGCCTCGAACTGAGCTACCTGCATCGGCAGAGCCTCGAGAGCGCCGCGTTCCTCGGATGAGAGCTCGAACAGCGCTATGCTGTCGACCTTGCGCAGCAGAGGATGCCGAGTCGCGTTCTGGTTTGAACCGTTCATCTCATCTCAATCGGCTTTGGGCAGACACCGCACGGAATGCGCGCGTCCGACCGGCACGCAGTATCCTGGTGCTCCGCCAACACCAATTGATGCAATCGAGGCCTGAAGATAGATCCGATACGAATATTTCCATCGAGATTGTACTTGTCGCAGCTCAAAATGCATCGATGCGGGGAGTAGACCCTCCGCTGTTCCGGATCGCGATGGCCCGGCGAAGGGCTTCATCGACGCGCGATGCGCGGAAGCGCCGTGGTGAAACGGGGCTGGCAATCTCCTTGCCGTCCGCGCACACAGGCGGCGCGGCAGCATCGCCGCCCTGCCTGACGGAACGCTCGGATGAACACGGCCGATCTCGCCCCGCACGCGCATCAGGTCCTGGCCGAGGCGACGCTGTCCGGATTGCCGGACCACTACCGCGGGAAGGTCCGGGACAATTACGATCTTCCGGACGGACGGCGCATCCTGATCACCACCGACCGGATCAGCGCGTTCGACCGCGCGCTCGCCGCGATCCCGTTCAAGGGGCGGGTGCTGACACAAACCGCGCGCTTCTGGTTCGAGCAGACCGTTGATCTGTGCCCGAACCACGTCCTGGCCTACCCGGATCCCAACGTCGTGGTCGGTCGGCGCCTCGAGATCCTGCCGGTGGAGGTGGTGGTCCGCGGCTATCTCGCCGGCACGACCTCGACCTCCGTGTTGACCCGGTACCGGGCCGGCGAACGGGAGATGTACGGGCATCGCTTCCCCGACGGAATGCGCCCGAATGAGCAGCTGCCGGTCCCGATCATCACGCCGACCACCAAGGCCTTCGACGGCGGCCACGACGAACCCCTGACGGAGACCGAGATCCTGGCTCGCGGCCTGCTGAGTGCGGAGCAGTGGCGCGTCGTCTCGGACGCGGCTCTGGCCCTGTTCGCCCGGGGGCAGGCCGTGGCGGCGGAGCGCGGCCTGATCCTGGCGGACACCAAGTACGAGTTCGGCACGGACGCTGAGGGCCGGATCGTCCTGGCGGACGAGATCCACACCCCGGACAGCAGCCGTTACTGGTTCGCGCAGAGCTATGCCGATCGCTTCGGCCGCGGGGCCGCGCCCGAGAGTTTCGACAAGGATTTCGTGCGCAACTGGGTCGTGGCGCGCTGTGATCCCTATCGCGAGCCGATCCCCGAGATTCCGGCGGACGTGGTTCTCGAGACCGCCGCGGTCTACATCAGGGCCTACGAAATCATCACCGGAGCACGCTTCGTCCTGCCGGACCCGTCCGAGGTGCCGCTCGATCGGGTGCGCCGCAACCTCGACGCCTATCTGGCGGCCAATCCGGACCGGTAAGGGGCGGCACACCGCGCCGCCCCGGGTTGTGCGCGAAGGCTCAGGCGGCCGCCGCCATTGGGGCCGGGGCGGGCGCATCCATCGCCCGGAGGTACACGTCGAGCAGCGTCTCGTGCTCGTCGCGTTCGTCCTTGTCCTGCTTGCGGATCTTCAGGATCTCCTTGAGGATCTTGACGTCCAGGCCCTCGCCCTTGGCCTCGGCGAAGATCTCCTTCTTGGCCTCCATCAGGTCCTTGATCTCTTCGTCCAGCCGCTCGATGCGCTCGATGATCGAGCGGATCCGGTCGCCCGCGACGCCCACGGTGTCGGTCATATCGGTCATGCAATTCCTCGTCGGATGACGAGGGTATCCTCGCCGGCGCAGGGTAAGCGATCGGTTAAGGCCGGGCCGGCGCCTGGATCCGCCCCACGATCCAGTCGAGGATCGCATCCGCCACCGCGTCGCTGTTGGACTCCAGCATCATCATGTGGCCGTTTCCATGGATGCCGTGCTCGGCGAGGTCGAGCCGGTCCGGCCTGGCGCCGGCCTGGGTGAGGAACGCCGCGGTGCAATCATCCATCGTGGCGCGGAACGAGGCCTCGGCGGTGACGATCACGGCAGGCACCCGGGCGAGGTTCGGAAGGGTACGGACAGGCTCCGCCTGAAGCCAGCAGCGGATCTTGTCGGGCGCGGCCGCCGTCTCGGCCTGCATGACGGTGAGGTCGGTCGGGCCACGCACCGGCGGCTCGAAATGCAGCGGGACCCGGGTGATGCCGTAGGGCCGGGCGCGTGCGTCGCCGACGCGCTCGTACCAGTCGGCGCCGCCCTTGAACCGGATGTCGTAGAAGGTCGGCCCGTTTGGCTCCACGGCGACATGCGCCTTCACAAGGTCAGGTCGCTGGTCCGACACCGCCCAGCCGAAGACCCCGGCCTGCGAATGCGTGACAAGGATCGCGGGGCCGATCTTCTCAAGGAGCGCGATCAGTGCCGGATCGACCAACTCCTCGGTTCTCAGCGCGCTGGCGATATAGGGGATTTGCGAGAGGTAGAACTGATCGAAGGCGGCGTTGCCGCGCACCCCCGGGCCGCCCGGCCACTGGCTGTGCAGCTTTGCCTGCGGATAGAGCGAGAAGCGTTCCTGCCCGGTGAAGACGGTCTCCAGATCTTCGACCGGAAGGCGGGCATAGGGACCATAGGTATCCGGATCGCCACCGGAGCGGCCCCGTCCGACCTGATCCACGACATACACCGCGAAGCCCTTCGCGGCGAACCGGTCCGCCCAGCCGGGCCGGCCATCGGGCGTGCCGAGGAAGTTCGTTCCGGACTGCGCGGTGCCGTGCACCATGACGACCGGGTAGGGCTGCGTGATCCGCTCCGGCGCGCGGTATTCCACGAACATCTGCCCGAGGGCCGTGGTCTTGCCATTCGCGCCGGCATAGCCGCCGCCAACAAAGAAGTAGCCGCTCGTCTGATGCGGCTTGAACGGTGCCGAGGCCGACCCCTGTTCGGCGGCCCGCGGAGCCGGTCCGGCGGCGAGGCAGAGCAGGGCCAAGACCCCTGCGGTGGTCTTCCTCAGCATGATGTCCTCCCGCGGACGTCTCGCGCGTCCGCGGGGGTATATCAGCGCGAATGGGTCGCCCGGTCCAGCGCGGCGCGGCCGCCCTCAGGCGTGCGCGAAGCGGGACTTCTTGCCCAGCGCCTCCTCGACGGTGCCGGCGCCGTCGAGATAACCATGCACCTTCGGGTTCGGCATGATCAGCGACGCCACGAAGGCGATCGCCATCAGCACGGTCACGTACCAGAAGAACGTGCTCTCCATGCCGTTGTCCTTGAACCACAGGGCGACGAACTCGGCGGTGCCGCCGAAGATGGCGTTGGCGATCGCGTAGGACAGACCGACGCCGAGCGCGCGCACGTTGGTCGGGAACAGTTCGGCCTTCACGATGCCGCTGATGCCCGTGTAGAACGACACCACGGCCAGCCCCAGCGTGATCAGCGCGAAGGCGAGATACGGGTCCTTGTTGGTGCCGAGCGCCGTCATCAGCGGCACGACCATGAGCGTTCCAAGGCCGCTGTAGAGCAGCATGTTGGCCTTGCGGCCGATCTTGTCGGACAGCGCTCCGAAGATCGGCTGGATCGCCATGTAGACGAACAGCACCACGGTCATGACCTGCGAGGCCGATGTTTTCGGCATGCCGGCGGTGTTGACGAGATACTTCTGCATGTAGGTCGTGAACGTATAGAAGCTCAAGCTGCCGCCGGCCGTGTAGGCCACGACCACGAGGAACGCCCGCCAGTGCTTGAACAACTCGGCGAAGGTGCCGGCGCTCTCCTTGTCGCCGCTGCCCTTGGTCTCGGCCAGCGAGCGCCGGAGATAGAGCGCCACGATGGCAAGCCCGGCGCCGATGAAGAACGGGATGCGCCAGCCCCAGGCGGTGAGTTCGGGACCGGTCATCACGGTCTGGAGCACGACGAGGACCAGCGAGGCGAGGAGCTGCCCGCCGATCAGCGTCACGTACTGGAACGAGGCGAAGAAGCCGCGTTTCCCCTTGATCGCCACCTCGCTCATGTAAGTCGCCGAGGTACCGTACTCGCCGCCGACCGAGAGGCCCTGGAGCATGCGGGCGAGGAGCAGCAGCACGGGCGCCAGGGTGCCGACATGCGCGTAGGTCGGCAACACGCCGATCAGCAGCGAGCCGAAGCACATCATCAGCACGGAGATGACCATCGAGGTCCGCCGCCCGACCCGGTCGGCGATCCGCCCGAACAGCCACCCCCCGACCGGACGCATGAAGAAGCCGACGGCGAAGATGCCGGCGGTCTGGAGCAGCTGGCTGGTGGAATCGCCCTTCGGGAAGAAGGCCGGCGCGAAGTAGAGCGCGAAGAATGCGTAGCAGTAGAAGTCGTACCACTCGACCAGATTGCCCGAGGACGAGCCGACGATCGCCCAGATGCGCCGCTTCCGGTCGGCGGCATCGTCGTATGTGCCCGGTGCGATACCGATCGTATCGTCTCGCAAGGCGGACATGGCGTCTCCGTCGATCGCTTTATGGCACGGCGACTGCCGGCCTCTTCTTCGTACGATCCGACGTTACAGCTGATGACCGTGATCGCAAGTCCGTGATGATTCTTTCCTCAGGACGCGCTCGGCGCCTGTCATCCGCGGCACTGCCGCAGTCGCAGCGTCCGGAACGGTTTACCCCGGGGGGCCGTTGCGGGCCGGTCCGGGCGCCGATGGCGCTCCCACGAAGGCTGGAGGAGAGGCCATGAAGCGGATTGTGATGGACACGGTGGCATTTGCCATCGTCGTCGCGGGGGCGGCGACCGCGTTCGCGCAGGGCGGACCGGGCGGTCCCGGGGGCGGCGGGCCCGGTGGAGGCGGGGGACCGCCTGGCGCCGGCGCTGGTCCGGCCGGCGGCGGTGGTCCGGGGGGTGGCGGCGCCGGTCAGGGCGGAGCAGGCGGCGGCATGCGGGGCGGGGCCGAGGGTGGCCAGCGCAGTGCCGAGCCGGGTGGACCCGGTGGGCGCGGTGCCGAAGGGCCTGGCCGCGTCGGCGGTGCGAACGAGCGCGGCGGACCGGCTGAGCGCGGCGCGCGGCAGCCCGGACCGGGCGGAGAGCGCGGCAACCGCGATGCCGGGCCCGATCAGGGCGGCCGCGGTCCCGCCGGTGAACGTGGTCCCGCCGGTGAGCGCGGAGGCCGTGCAGGCGTGCGTGATGGCGGCTCGGTCCGCGGTGCGGCGGGCCGGCTCGACACGCGGCAGCGCACCGAGTTCCGCTCGTCAATCACCCGCCTGGGCGTCTCGCCGCTCCGGGACGTCGCCTTCGGTCTGGCGGTCGGCACGGCGATCCCGCGCTCGGTGGGCCTGCACCGGCTGCCGCCGTCCCTCGTCGAGATCGTGCCGGAATACGAGGGCTACGACTTCGTCCTGGTGCGCGATGACATCGTGATCGTCGATCCCGACACCTACGAGATCGTGGACGTGATCCCGGGCTGACCGGCCCACGACGAATGCCGCACGCCGGACCGACCTTGTTTCGGCGTGCGGCGTTGACCACCGGGCCGCACGATGGACGTATCACCGCCGATCGCGGCGCGATCAGCGGTGAGCGTCGGCCACCATGCGGACCGCGAGCGACGCCAGCACCGTCCCCATCACCCAGCGCTGCACGACGCTCCAGAGCGGGCGCTGGTTGAAGAATGCGGCGATCGTCCCGGCGGCAAGGACGAAGACGGCATTCATCCCCACGCTGACGGCGAGCTGCGTGCCGCAAAAGATCAGAGCCTGGGCTAGCACGCTTCCGTTCTCGGGGACGATGATTTGAGGGAGCAGCGACAGGTACAGGACCGCGATCTTCGGGTTGAGCAGGTTGGTCAGCAGACCCATCATGAAGAGCCTGCGCCGGCTGTCCTTCGGCAGGTCGCGGACCTCGAACGGGGATCGGCCGTTGGGCCGGACCGCCTGCCACGCGAGGTACAGGAGGTAGAGTGCGCCGGCGAGGCGGACGGCATCGTAGGCGTAAGGGACCGCGATGAGCAGCGCCGTCAGGCCCACGGCTGCACACACCATGTAGACGATATGGCCCGCGAGGATGCCGCCGAGCGAGATCAGGCCGGCCGTCCGCCCCTGCGCGATCGAGCGGGAGATCAGATAGACCATATTCGGCCCCGGCGTCAGGGCCATGCCCAGCGAGACGAAAGCAAAAGTCAGGTCATTGCCCAGATCAGGCATGTCGATCCGTCCCGCCAAAGGTCGCGCCGAAGACGCCGCCCTACGCCTCTTCCAGGCCAATGTCATTCACGACAGCGAGTCGCCTTCGGCAGCGAGCTGACGAGTTCGGCGCAAACTTGTCAAAGCGTGCAGCAGCCGCTGGCATACCGCCGATGCATGATTACTCCGAAAGCCCGGCCGGCTGAAACGGGTCGTGAGCTTGACCGACTAACCTGCGAAGGCCGCGCGCGGCCGGGAGTGCAGAGGATGGTCATCGCTCCGGCATGGTCCAGAAAAGCGAACGGCGGGTCACACTGCGCCGCGCATTCGTCTCTGGACACGGCAACACCGGAAACGGTGAATGCCAGGGATCGGCGGTCACCGCTGCCAATCCCGCTCCCGAAGATGACGCGCCCCGCGCCGGGCACAGCAACGGTCGCGTCACCGCCCCCCGTCCAGAAGTTTCGACACCACGCGAGCGGTGTAATCGACCATCGGCACGATGCGTGCGTAGTTCAGCCGCGTCGGCCCGATCACCCCGACCAC
Organism: Methylobacterium sp. J-030; assembly: GCF_022829545.1. Classification (GTDB taxonomy): domain Bacteria; phylum Pseudomonadota; class Alphaproteobacteria; order Rhizobiales; family Beijerinckiaceae; genus Methylobacterium. Next base: position 54,752 of record NZ_JAKSYM010000313.1, on the reverse strand, counting down.
GCCGACGATCTTCTGGGCTCCGTCCCGGAACGGCGCGGCGATCAGCGACGAGCCCGAGAGCGAGAACAGCTTGTTCTCGGAGCCGATGAAGATGCGCACGCCGTCCCCCCCTTCGGCCCGGGCGAGGAGGTCGATGACGTCCTTCTGGCTCTCCAGATCGTTGAACAGCAGGCGGATACGCTCCAGATCCTCGGCGGCCTTGAGGTCGCCGAGGAGGTTCGCCTGCCCGCGCACGATCAGTTGGCGCGCCTCGGTGGGGCCGACCGGCGTCGCGAGCCCGGCATCTACGAGGCGCTCGGTCAGGGCGTCGAGTTCGCGCTTCATCGCCTGACGGCCGGCCTCGATCTCCGCGCGCAGGGAGCCGAGGGTCCGGCCCTGGAGGCGGGCGTTCAGGAAGTTCGTCGCCTCCCGCAGCGCGCTGGCGGGCAGGCCGGGCGGCAGGTCCACGAGGCGATTCTCGACGGAGCCATCGTCGGAGACCATCACGACGAGCGCCCGGGCCGGGTCCAGGCGCACGAACTCGATGTGCTTCAGGTTCACGTTCGCCTTGGTGGTCAGCACCACGCCGGCGCCGCGCGAGATGCCCGACAGCATGGTGGAGGCTTCGGCCAGCGCCGAATCGAAGGTGTGGCCCGAGGCCGCGGCCCGCATCTGCGCCTCGATCCGAGCCTGCTCGTCCTGGCCGACGTCGCCGAGTTCCAGCATCGCGTCGACGAAGAAGCGCAGGCCGAGTTCCGTCGGCAGCCGGCCGGCCGAGGTGTGCGGCGCGAAGATGAGGCCGGAATGCTCCAGATCCGCCATCACGTTGCGGATCGACGCCGGTGACAGGGCCATCGGGAGGATTCGCGCGAGGTTGCGCGAGCCCACCGGCTCACCCGTGGTGAGATAGCTCTCGACGATCTGCCGGAAGATCTCCCGGGCGCGTTCGTTGAGCGCGGCAAGCGCTTGCATCGATGGACAATCGGGAAATCGCGGGTTCGGGTCTGTCACGCTTTGATCCTGTGGTCCGATCATGTCCAACCGCCCGCTCGGGATCAATCCGTCTCAAGCGGTTCGCCTGCGCCGCTTGCCGGCGCGGACCCGGCGGCCTAAGAGCCCGGCCCTCGACTTTCCTCACAGAAGGGGTCCGCAATGCGGCCTTCCAAGCGTGGCGCCGACGAGTTGCGGCCCGTGAGCCTGGAGCGCGCGGTCTCGCGCTACGCCGAGGGCTCGTGCCTCGTCAGCTTCGGCAACACCCGGGTGCTCTGCACCGCCTCGCTGGAGGAGCGCGGACCGCCGTGGTTGCGCGGTTCGGGCAAGGGCTGGGTCACGGCCGAATACGCCATGCTCCCGCGTGCGACGCACGAACGCACCCGCCGCGAAATCGGTTCCGGCAAGCCCTCGGGGCGGACACAGGAGATCCAGCGCCTGATCGGCCGGTCGCTCCGGGCCGTGACCAACCTGCAGGCGCTGGGCGAACGGCAGGTCACCGTGGATTGCGACGTGATCCAGGCCGATGGCGGCACCCGCACCGCCGCGATCACGGGCGCCTGGGTGGCGCTGCACGATTGCTTCGGCTGGATGCGGGCGCGCTCGATCATCTCGGTCGATCCGCTGCGCGACCACGTCGCGGCCGTCTCCTGCGGCCTCTACAAGGGCACGCCGGTACTCGATCTCGACTACGCCGAGGATTCGGCGGCCGAGACCGATGCCAACTTCGTGCTCACCGGCCGCGGCGGCATCGTCGAGGTGCAGGGCACCGCCGAGATGGAGCCGTTCTCGGAAGCTCAGCTCCTCGAGCTGCTGCGCCTTGCCCGCGCCGGCACCGACCGGCTGGTCGCCCTCCAGAAGGAGGCGATCGCGTGAGCCGGCGGCTGACGGGGAAGGTCGTCATCGCCACGCACAATGCCGGCAAGCTCGCCGAGATGCGCGCGCTGCTGGCGCCGTTCGGGATCGAAGCCGTATCGGCCGGCGAACTCGGCCTGCCCGAGCCGGACGAGACCGGCACGATGTTCGCCGAGAACGCCGCGATCAAAGCCAAGGCCGCCGCCGACGCCACTGGCCTCCCGGCCTTCGCGGACGATTCAGGCCTGTGCGTCGACGCCCTCGACGGAGCGCCGGGTATCTTTTCCGCCCGCTGGGCCGGCCCGACCAAGGACTTTGCCGGCGCCATGGCGCGGATCTTTTCGGAACTCGACCGGCGCGGCGCATCGGATCGCCGCGCGCATTTCGTCTCGGCCCTGGTGCTCGCATGGCCGGACGGCCACACCGAGCTGTTCGAGGGCCGGGTGTTCGGCGACCTCGTGGAACTCCGCGGCTCGGCCGGCTTCGGCTACGATCCGATCTTCCGGCCGGACGGGCACGACCGGACCTTCGGCGAGATGAGCGCGGAGGAGAAGCACGGCGTCGATTGGCAGCGGGGTCAGGGCCTGTCGCACCGTGCCCGGGCCTTCGTGGAACTGAGCCGGGCCTGCCTCGCGCCCGGCGCCTGATTGCCAAACCGGGTTGCGGCGCTCACATCCCCGCCATCATGCAAGCGACCGGCCCGGACCATCCGACCCGCGACGTGGGTTTCGGCATCTACCTGCACTGGCCTTTCTGCGCCGCGAAGTGCCCGTACTGCGACTTCAACAGCCACGTCCGCCACGCCCGCGTTGACGAGCCGCGCTTCCTCGACGCCTTCCGGGCCGAGATCGACCATGCCGCCGCGCGGACGCCCGGCCGCACCGTCACCAGCATCTTCCTCGGCGGCGGCACCCCATCGCTGATGCAGCCCGCCACGGTCGCCGGCCTGCTCGACGCCGTGGCGGCGCACTGGCCGGTGGCGAAGGACGCGGAGATCACCCTGGAGGCCAACCCGTCGAGCGTGGAGGCGGCCCGCTTCCGCGGCTATCGCGCAGCCGGGGTCAACCGGGTTTCGCTCGGCGTGCAGGCGCTGGACGACGCATCGCTTCGGGCGCTCGGCCGCTTGCACGACGTGGGGCAGGCGCGCGATGCGATCCGCGTCGCCCAGGCGACCTTCGCGCGCACATCCTTCGACCTGATCTATGCCCGGCCGGGCCAGACACTCGCGATGTGGCGGGACGAGCTGGGCGAGGCGCTGGAGCGGGCCGGCGAGCATCTGTCCCTGTACCAGCTCACCATCGAGCCGGGCACGCCCTTCCACGGCCTCGCCAACGCGGGCAAACTTGTGGTCCCGGACGACGACATGGCGCGCGCGCTCTACGACGTGACGCAGGAACTCTGCGCACGGGCCGGGTTGCCCGCCTACGAAATTTCGAACCATGCCCGGCCCGGCGCGGAATCGCGCCACAACCTGCTCTACTGGCGCTACGGCGAATATGCGGGGATCGGTCCCGGCGCGCACGGGCGCCTCGTCACCGAGGCGGGTCGGATCGGCACCGTGACAGAGCGCGGGCCCGAGGCGTGGCTCGCCCGGGTCGAGGGCGACGGCCACGGCATCGTCGAGACCGAGGCGCTTTCGCCGGCCGATCAGGCCGACGAGTTCCTGGTGATGGGCCTGCGGCTGCGCGAGGGGATCGATCCGGAGCGCTACGCCGCCCTGAAGGGTCGGCCCCTCAACGACAACCGGATCGGCATGCTGGCGGGCGACGGACTGCTGGAGCGGCGTCCCGGCGGCCGCATCGCCGTCACCGCTTGGGGCGCACCGGTTCTCAACGCGATCGTGGCCGAACTCGCCGGCTGATCAGAGGCCGGGCTTGGCCAGAACCCGAGGGGCCGGGCTCACCACCGTCGCGGCGTTGTTGCGGATCTCGTAGACGGCCAGCGCTCGTTCGCTCTGCCCGTCGGGACGGAAGCGGAAGGTGCCGTCCACCCCGGCGAAACCGGCTCCGTTGGTCAAGGTCGCTCCCGCGAAGCGCTGCGAGCCGTATTGCCGGGCGAGCGCCGCGGCGAGCGTGACGGCGTCGTAGGTCAGGGATGTGACGCGTGGCGGAACGGCGCCGAACCGCGCCTGATAACGCCCGCTGAACGCCGAGAAGCCGCTGCGGTCCGGCGCGGCGAAATGGCCGCCCTGAAGGGCCGGGAGGGCGAACAGCGCCGGTTCGTTCCACAGGGCCGTGCCGACCGGCCGCACCCGGGCCGGGGAGAAGCCGGCCTTGGTCAGCGCGGCGGCGACGGCCGGCAGCGTCTCGGCGGTGTCCGGGATGAACAGCGCGTCGGCCGTCGCGCCGGGACCCGTGATGACGCGGGCCAACCGCTCCACCGCCGGGCCCGGAGCGCCCGCCGGGTAGCGTTCCACCGCCGCCACGCGGGCGCCCCGGCGTGCCACCGTCTCGCGGAAGGCCGCCTCGACGGCGTTGCCGTAGGCGGTCTCGGGGATGAGCGCGGCGAAGGAGCGCTTGCCGCCCGCCACCGAATCCTCGACCACCCGGTCGACCTCCGGCTGCGGCAGGAAGCTCAGGAGATAGACGTTGAGTGCAGCCACGGTGACGTCGGTCGAGAAGCCGATCACCGGCTTGCCACTTGTCTTCGCCACCGCGGCCGCGGATTGGACGCTGCCGGCGAAGAGGGGGCCGAGGACGATCTCGGCGCCCTGCCGCAGGGCCTCCTGGGTGGCGTCCCGCGCCCCGTCGGGCGTGCCACGGTCGTCCTCCACGAGGATCGTCAGGTCCGGCTGCTGCGCCTCCTCGAAGGCCAGCTGCGCGGCGTTGCGCATGGCGGTGCCGACGGCCGATCCCTGTCCGGTAAGCGGCAGGACGAGGGCGACCTTCACCGAGCCGCCGCCGATCCGCGGCCCGGGCGACGCCATGGGGGTGACCGACCCAGGCACGCCCGGCACCGGCGTGGCTGCCGACGGAACCGCCTGCGGCACCTCGACGGGGGGTGCGAGGCTGGCCTGCGGAGGCGGCCTGCGCCGGCCATCATCGCTGCCGAGGCAGCCGCCGAGGGGCAGCAGCGCTGCGCACATGAGGGCGCTCAGGGCGGTGACGCGCGCAAGACGGACCGGCGCGCCGATCAGGCGCGTCATGGCGCGGTCTCCTTCGGGCAGGCCATGGCAACGTGATCGTGGGATCCGAAAATGTAAACGCACCGCGAAGGACTTGCTCCCGGCGACGCGGCTCCCGCGCGACGAGAGACGCCCAGTGTGGCAAGATCGCCAGCCATGACCCGCCGATTCGACACCTCGGGGCGCTCCGCGTCGCCGACAGTCCCATCCCAGAAGCCAGCCGACCGGCCGCGGAGCACCACCTTCACGGCCTTCGGGCTGGCGAGCGAGGCTGAACCGCTCGCCCCTGGCCTACACATCGTGGCCACGCCGATCGGCAACCTGCGCGATATCACCATCCGCGCGCTCGCCACCCTCGCGGCGGCCGATGCGGTTCTTGCCGAGGATACCCGCGTGACGCGGAACCTGCTCGCCCACTACGGCATCACGACGCCGCTGCTCGCCTATCACGAGCATTCGAACGATGCCGTGCATGAGCGGATGGTCGGCCGGCTGCGGGCCGGCGCGGCTCTGGCGCTCGTCTCGGATGCGGGCACGCCCCTCGTCTCGGACCCGGGCTACAAGCTGGTCCAGGCGGTCATCGAGGCCGGGATCCCGATCACACCGGTTCCCGGTCCCTCGGCGGTGATGACCGCCCTGGTCGCGGCGGGCCTGCCGACCGACCGGTTCTTCTTCGAGGGGTTTCTACCGCAGAAAGCCGGCGCCCGGCGCAACCGCCTGGAGGCATTGATCCAGGTGCCGGGCACGCTGGTCCTGTTCGAATCGCCGCACCGGCTGCCCGAGATGCTGAGCGATGCCGCCGCGGTGCTGGGGACCGACCGCCCCGCTGCGGTGACCCGGGAATTGACCAAACTCTACGAGACGATCCGCCGCGACACCCTCGGCGGCCTCAGCCAGCGCTTCGCCGAGGACGGGCCGCCGAAGGGCGAGATCGTCGTGATCATCGGCGCCGCCACCGCCGTGGAGCGTACCGCGGACGATGACGAAGCCCTCGATGCCCTGCTCCGCACGGCTCTGGAGCGGCACTCGATCAAGGATGCCGCAAGCCTCGTGGCCGATGAGACCGGGCAGCCGCGCCGCCTCGTCTACACGCGGGCGCTCGCCCTGGCGCGGAGCGAGGGATGACCGATGCGCGGCCTGAACAGGCCGGGAAGCGCCGGGCGGCCTATCGACGCGGCCATCGCGCGGAGTGGCTGGCCCTGGCGGCGCTGATGCTGAAGGGTTATTGGCCGATCGGCCGGCGCGTGAGTTTCGCGGGGGGCGAGATCGACCTCGTCGTCCAGCGCTGGAACACGATCGCGTTCGTGGAGGTCAAGGCGCGGTCCCGGCGCGATGACGCCCGGGAGGCGATCGACGCGGCCAAGAAGCGCCGCTTCTCCAGGGCCGTCAGATCCTGGATCGGGCACAATCCCTGGTGCACGAGCATGACGTTCCGGGCGGATGCCGTATTCGTCGGCGCCCGTGAATGGCCGGCGCATGTCGCCGACGCGTTCACGATCGAAGGCCTGTGACGCGACGGCCGCCGGATCAAGCTCTGGCAGCGCGGATGGCGCCGATCAGCGTGCGCTTCAGCTCAGCTTGACTGAAGGGCTTCTGAACCACCGGCCGATCACGGAACGGCTCCCGGATGCCGGCGCCGCCGTAGCCGGTCGAGAAGACCAGCGGGAGATCGCGCTTCGCGATCGCCTCGGCGACCGGATAGATCGGCTCACCGGCCACGTTCACATCGAGGATCGCGACCTCGAACGTCTCCTGGGCGGCCATTTCGAGGGCGGAGGACAGGCGCGCGGCCGGTCCGACGACGGCGCAGCCGAAATCGAGCAGCATGTCCTCCAGCAGCATCGAGATCGCAGCCTCATCCTCCACGACGAGTACGCGGACGCCGTTGAGAACATCATCGTTGGAGTCAGCAGTCACGCCGGGCCGTCTTCCCTTCGAGCGCCCCCGCACCGGGGACCAAGCCGTCCGATTGGTTTTACTCGAGAACCGCTTGGTCGGCGTCCAGAAATACGCAACGCCGCCACGACGAACGGTTCACGAGGCAGCCTGTGGCGTCGCCCGTAACGCGCAACGTGTCAAGCGTTCCTGAGCCGTTCCCGGCCGGTGTTCGCGCAGTATGTTAACCGATGTTACATATTCGCAGCGAGGACCGCCCAATCGGCGGGCGACGGCGTCATTCGTCCTTGAAGCTGACCTTCGCACCGCGCGCGACGTGGGCCGCAAGATCGCGGGCATTCCAATTGGTCAGCCGGATGCAACCATGGGATTCGGTCTTACCGACCTTCTCAGGCTCTGGCGTCCCGTGGATACCGTAACTCGGGATCGCAAGGTCGATCCAGACGAGTCCAACCGGGTTATTCGGACCGGACTGGATGGTGAACTTGTGCTGCGCTTTCACGCCTTTGAATGCGTATTTCGGGTTATAAGTATAGTCGGGATCGAACGCGACGCCCTTGACCTTCGTGTCACCGCTCGGAGCCGGCTTCTCGGTGCTGCCGATCGAAGCGGGGTAATAGGCCAACAGTTTCCCGTCCGTTCCGAAAGCACGCACGTCGCGACTGCTCTTGTCGACTTCGATGCGCTCGACCTTGGGGTCCTGCGGCAACTCCTTCGCCTTCGGCTTGTCGGTCCCCATCGGGTCTACTGCCGCCACCGAGATCGTCGTACCGGCCTTGTCGAGGGGTTTGTCCGGATTGAGCGTCGTGACCAGCGCGCGGGCCATGTGAAAGCGTTCGGCCAGCATTTCCCGCGGGTTCGTGTAGCTCATCGCCTTCAGATCGGCCTGCTGCTCCATCTTGGGCGGGATCGTGTCGACGTAGGGGCCCTTAACGTCGGCTTCCGTGATGGTGTAGTCCGTGACCACGGGCTTGTCGCTCGTGGCCTTGAGCTTGTCCCAGACCTCCGGCGTCAGCGCCTGCGTGGCGGGAAGGCCCTGCGCCGTCGCGAAGGCGGACAGCGCCCGCTTGTAATTGTCGCCCAGCAGGCCATCGATGGCGCCGGGATAGAAGTGGGCGCGATCCAGCAGCACCTGGGCTTTGACGATCAGCGGATCGGGCTTGTCGTCCCCCGCCTTGTCTTTGCTCTGCCCCTTGGCGGACGACCTGTCATCGGCCGGCGGCGACAGCGACGCCGTGTTGACGGCCTCCGCGGTGAGAGCAGGCGATGGCGCTTCGCGGTCCACGGCTTTCGCGCTCGGGCGGGCTTCGGCAGCCGGCATCGCGAGGCTGGTTGCCAGAAGCGTCGCCGAGAGCGCCGCAAGGACCGGCCGCCAGGGTTTCGGACTCATTGAGATCGCCGTCTCCGGAAGCGTAGGCGCTTCGCACGCAGAAATGCCGCGTCTGCCCGAACGTTCCACCCGCGTCATTCACAGAGACGATGGCCGGCGGTCCGCTCGCGCTCGTCGAGGTGGAAGTGATTGGCGTGGGCCGCGTTCGTGCCCGGCCCCAGGACCGTGCGGAAAAAGCCGCAGGCCTTGCCGCGGACGGCGTTCAGGAACTGTGCCTCGTCGGTTCCCTCCGGCATCGCCTTCACCGCGATGCTGCCGCGACCCGCAAAGGTGAAACCCATCACGTCGACGGCGTTGGCGAAGGCGTGCTCGCTGAGCTTTGCATCGACGTCGTGGTTCTGACCGCGGCAGACGTAGGAGCCGCCGAGTTCGAGGCCCGTCAATCCGTGCTTGAGGGTCCGATCCGCCTCGATCTGAACCTCGGTCACCCAGCGCGCGAGGGCTTCGGCCGACCGGCAGGTGAGCGTCGCGCCCTGCGGCAGCGCGACATCGTCGGCGAGCCGTACGACCTTCAGCGGCAGCGGCGCCGTGCACTGGCCGTCGGCGATCGGCGGCAGGGGCTCGAACGCGACGCCGAGCCGCTTCAGCCGGGTCCGGCACGCGGTGTCGTCCGGCGCTGCGACCTTAAGTGCCAGGGCCGCCTCGCCGGAAAGCTCCGGCGGCCGTCCGGGCGGGGTCGGGGGCGGAGTCGGGATTTCGGGCTTCTCCGCCGCCGGCGTTTCGGTGGCCTCGCTGGGTTTGGCAGCGGGGGGCGTCAGCTCGGCCGGGCGGGCCGGCGGCGTCGGCGGAGGCGCCTCGGGCACGGGCGGCGCCTTCAGCGCCTCCGGCCGCTCCGGCGGGAGAGGCGGGGGTACTGGAACGGTCGAGGCCGGCGTCTCGGCCGCCCGGCCCGCCGCGAGAGAGAGCACCAGGGCAAGGGCGCCGAACGCCAGGGCCGTCGGCGAACGGTGAATCGTCAAGAAAGATCGTCCCGGCATGGGGCCTCGAAGCGTGGGCGTCGGTTCACACAAACGAGCGAGCAGCCCTTCGGATCGCCGGCGCGGTTGACGGATGGCGCGAACAGGATTTTCTCTGCCGGATTGGATGCGCGAGCCCCGTCGCCAAATTGCCGCGACGACGGCCCGCGCTGCCTGACACGAATCTGAGGATGGAATGCCGGACGCCTTTGAAGCCGGGCTCCCCAGCCTGCCGCGGGACAATCCCTTTCACGAGGCGCGCTGGACCACGCCCCACGGGCTTCCGCCCTTCGAGCGGATCACGCCGGAGCATTACCGCCCGGCCTTCGAGGCGGCGCTCGCGGCCCATGCCGGCGAGATCGAGGCCATCGCGTCCGAGACGACGCCCGCGACCTTCGCCAACACCGTGGCGGCCATGGAGCGGGCGGGGCAGGCCCTCGATCGGGTCGCCGGCGTCTTCTACAACCTGACCGGCAGCCACACGAACCCGGAGCTGCAGGCGATCGAGCGCGAGATCGGGCCGAAACTCGCCCGCCACGGCAGCGCGATCTACTTGAACCCGCAACTCTGGGCGCGGATCTCGGCGGTCGACGCGGAGGCCGACGGCCTCGGTCCGGAGGAGCGGCGTGTCCTCGATCGCTACCGTGTCCGCTTCCGCCGGGCCGGCGCGACGCTCGAATCCGACGCCAAGGCGCGCATCGCCGAGATCGCGGCCCGGATGTCGGAGCTCGGCACCCGGTTCAGCCAGAACCTCCTGGCCGACGAGAGCAGCTTCACGCTCCCGCTCCAGACCGAGGACGACCTCGCCGGACTGCCGCCGTTCTTGCGAGCCGCCGCCCGGAGTGCCGCGGAAGAGCGGGGGCTGGAGGGCCACGTCATCACCCTGTCGCGCTCGCTCATCGAGCCGTTCCTGGTCTGCTCCACCCGCCGCGACCTGCGCGAGCGCGCCTACGCGGCCTGGACTCGGCGCGGTGAGAATGGCGGCGAGACCGACAACCGCGCGATTGCCGCCGAGATCATCCAGTTGCGCGCCGAGCGGGCGCGCCTGCTGGGCTTCGACAGCTTCGCGCACTTCGCCCTCGACGATACGATGGCGGCGAGCCCCGATGCGGCCACCGGCCTCCTGCGCGAGGTCTGGACCCCCGCCCGGGCGCGGGCGGGCGACGAGCGCGACCGGCTCCAGGCGGCGATCCAGGACGAGGGCCACAACTTCACCCTCCAGGCACATGATTGGCGCCACTATGCCGAGAAGGTGCGGCGCGCCGAGCACGATCTCGATGAGAGCGAGATCAAGACCTACCTGCCCCTGGAACGGATGATCCAGGCGGCTTTCGATACGGCTTCCCGGCTGTTCGGGCTGACCTTCGAGGAACTGGCCGACGTGCCGCGCTACCACCCCGACGTGCGGGTCTGGCGGGTCGGCAACCCGGACGGATCCGAGGTTGGGCTGTTCCTGGGCGACTACTTCGCCCGGGCCACCAAGCGCTCCGGCGCCTGGATGAGTGCGTTCCGCTCGCAGGAGCGGCTGAACGGGCCGATCACGCCGATCATCGTCAACGTGATGAACTTCGCCAAGGCGCCGGAGGGCGAGAGCACGCTGTTGTCGTTCGACGACGCGCGCACCCTGTTCCACGAGTTCGGCCACGCCCTGCACGGGCTCCTGTCGGACGTGACCTATCCGATGCTCTCCGGCACGGCGGTGGCCCGCGACTTCGTGGAACTGCCCTCGCAGCTCTACGAGCACTGGCTGGAGCAGCCGGAAGTCCTGCGCACCCACGCGCGCCATCACCAGACCGGGGCGCCGATGCCGGATGCGCTGCTCCGGAAGCTGCTCGCCGCCCGCACCTTCAACCAGGGCTTCGCCACCGTCGAGTACACCGCCTCGGCGATCGTCGACATGACGCTCCATCTCTCGGCCGAGGGTGAGGCGGGGCTCGACGTGCCGGCTTTCGAGGGCGAAGCGCTCCGGCGGATCGGCATGCCGGCCGAGATCGGCATGCGGCATCGCACGCCGCACTTCGCCCACATCTTCTCCGGCGACGGCTACGCGGCGGGCTACTACAGCTATCTCTGGTCGGAGGTGCTGGATGCCGACGCGTTCGACGCCTTCCGAGAGGCCGGCGACATCTTCGATGCGGAGACCGCCAAGCGCCTGCGCACTTTCGTGTACGGCGCCGGCAACCTGCGGGATCCGCGCGAGGCCTACACGGCGTTCCGCGGGCGGATGCCGAGCATCGAGCCGCTGCTGAAGAAGCGTGGCCTGGCGGCTTGAGCAGGCCCGGCCGGTAAGGCTTTCGTAAACAAACGTCCTTAACGAACGCTTGCAGCGACATCCTGCAGGCGGAGTTGGGGGCGATGATCAAGACCGAGACCAAGCCGGCCGCCACGCCGGACGACCTGCTCAAGGCCGTGGTGAGCGGCCAGGCCGAATCGGCAGCGGATGCCGTCAAGGCGCCGAAAACCGCTGCGCCTGCGCTGGTTGTGCTTCGGTCGCTGTCGCGGATCGACCGGCGGAGGCTTGCGGTTCCGGGCGCCTGCCTCGCGCTCGGCGCCCTGTTCGGCGGCGGCCTCATCGCGTTGACTCGCTCGTCCGCTTTGTCGAGCGACGCCGTCGCGGCGCTCAGCACGACCCTCGATGCCGGCCGGACCGAGACCGCGCGCCTTGGGAGCGATATCGCGCAGCTCCATCAGGTCCTGGCCGACCTGCGCGCCTCCACCGACTCCGCACGCAAGGAGGCGTCGAGCCGCAGCGGCGCGCTCGGCGAGCGCCTTGCGCAGCTCGACAAGAATCTGACCGCCAAGACGGCTGCCCTCGGCGAACGTCTCGAACAGGTCGAGCGGGAGCAAACCGCCCGAATCGCCGGCCTCGCAGCCCAGATCGAACGTCGCGCCGCGACGGTCGCCAAAGCCGAGCCGTCCCAGACCGGAAGTCTTGCCGAGACCCGCAGCGTCGAGCCGAAGGTGGTCGAGGCCAAGGTCACGGACGCCAGGATCACCGAGGCGAAGCTCGCCGATGTCAAGCCGGCCGACGTGAAGCCGAAGGCTCCGGTGAGCGACAAGCCCCCCGTGATCGACGCCTGGGCGGTCCGCGAGGTCTATGACGGGATGGCGATCCTGGAGAACCGCCGGCACCGGCTCCTGGAAATCGGGCCGGGCGAGATTCTTCCCGGTTTCGGCCGTGTCGAGGGCGTCGAGCGCCGCGGGCGCGACTGGGTGGTGGTGACCCGCCAGGGCCTTGTTACCCCACAGCCCTGGTAACTGTTCGGAGCCGGTGCTTCTCACGTCGTGTGGAAAGGTCCGATGCCATCGGATCTGTACCGATCCTTTCCCGGGCGCATGCGGCGGCAGCAAACTGGTCGATCTGTAACGCTGGCGCGGCGAGCCTCGCGCTGTAACCCGGATCAGGTTTCGCGTCGCTTCACCGATCCGGAACAGGGGGTGCGCGTGATCGGCTCAGGCGCGACGAGCCCACGACGTGCCCGCGGCCACCCGCCTCTAAGGGCCGCCGTCGGCGCTTCAGCGCGACGGGCAGGGCGTCGGGGCCAGCCCGTCGACGGTCACCGGAAACCGCGGTTCCAGGGTGAGCGGATCGGCCATGGCGGTCGCACGCTCGGCGCGACGGCGGCCGTGACGCAGCGCGCGTGTCTGGGCCGCGCGCGTCGGATGCAGAATCGCGGCGAGGAGGGCTTGGCCCTCGAATGCACTGTCCAGATTCTTCGCTTCGAAGACGGGCATGGCCGGCCTGCTGGATTGCGGTCGCGAACGTCGCCGATAGCGTCGATTCCGACCGCACCCCAATAACGGGGATCGCGGTGACAGGTTCCGTCAAGCTTCCGCCCGGAAACTGTTTTTTCACGATCGTCCAGGCCGTGGCCGAATTCTGTGCGCTCTCACACCCGCAACGAGATCAGACGAACTGGTTGAGACCGGGGATCGAGCCGATGATCGGCCCCATCGCGTCCTCGCCGACCTTCTCGCGGCCGAACGCGAACAGTTCCTGACCGAGCGGCTGCATCTGGCCCATCGGCACGCCGGCGGCCATCAACTTCTGCCCGAGCGCCATGACACCGCCGCCGCCCATCATGCCGCCGAGCATACCCATCAGGCCGCCACCACCGCTTTCGCCGGCATTCGCCTCGGCGATCAGCGAATCGGATCCCGGCAGCGCCGCCAGAAGCTGGTTCACCTCCGTCTCGGGCCCCTCCTTCTGCAGGAAGGCGAGGATGTGACCGATCGCGGTCTGGGCCGTCGCGGCGTCGAGCCCGGTGCGGGCAGTCACGCGGGCAAGCAGTTCTTCCATGGTGATGATCTCTTCGGAACGTTTCCAGACGTCCTTCGACTCTGGGACGCCGGAAATCAAGCGCGCGCCCCGGGTTGCCCGGGATAGTCCCCGGTGCGTCGGGACCCGGGGTGACTTCCGGTCCTCGGGTTCCACATTCCTGGCCGAGGCTGAAACCGGAGCCCGATCATGCGCATCAGCAACGTTGCCGACGTCGTCGCCGAGACCCTTCGGGAAGCGGGCGTCGCCCGCATCTACGGGGTGGTTGGCGACAGCCTGAATGGGATTACGGAAGCGCTGCGGGCGCGGGGGCGGATCGCATGGATCCACACACGCCACGAGGAGGCTGCGGCCTTCGCGGCGGCGGGGGAGGCGCAGGTCACCGGCCAGCTCGCCGTCTGCGCCGGGTCCTGCGGGCCGGGCAATCTGCACCTGATCAATGGGCTCTACGACGCGCATCGCAGTCGGACCCCGGTTCTCGCCATCGCGGCCCATATCCCGTCGCCCGAGATCGGCTCCGGCTATTTCCAGGAGACCAAGCCCACCGAGCTGTTCCGCGATTGCAGCCATTACTGCGAGATGATCTCGGACCCGGCGCAGATGCCGTTCGTGCTGGAGAACGCGATCCGCGCCGCCGTGGGGGAGGGGGGTGTGGCGGTGATCGTCCTGCCGGGTGACGTGGCTCTCCGCGAGGCGCCGAAGCGCGCCCTGGCGCCGCGGGCCGGGCTGATCCCCGCCAAGCCGGTGGTCCGGCCAGCGGATCCGGAGCTCGATGCCCTGGCCGCGATGCTCAATGCCGGCAACCGGGTGACGCTCCTATGCGGGCGCGGCTGCGCCGGTGCCCATGCCGAGCTTCTCCAACTCGCCGACGCGCTCAAGAGCCCGATCGTCCACGCGCTCGGCGGCAAGGAGTTCGTGGAGTTCGACAATCCCTACGATGTCGGCATGACCGGGCTGATCGGCTACGCGTCGGGCTACGCCGCCATGATGGCCTGCGACACGCTGCTGATGCTCGGCACCGGCTTCCCCTACAAGCAATTCTACCCGCAGGAGGCGAAGGTCGCGCAGATCGACCTGCGCCCGTCCGAGCTCGGCCGCCGCTGCCGGATCGAGCTGGGTCTCGTGGGCGATGTCGCCGCGACGCTCCGGGCGCTGCTGCCCCGGCTTAAGCCGAAGACCGATCGGTCCTTCCTGGATGCCAGCTTGAAGCACTATGCCAAGGCGCGCGCAGGCCTCGATGACCTCGCCACCGGCAAGCCCGGTGGCTCGCTGCACCCGCAATTCCTCGCCCGCACGATCAGCGAGATGGCATCCGAGGACGCCGTGTTCACCGCCGATGTCGGCACGCCGACGATCTGGGCGGCGCGCTACCTCGCGATGAACGGGCGGCGGCGGCTCCTCGGCTCCTGGGTCCACGGCTCCATGGCCAATGCCCTGTCGCAGGGGATCGGCGCGCAGGCCTGCCAGCCCGATCGGCAGGTGATCGCGCTCTGCGGCGACGGCGGCTTCGCCATGCTGATGGGCGACTTCCTGACCCTGCGCCAGCATCGGCTGCCGCTGAAGGTCGTCATCTTCAACAACGGCACCCTCGGCTTCGTCGAGCTGGAGATGAAGGCGGCCGGCTACCTCGAAACCGGCGTGGCCCTCGACAATCCGGACTTCGCCGCGATGTCGCGCGCCGCCGGCATCTTCGCCCTGCGGGTCGAGGATCCCGCCGAGTTGCCGGGCGCGATGCGTGAGTTCCTGGCCTTTGACGGCCCGTCGCTCCTCGACGTGCGCACGGCGGGCAACGAATTGTCGATGCCGCCTAAGATCGACGGCCAGCAGGTGAAGGGGTTCAGTCTCTACGTCCTGCGCGCCGTCATGGATGGACGCGGTGACGCGGTCCTCGATCTCGCCAAGACCAACCTCATCCGATAGACCCTGAGGATCAGTCTCGAACCGTTCCAGACCAGCGGAACGGACGCTCCAGGGAGGTTCCGGACCATGCGGGTCGGCCTGTTCGTGCCGTGCTACGTCGACGCCTTCGAGCCGGAGGTCGGAATCGCCACGCTGGAGCTGCTGGAGCGGCTCGGCTGCACGGTGGAGTACCCGTTCGACCAGACCTGCTGCGGCCAGCCGATGACCAACACCGGCTGCCACGCCGAGGCCGCCGCCACGGAGGCGCTGTTCGTCAAGAACTTTTCGGGCTTCGACTACGTCGTGGCGCCCTCCGGTTCCTGCGTCCATCAGGTCCGTGAGCACCTGACCGCGATTCCGCAGACGGAGGAGGTCAGGAAGGTCCGCGCCAGCACCTACGAGCTGGTCGAGTTCCTGCACGACGTGCTGAAGGTCGAGGCGCTGCCCTGGGCGCGGTTCCCGCACAAGGTCGCCTATCACGGCAACTGCAACGCGCTCCGCGGCATCCACCACGCCCGGCCCTCCGAGCTGGTGAAGCCCTACTATTCCAAACCCCTCGATCTGCTGCGCCTCGTTCCGGGCGTCGAGCTGGTCGACCTCGCCCGGCCCGACGAGTGCTGCGGCTTCGGCGGCACCTTCTCGGTGTTCGAGCCGGCGGTCTCGGCCAAGATGGGCTACGACAAGGTCGCCGATCAGAACCGGGCCGGGGCGGAGTACGTCGTCTCGGCGGACTCCTCCTGCCTGATGCACCAGAAGGGCTGCGCCGAGCGCCTCGGGGTGCCGCTCAAATACATCCACATCGCGCAGGTGTTGAACGGAGCGGCCGCATGAGTGTTGAGGATCTGAACCCGCGCGAGCGCGAGGGCGTCATCCACCCGGAGGTGCGCGCCCGTGACGATGAGAGCGAGCGCGCCCCGGACGGAGTCCGTCTCCAGCACGCTGAGGCCGCCTCCAAGCCGATCCGCGCCCCGCAGGTCCGCGAGCCCCAGCCCCGCGGCGCCAAGATCCGCGGCGACCGGCCGATCGACCAGGCCGAGGCCGCCGAGCGCTTCCTCGCCGCGCCACTGCATCAGGCGGCCCACGACGAGCGCCTGTGGGACCTGCGCAAGAAGCGCGACGTTTCGGCCCACGGCATCCCCGAATGGGAGGAGCTGCGCGAGCTCGCCTCGCAGATCAAGACGCACACGCTCAGCCACCTCGACCGCTACCTCGAGCAGTTCGAGGCGGCCGCGAAGGCCAACGGTGTCCACGTTCACTGGGCGCGGGACGGGGCCGATCACAACCGCATCGTGCTGGAGATCCTGCGGAGCCACGGCGCCAAGACCCTGGTCAAATCGAAGTCGATGCTCACCGAGGAATGCGGCTTCCGCCATCACATGGCGGCCAACGGCATCGAGATCATCGAGACCGATCTCGGCGAGCGGATCCAGCAGCTCGACAACGAGGAGCCGAGCCACGTCGTCGCCCCGGCGGTTCACAAGACCCGGATGGACGTGGCCGAGGTCTTCGCCAAGACCCTCGGCACCGACCCCGACAACGACGACGCCCATTACCTCGCCGAGAGCCAGCGCGAGACGACCCGGCCCTACATCCTGAAGGCCGATGCCGGCATGACCGGCTGCAACTTCGCCATCGCGGAGACCGGCTCGGTCGTGACCTGCACCAACGAGGGCAATGCCGACCTCTCCGGCAACGTGCCGCCGCTGCAAATCCATTCGATCGGCATCGAGAAGATCATCCCGAAAACCGAGCATCTCGGCGTCTTCATCCGGCTGCTCTCGCGTTCCGCCTTGGGCTCGCCCATCACCCAGTACACCTCGCATTTCCGCGCGCCCCGCAAGGGCACCGAGATGCACATGGTGCTGGTCGACAACGGCCGCTCCGAGCGGCTCGGCATGGAGGAGTTCTGGACCTCCCTGAAGTGCATCCGCTGCGGCGCCTGCATGAATACCTGCCCGGTCTACCGGCGCTCGGGCGGGCTCTCCTACGGGGCGACCTATTCCGGGCCAATCGGCCTGATCATAGACCCGACCTTCAACAAGCGGAAATACTCGACGCTGCCATTCTCATCGACGATGAACGGCTCCTGCACCAACGTCTGCCCAGTGAAGATCAACATCCATGAGCAGATCTTCGCCTGGCGCAAGGTGCTGGTCGAGGAACACCAGATCCCGGCGCTGAAGCAAGGCATGATGAAGGCCGCGGGCGCGGTCCTGTCGCGACCGGCCGCCTACCGGGCGGCGATCGGCGCGGCCGATTCCGCGCTCAAGGTGCTGCCGCGCTTCGCGGTCTACAACCCGCTGAACACCTGGGGGAAGAAGCGCGAGATGCCAGACGCCCCGCGCCAGACCTTTCACGCGTGGTACAGGCAGAACCGCATGAAGGACGCCGGCCGATGAGCGCCCGCGACGCGATCCTGGCTGACATCCGCCGGAACCTGCCGGCGGGGGATTTTCCTTTGCCGGAGGTGCCCCTGTTCGAGCCCCTGGTCGGCGACGACCTCGTGGCCGAGTTCGGCGAGCGGCTGAAGCGGATGGGCGGTCGGGTGGTCGCGCCCGGCCCCGGCGATGTCTTTGCGGGGGTGCGCGAACGGCTCGACGGCGCAAAGGTCATCGCCTCGGCGGTGCCGGAACTGACCGGCAACCGCGACCTGCGGAGCGTTCGCTACCCGCAGGAGGTCGAGGATGTCGACGTGGCGGTGGTCCGGGCGGTGTTCGGCATCGCCGAGACTGGCTCGGTGCTGTTCACGCAAGACCAGCTGATCGTGAACGCCGTGGCCTACCTGGCCCAGCACCTGATCGTCCTGCTCGATCCCTCCGACATCCTGCCCAATGTGCAGGCGGCCTATCGCCGGTCCGAATTCGGCCGCTCGGCCTACGCGGTGCTGCACACCGGTCCCTCGGCCACCGCCGACATTGAGGGCGTGCTGATCCACGGGGCGCAGGGGGTGCGTTCGCTGACGGTGGTGATGCTGCCGCGAATGGCGTGAGCCGGAACCGCCATTCGGGCGCGCCCTTTGCTTGGACGAAGAACAGGTCGTCCCCCGGCAAGGAGATCCGATGCGCTACACACTTGGTTGCAGCCTGTCCTACAACATCCTGTCCGACACCACCTTCATCTTCAACCTGGAGGTAGCCAAGCTAAAGAGCGTCGAGATTCTGAGCGAGACCCTGGTCTTGACGCCGAACCTGAAGCGCGACCTCTACACCACGCCCGATCTGCTGAACCGCTATCTCGCGGTGAACGTGCCCACCGGCCAGTTCTCGCTGGAGTACAATGCAGAGGTGGATTTGACGGTGCACCGGGCCGACCCGGCGACCATCAACGAGACGCCGATCGGTGAGCTCCCCCTCGACATCCTGCCGTTCCTGTTGCCGAGCCGGTTCGTCTCGTCGGACCGGCTGACGCCGTTCGCCCTGGCGGAATTCGGCGCCCTGCCGAAGGGGCATGCAAGGGTGAACGAGATCTGCAACTGGATCCACGATCACATCACCTACCAGCCGGGCACGAGCGACGGCGAAACCACCGCCGACGAGTCCCTGCTGAAGCGCGCCGGCGTCTGCCGGGATTTCGCCCATATCGGCACCGCCTTCTGCCGGGCGCTGGGCATCCCGGCCCGATTCGTGAGCTGCTACGCCCACGGTCTCGTGCCGAGCGACTTCCACGCCGTCTTCGAGGCCTATCTCGACGGCCGCTGGTGGCTGTTCGACGCCACGCGGCAGGCGGATCTCGACGGGCTGGTGCGGATCGGCGTCGGGCGCGACGCCGCCGAGATCGCGTTCTCGACGCCCTTCGGCGACATGCAACCCGTCAACCAGCAGGTGCGGATCCAGCGCTCCGACGGGCAGGGCAGCCCGATGCCGCGCACCGTGGACGCGATCTCGACCGAGATCCCGGCCCCCCATGCCGGGGCGGCCTGAGCTCGAAAGCGGCCGGATATCGGGGGGCCTTTACGCCGTGCCGGCCGCGCTCGGATCGGGCGCAATGTCGTGCAAACCTCCCGGCACCGCTGCCGAGGCGGAACCCTTATCGGCGGTGCGCCCGGGTCCGGCCCAAATGATGGGCCGATCTGGCTAACTCACACTATCGGCCGAACCAGAGGACAAGTTCAACGTGCCGCGCTGGCGCGCGCAGACCGGGCATACGTTGTATTCGCGACTGCCATCTCGTTCAGGACCAATCGCCCTCCCGGTTGAGCGATGCCGCCGGCCAACGCGTCGTACGTCCCACCTCTCCGATTTGTCCGCCCTCGACGCGCATCATCAAGACTTATCGCAGGCTTTCGAAATGCCTCGAAGCGTGGCTGTGGCGGGGTCGCAACACCGTAAAACGATCCCGGGTCCGCCCCGAGACCCGCCCGTAAACGCCGCGATCCCGCCATAGTCCGGGCCCACCTCAACATCGGCGGTAAACGGCAATTTCGACAACGCTTTACCGTTAACGAACGAGGTTTCCCGAGCCCGCGGATGGTTCAATCGGCGTATCGCGAACGGCGACGCGTCGCGGTCCGTCGCGCGCCCTCGGGATCGGTTGTGCGAAGGCTTGGCCCGGGCTCATGGTGACGCGTTTGAACGACAAGTCGAAGCTGCCGAGCCGCCACGTCACCGAGGGGCCGGATCGCGCTCCGCACCGCTCCTATCTCTACGCCATGGGTCTGACCCGCGAGCAGATCCACCAGCCGCTGGTCGGCGTCGCCTCCTGCTGGAACGAGGCCGCGCCCTGCAACATCTCGCTGATGCGTCAGGCCCAGGCG
The DNA here is from genome assembly GCF_022829545.1 of Methylobacterium sp. J-030. GTDB lineage: Bacteria > Pseudomonadota > Alphaproteobacteria > Rhizobiales > Beijerinckiaceae > Methylobacterium. The sequence continues at coordinate 34,631 of NZ_JAKSYM010000313.1, read as the reverse complement.
GTTAAGAAGGGTGTCGCCGCCGCGCACGGCACGCCGCGCGAGTTCTGCACCATCACGGTCACCGACGGCATCGCCATGGGCCATGGCGGCATGCGTGCCTCGCTGCCCTCGCGCGAGGTCATCGCCGATTCGGTCGAGCTGACCATGCGCGGCCATGCCTACGACGCGCTGGTCGGGCTCGCCGGCTGCGACAAGTCGCTGCCCGGCATGATGATGGCGATGGTGCGCCTCAATGTGCCGTCGATCTTCATCTACGGCGGCTCGATCCTGCCCGGCTCGTTCCGCGGCAAGCCCGTGACCGTCCAGGACCTGTTCGAGGCGGTGGGCAAGGTCGCGGTCGGCGACATGAGCCTGGAGGATCTCGACGAGCTGGAGCAGGTCGCCTGCCCCTCCGCCGGCGCCTGCGGCGCGCAGTTCACCGCCAACACCATGGCGACCGTCTCCGAGGCGATCGGCCTGGCGCTGCCCTACTCGGCCGGCGCCCCGGCGCCCTACGAGATCCGGGACAAGTTCTGCGCCACGGCCGGCGAGAAGGTGATGGAGCTGCTGGCCAAGCAGATCCGCCCGCGCGACATCGTCACCCGCAAGGCCCTGGAGAACGCCGCGACCGTCGTGGCGGCCTCGGGCGGCTCGACCAACGCGGCGCTCCACCTACCGGCGATCGCGCACGAGTGCGGCATCGAATTCACGCTGTTCGACGTCGCCGAGATTTTTCGGCGGACCCCCTACATCGCCGACCTGAAGCCCGGCGGGCGCTACGTTGCCAAGGACATGTTCGAGGTCGGCGGCATCCCGCTCCTGATGAAGACGCTCCTCGATCACGGCTTCATGCACGGCGATTGCCTGACGGTCACCGGGCGCACCATCGCGGAGAACATGGACCGGGTGACCTGGAACTCGGATCAGGACGTGGTCTACCCGGCCAACCGGCCGATCACCCCGACCGGCGGCGTCGTCGGCCTCAAGGGCAACCTCGCCCCCGAGGGCGCGATCGTGAAGGTCGCCGGCATGGCGGTCGAGAAGCAGGTCTTCACCGGCCCAGCCCGGGTGTTCGACGGCGAGGAGGCGTGTTTCCAGGCCGTGCAGGCGCGGACCTACCGGGAAGGCGACGTGCTCGTCATCCGCTACGAGGGGCCGCGCGGCGGTCCCGGCATGCGCGAGATGCTGTCGACCACCGCGGCCCTCTACGGCCAGGGCATGGGCGACAAGGTCGCGCTGATCACGGACGGGCGCTTCTCCGGCGCGACCCGCGGCTTCTGCGTCGGCCATGTCGGACCCGAGGCGGCGGTCGGTGGTCCGATCGGCCTGATCCGCGACGGCGACATGATCACCCTCGACGCGATCCAGGGCACGCTCAGCGTCGCCCTGTCGGACGACGAACTCGCAGAGCGGCGCAAGGCCTGGATGCCGCGTTGCAACACAGCGACCTCCGGCTACCTCTGGAAATACGCGCAGGGCGTCGGCCCGGCGCTTTACGGCGCCGTCACGCACCCCGGAGGGGCCAAGGAGACGCAGAGCTATGCGGACGTCTAGGACTGACCTCAGCCGGCGCAGGGCGCCGGCCGGGGCCGATCCCGGTCGGCTCCGGTCTGTGGGGAGGGCCGCCCTGGCGGCCTGGGCGCTGGCTCTGCTCGCGCTGCCCGCCAGCGCGCCCCGCGCCCTCGACGCCAATGTGCGCACGCCGGTCCAGGTGCCGGTGGCCGACAAGAGCTACCGCTCGGCCAAGGACGCGCTCCGGGCCGGGATGCGCGAATACAACGCCGGCGACAAGCAGGGCGCCGCCCGGGCGCTCGAATACGCGGCCGGGCAGGGCCATGCCCTGGCCCTGTGGAAGCTCGGCCGGATGTATGCCGACGGCGACGGCGTGCCCCACGACGACCTGAAGGCGTTCGAGTTCTTCTCCCGGATCGCCGATGCCAGCACGGATGACGGCCCCGATCCACAGAACTCCGCGGTTCTGGGCAGCGCGTTCACGGCGCTGGGCACCTACTTCCTGGAGGGGATCAAGGGCACCTACGTGCGCCCGAACCCCGAGCGCGCCTACGACATGTTCAACTACGCGGCGTCCTACTACGGCGACCCCAACGCGCAGTACAATCTGGCCCGGCTCTACCTCGACGGCACGGGCGTCGAAGCCGATCCCAGGCAGGCGGCGCGCTGGTTCAACCTCGCCGCCGAGAAGGGGCATCACCCCGCCCAGGCGCTGCTCGGCGACATGCTGATCAACGGCCTCGGCGGCGTGCCGATCCAGCGCGTGAAGGGCCTGATGTGGCTCTCCCTCGCCCGGGAGGGCGCGGAGGGCCGCAAGGACGAATGGATCGTGGCGCTCTACGACAAGAACTGGGCCAACGCTGCCGAGGACGACCGCGCCGAGGCGCAGACCCAGCTCCAGACCGTGGGGTCGATCCGCCGGCGGCGCTGAAAGCCGCCGGCGGATCGACCGATCAGCCCTTCTTCGCCTCCACGGCGGTCCTGAAGGACGGCCGCCCGAGGGTGGCATCGACATAGGCGGCCAGCTTGGGCCAGCGGCCGGCATCGACGCGGGCCTGCGCCAGATGGAAGTTGTAGAAGCCGGTGGCGATCGAGATGTCGGCCATGCTGAAGGCCTTGCCGACCAGATACGGACCCGCGATCTCGCCCTCCAGATAATCGAAGAGGGGCGGCAGGTCCTTGTCGAGCGCCTTCGTGACCGCGGCCTCGTCGGTGGGCTGCTTCATCATGTTGGGTTTCAGCACCCGCTCGACGAAGGGCACGATCAGCTTCCCGAACAGCTCGGTATCGCCGAACTTGTCGAACCAGACGGCACGGCCGAGGGCCTTCGGATCGGTCGGCGCGAGGGCCGGCGCCGGGTGCTTGCGCTCGAGATACCACAGGATCGCAGAGGAATCGGCGAGGCGAAACCCGTCCTCCTCGATGGCCGGGATTTTTCCGAGCGGACTGCACGCCTGGAAATCCTGATCGGGCGCGTGGAACATCACGGGCCTGTGCTCGTAGGGCACGCCCTTCTCGGCGAGCGCGACGAGGGTCTTGCGGACGAAGGGCGAATAGCCGGTGCCGTAGACGATCAAGCGGGACTCCTCTGCTGGGGACGCGGTGGGTTCGTTCCGATTCCCACAGCGCCAAGATAGGGCATCGCCTCAGCCCGCCGAGAGCTCCACCGTCACGGGAACATGGTCCGACGGCTTGTCGAGCCCGCGCAAGTGCTTCTGCACCGAGGCCGAGACCAGCCGGTCGGCGGCCTGGGGCGAGAGCAGCAGGTGATCGATGCGGATGCCGGCGTTCCGCTGCCAGCAGCCGGCCTGATAGTCCCAGAAGGTGTAGAGCCCGTCGCGCGGATCGCAGGCCCGGAGGCCATCCGCGTAACCCTCGGCTAGCAGCGCGCGGAACGCCATGCGGGTCTGAAGGAGGAACAGCGCGTCGGACCGCCATGCCTCCGGATCGGCCGCATCCGCCAGTTCGGGGATGACGTTGTAGTCGCCCGCCAACACGACGGCGGTCTCGTCTTGCATGAGCGCGCGCGCATGGAGCCGCAGACGTTCGAGGAAGGCGAGCTTGTAGGGGTATTTCGGGCTGTCGACCGGGTTGCCGTTCGGCAGGTAGATCGAGGCGACCCGCACCGGCTGGGTCTCCGCCCCAGAGATTAGCGCTTCGATGTAGCGGGCCTGCTCGTCGTCGGCATCGCCGGGAAGTCCGCGCCGGACCTCGCCCATCGTCAGCGGCGCGCGGACCAGCAGGGCGACGCCGTTATAGGCCTTCTGACCGAGCGCCTCGACCGCGTAGCCGGCCGCCTCGATCTCCGCGTTGGGGAACGCCGCGTCCTGGCACTTCAGCTCCTGCAGGCAGACCACGTCGGGCTTCGCCTCGTCGAGGAACGCCAGAAGGTGGGGCAGCCGCTGCTTGATCGAGTTGACGTTCCAGGTCGTGATCCGCATCGCCTCGCATCCGGTCGCCGCAGGGCCGTCATCCGCGCTTCGCGCCGCGCTGGCAAGGCCGGCCTGGGCCTGGATCCGCAATCCAAGCTTGCCGCGTCGCCGTTCCGCCCGCGGCTGGGTTGTTCAGGGGGTGTTCGCATGGATTGGTTCGCGCCGGTGCGGGCGTATTGCGAGCGGACGGACGCCGATTTCTGGGCCGAGCCCGTCAACGCCCTGTCCAATGCGGGCTTCCTGATCGCCGCGGCGGCGGCGGCACGGCGCGCAGCGCGAACCGCGCCGCCGGATCGCGCCGGGCTGGTCCTTTCCGGGCTGATCGCCGTGGTCGGAATCGGCTCGTTCCTGTTCCACACGCTGGCGGTCACATGGTCGATGCTGGCCGACGTGTTCCCGATCGCGCTGTTTATCTATGCCTATTTCGCGCTGGCGCTCCGCCGGTATCTGCAGCTGCCGGCGGCCGCGGTCGTCGCGGTGACGGCCGGTTTCGCCGCCTTCGGGTTTCTTCTCACGCCGGTCCTCGGTGATATAACCGGGCTCGACGTCTCGGCAGCGACCAACGGCTCGGTCGATTACGTTCCGGCCCTGCTCGCGCTGTTCGGGATCGCCGCTGCGACCATGTCACGGCCCGAGGCGCGCATCGCCGGCACGGGATGGCGCCTCGCCGGGATTGGCTGCCTATTCCTGGTCTCGCTCGCCGCACGCACCGTCGATCAGGCCGCCTGCACGTCCCTGCCGACCGGGACGCACGCGCTTTGGCATATCCTGAACGCCGCCGTGCTCTACGCGCTTGTGGCGACAGCGATCCGGCATCGCGAAACCGCGGGTTGAGGCGCATCCGATGCCGGGGCCGTTTCCTTGCGGCGCGGGCGGTTTTCTTGCAGAACTGCGCCGCATCGGGCGCCGGGTTCCCCCAAGTTGCCCGAGGTTCGGAACAGGTCATGACTGTGAGTTTTCGCCTCGGGATCGCCGGGCTCGGCACCGTCGGCGCGTCCGTGGTTCGGATGGTGGAACGACGTCGGTCGGCGCTGGTGGCGGCTGGCCTGGATCTGCGGGTCACCGCGGTCGCATCGCGCGACAGAGGTCGGGACCGCGGGCTCGATCTGGCGGGCATGGAATGGTTCGACGATCCGGTCGCCCTTGCACGATCAGAGACCGTCGACGCCGTCGTCGAACTGATCGGCGGGGCCGAGGGTGCCGCCAAGTCCGTCGTCGAGGCCGCGCTTCAGTCCGGCAAGCCGGTGGTGACCGCCAACAAGGCGCTCCTGGCCCGCCACGGCGCGGCACTGGCCGCGCTGGCCGAAGCGCGCGGCGTCGCGCTCGCCTTCGAGGCGGCGGTCGCCGGGGGCATTCCGGTCATCAAGACCCTGCGCGAGGGACTGCCCGGCAATGCCCTGACCCGCGTCTACGGGATCCTCAACGGCACCTGTAACTACATCCTCAGCCGGATGGAGCGCGAGGGCCTGACCTTCGAGGCCTGCCTCAAGGACGCGCAGGCGCTGGGCTATGCCGAGGCGGACCCGACCTTCGATGTCGAGGGCTTCGATACGGCCCACAAGCTCGCGATCCTGACGAGCCTCGCCTTCGGCACCGCAGTCGACGCGGAAGGCGTGTCGGTGGAGGGGATCTCCCGAGTCCAGCCCCTCGATCTGCGCATGGCGGACGAACTCGGCTACCGGATCAAGCTCCTCGGCGTCGCCCAACTCACCGAGGCGGGGATCGAGCAGCGGGTGCACCCCACCATGGTGCCGAAGTCTTCGGCGATCGCCCAGGTCATGGGCGTGACGAATGCCGTGACCATCGACGCGGACGCGATCGGCGAACTGACCCTGATCGGCCCGGGCGCCGGCGGCGAAGCGACGGCCTCCGCGGTCGTCGCCGACATCGCCGATGTGGCCCGCGGCATCGTGCGTCCGACCTTCGGCGTCCCGGCCGCCACCATGCCGTCCAGCGAACGTGTCGAGATGCAGCGCCACGAGGGCGGATACTACATCCGACTCACGGTGCACGACCGTCCGGGTGTCGCGGCCGGCGTCGCACAGCGGATGGCCGAGCGCGAGATCTCCCTGGAGAGTATCCTGCAGCGGCGCACCGAGGGCGGCGGATCGGATCCCCGCGGCCGTTCGGGACGACCCGTCCCATTGGTCCTGATCACCTACGCGGCGACCGAAGGCAGCATCCGCGCGGCCCTCGACGCCATCGATGCGGACGGCCTGCTGGCCGAGCCGCCGCAGGTGATCCGGATCGAGCGCGAGTAACGGCTCTGTCCGCGGCGAACGCGCCACGGCGTTCGTATCGAAGGCCGGTTTGGCAGGGCCGGCAAAGCTCGCGAAACGATCCGGTGCGCAAATGCGCCGACGCAATCGAGATGATGAGCCCGTGTCAAACGGCGCTTAGGCTGAACGTCGTTCGTCCGACGGCGTTTAGATCGTGATCCGACAAAAGATCGGACCCGGACAAAGGCAGGAAACGATGGCCGACGCTCTCAAACCCGCGTCCCGCGGGGTCCCGCGCATGCTCGCCCTGGAACTCGCCCGGGTGACGGAGCGGGCCGCCATCGCCGCCGCGCGCCTGCGCGGCAAGGGGGACGAGAAGGCCGCCGATCAGGCCGCCGTCGATGCCATGCGCGACGAACTCAATGGCCTGCCGATCCGCGGCACCGTGGTGATCGGGGAGGGCGAGCGTGACGAAGCGCCGATGCTGTTCATCGGCGAGCAGCTCGGGCGCGGCGACGGCCCGGAGGTGGATATCGCGGTCGATCCCCTCGAAGGTACGACGCTCTGCGCCAAGGACATGCCCGGGGCCATCGCCGTGATGGCGATGGCGGAGCGCGGCTCGCTGCTCGCGGCCCCCGATGTCTACATGCAGAAGATCGCCATCGGCCCGGGCTATCCGCCGGGCCTCGTCGATCTGGACGCCAGCCCGACCGAGAACGTCCTGGCGCTCGCCCGAGCCAAGGGTGTCGCTCCGCAGCAGATCACCGCGCTGATCCTGGACCGGCCCCGCCACGCGGCGCTCGTGGCCGAGGTGCGGGAATCCGGCGCCGCGGTCCGGCTGATCTCGGACGGCGACATCGCCGGGATCATCTTCACGGCGAGCCCGGAGGAGACCGGCATCGATCTCTACCTCGGGACCGGCGCGGCGCCCGAGGGTGTGCTCGCTGCGGCGGCGATGCGATGCATCGGCGGCCAGATGCAGGGACGCCTCATCCTCGACACGCCCGATCGCCGCCGCCGGGCCACGGAAATGGGCATCAGGGACCAGGACCGAAAATACGACCTCACCGACTTGGCGAGCGGCGACGTGATCGTGGCGGCCACGGGCGTCACCGACGGCGCGCTGCTGCGGGGCGTCCGCTTCCGGCCGGACCGGATCCAGACCGAGACGGTGGTCTACCGTTCCGAGGCCGGCACCGTGCGCCGGATCCTCGGGGAGCATCGGCGCGGGCTGGGCTGAGGTCTTAGACCAAGTTGCGGTGATCCAGACCCAGGGTCGGGATCACCGCGCCTGGCGGACGAAAGCCGCCGCGCCGTCGCGCGGACGAACCGCGATGCGGAAGTTCTCGCCTCCGCACCATCCCGAAAGCCGGACAGAAACGCCTCAGAGGCGGCTGTCAGCCGAGCGGCCCCGCGGCATCGGCGGATTCGCGGCCGCTTCGACCGTGCCACTTCCGTTCAGCACCACCACCTTGGTGCCGACGTTGACGCGGCTGAACAGGTCGATCGCGTCCTGATTGATCATCCGGATGCAGCCCGACGAGACGCTCTTGCCGATCGAATACGGCTCGAGGGTGCCGTGAATGCGGAACAGCGTGTCCTTGTTGCCCTGCCAGAGGTACATGGCCCGGGCGCCGAGCGGATTGCGCAGGCCGCCCGCGACGCCGAGCCCGCTCTGAAGCTTGTCGACCTCGCCCGCGAGCTTCGGGCTGCGGGCGATCATCTCCTTGGGCGGATACCAGTCCGGCCACGCCTGCTTGGAATTGACCGTGGCGGAGCCCGACCACGAGAAGCCCTGCTTGCCGACGCCTACGCCGTAGCGGCGGGCCCGGCCGTTCTCCTGGACCAGGGTGAGCTGATGCGCGCGCGGATCGACGATGATCGTCCCGGGCTCGTAGGGCCCGTGATAGGCGATTTCCTGCCGCAGGAACGCGGGGTTCATCTTCTTGTAATTGAATGCCTGGACCGGAAATACGTCATCGGCGACCGGCCCGTAGACCTTGGCGTAGTCGATCGCCTCGTTGTCGGGCGCGCGCAGCACGGCCTTCGCCTTGGCGGCCTCCAGGGGGGACAGGCCCTCGGTCGAGGACGCGGTGCCCGGGCGAGCGGACGCGGTCGGCTCCGCGTTCAGCGAAGCGGCGGGTGCCGAGAGCGGGACCTGCGCGGCCTGCGGGGGCGCAACGGGGCGCACGAAGTCGGTGCGGCCGGTATAGGGCAGGTAGCGGCCGCCGCGGCGCACGTAGTACGCGCCGTTCTGGTCCTGGTAGAGCTGACCGTCATCGCCAAACCCATCGATGCCGGCCTCGCCGACCGGACCGCGGCCCTGGGCGTGTACGGCGGATGCGACGGCCAGGACGGCGAAACCGGCCAGGAACAGGCGACGGATTGGGGCGGGCATGGTTCGGATTCCTCGGAGGCAACGCCGGGACACGCCAAGGCGCGCAGTCGAGCCTGCCTGCACGAAGACAAGGATCAGCTCATCCCGTGTCTTAGCAAATATCGCACTTTGACGCCAAGTTGCCGGCAACCTGCGCGGGCACATTAAGCGCTGCCGCGGCCGCGTTCTTCCCCTCTGTGTTGCCTGCATGCAGCAATTCCCGCACGCCGATCCGCGACGGCCGCGCGCCGCCGCCCGTTTGCTCGGCAGCGCTGCCTTCGCGAGCGGCATCAGAGTGCTCTCACGGGACCGCGTCGCTGCGGTGATCGACCCGTCGACAGCCGCGGAGGCGAGGTCGCCCGGTCTGGCACGCTTGCTGCTTAGCCCGATCAGCCGCACCTGCTGCGGCGGCGGAGCAACGGCGCTCCAGACAGCGGACGGTGTGAGTCCGGATCCCCGGCATGAGCGACCGCGTGACGGTTCGCCTTTCTATGACGAGCACCCGCAATGGCCAGCTTCAAGACCGTGATGAAATCGGGTCACCCCCCGACGCTGTTCGCCGCCTTCCTCTACTTCGATTTCTGCTTTGCCATCTGGGTCCTGAACGGCGCCATGGGCCCGTTCATCACCGAGACCTACAAGCTGACACCGGCCCAGACCGGCTTCATGATCTCGCTGCCGATCCTCGCGGGCGCGCTGATGCGCTTCCCGCTCGGCGTCCTGGCCCAGTATATCGGCCGGAAGAACGCCGCGATCACCGAGATGAGCGTGATCATGCTGGCGATGGCCTATGGCTATCTCTTCGTCACTTCGTACAGCGACGTGCTGGCGATGGGCGTGCTGCTCGGCATCGCCGGCGCGTCCTTCGGCGTCGCGCTCTCGCTCGGCTCGGGCTGGTTCCCGCCGGAGCACAAGGGCCTCGCCATGGGCATCGCGGGGGCCGGCAATTCCGGAACCGTGCTGGCCGTGCTGTTCGCCCCACCGCTGGCGCAGGCCTATGGCTGGCAGACGACCTACGCCTTCGCGGGCTTGGTGATGCTGCTGCCGCTGGTGATCATGATCGTCCTCGCCAAGGAGCCGCCGGATTCCGAGCATCAGTCGTTCAAGGAGCACATCTCCTGCCTGTTCACCAAGGATGGCTGGGCGTTCTCGCTGATCTACGTGATCACCTTCGGCGGCTTCGTCGGCCTGTCGAACTTCCTGCCGACCTTCTTCTACGAGCAGTTCGCCGTGACCAAGGTCGAGGCCGGGCGTCTGACCATGCTCGCGGCCTTCATGGGCTCGGGCATCCGGATCGTCGGCGGTTACTTCGCCGACCGGATGGGCGGCATCGCGGTCCTGTCGGTCGTGCTGCTGGCCGCGATCGCGACGTTCCTGTCGCTCACCGCGACCCCGTCGCTGGCGTTGACGACGCTGCTGTTCATGCTCTGCTTCGCGGCGCTCGGCGCCGGCAACGGCGCGCTGTTCCAGCTCGTACCCCTGCGCTGGCCCTCGAACACCGCCGTCGCCGGCTCGATGATCGGCGAAGTCGGTGCGCTCGGCGGCGCGATCCTGCCCAACGTCATGGGCCTGTCGAAGCAATATACCGGCTCGTTCTCGATGGGCTTCGTCGGCTACGCCGCGTTCGCAGCGATCGTGCTCGGCTGCCTCGCGCTCTGGCAGCGCAAGTGGGTTGGAAGCTGGGTTGGGCCGCGGGGCAAGGCCCTCGGCACGGCTCCGGCCGGTGAGCCTGGACAATTGCGGCCTGCCACCGCCTGAAGCGTTCTCCGCACAAGTGGACACCGGTTAGGCGTAAGAGAGCGCGTCAAACCAAGAGCTCAGGGCGGTTCCCGATTGCAACGCGATCGGGAGCGGCTCTCAGCCGGCCACCACGATCGACCGGACTGGAACGGGGGCCCTGGCGGCCCCCGCGTTCGTTCAAGCCGTCAGCCACGTTTCCGGAATAAGGCGCTCTTCGCGGGTTGCCATTCGGCTCTCGAAGCGTTTGAATAATGCATTACGAGAGAGCGCCCAGCCGCTGGTTGAGGCGCCGTGCGGCCGTGAGAAGCGGCGCTCCGATGGGAGGAACGGTCGATGTCGAAGCGCTTCAGCGCCACGAACGGCGTGCTCGGCCTGCTCTGCGTGATGTATTTCATCACCTATCTGGACCGGGTGAACATCGCGACGGCCGGCGCCGAGATCATGCGCGATTTCGGCATGTCGAAGACCGATTTCGGACTGATCCTCTCGGCCTTCGCCTACCCTTATGCGATCTTCCAGGTGATCGGCGGCTCCGTGGGCGACAAGTTCGGCGCCCGGCGCACCCTGCTGGCCTGCGGCGTGATCTGGGCGGCCGCGACGATCCTGACCGGCACGGTCGGCGGGATCGTCAGCCTGTTCCTCGCGCGCGTGCTGCTCGGCTTCGGCGAGGGCGCGACGTTCCCGACCGCCACCCGCGCCATGCAGAACTGGACGGCGCCGGGAAAGCGCGGCTTCGCGCAGGGCATCACCCACGCGTTCAGCCGGCTGGGCAACGCCGTGGCCCCGCCGATCGTCGCGTTCCTGATCTGGCATTTCGGCTGGCGCACCAGCTTCGTGATCCTGGGCGCGTTCAGCTTCATCTGGGTGGTGATCTGGTACACCTATTTCCGCGACGACCCCTCCGACCATCCGGGGATCACCCAGGCCGAACTCGACACGCTGCCCCCGCCGCGCAAGGTCGGTGCGAAGCAGTCCGTGCCGTGGGGCGCCTTGACCCGCCGGATGCTGCCAGTGACGGTCACGTATTTCTGCTACGGCTGGACCCTGTGGCTGTTCCTCGGCTGGCTGCCGAGCTTCTTCAAGGAGAATTACAACCTCGACCTGAAGAATTCGGCACTGTTCGCCTCAGGCGTGTTCTTCGCGGGCGTCATCGGCGACACGGTCGGCGGGATGATGAGCGACTTCATCCTGCACCGCACCGGCAAGGTGAAGCTCGCCCGACTCTCGGTGATCGTGGTCGGCTTCCTCGGCGCGGCGGCGAGCCTCGCGGGCGTGTTCATGACCCGCGACCTGACGCTGGTGGCGCTGCTCCTCTCCTCCGGCTTCTTCTTCGCCGAACTGGTGATCGGGCCGATCTGGTCGGTGCCGATGGACATCGCCCCGAAATATGCCGGTACCGCCAGCGGCTTGATGAACACCGGCTCGGCGGTCGCGGCGATCGTCTCGCCCATCGTGTTCGGCGTCATCGTCGATCTGACGGGGAGCTGGACCCTGCCGTTCGTCGGCTCCATCGGCCTGTGCCTGCTCGGCGCCGGCCTCGCCTTCACGATGCACCCCGAGCGGGAGTTCGTCGAGCCGGCCGATCGGCCGCTCGGATCCGCGGCGACGGTGCCGGCGGGGGAGTAGTCTCACGATGACGGAGCCATCGGGGCGATCCGGCCCGCTCGCCGGGATGCGGGTGATCGAGCTCGCGCACATCATGGCCGGCCCGGTCTGTGGGCTGATGCTCGCCGACATGGGCGCGGAGGTGATCAAGGTCGAGAAGATGGACGGCGACGACACCCGCCGCACCGTCCCCCCGGCGCTCGACGGCGAGAGCGCCGCCTACATGATGATGAACCGCGGCAAGCGCGGCATCAGCCTCGACCTGAAGGACCCGGACGGCATCGCCGTCCTGCGCCGCCTGCTGAAGGGTGCCGACGCGCTGATCGAGAACTACCGCGGCGGCACGATGGAGCGCCTCGGGATCGGCTACGAGACCCTGCGGCAGGAATTTCCCGAGCTGGTCTATTGCTCGCTCTCCGGCTTCGGCCGCACCGGCCCCTACGCCGACCGCGCCGGTTTCGATCTCGTGGCCCAGGGCATGAGCGGTCTGATGTCGGTGACGGGCGAGGGCCCGGGCCGACCGCCGATGAAATGCGGGCCGCCGGTCACCGACATCACCGCGGGCATCCTCGCCGCCATGGGCGTGCTGGCGGCCTATGCCAACCGGCTCCGCACGGGCAAAGGGCAGGTGGTCGACACCTCGCTGTTCGAGGCCGGCATCACCCACACCTACTGGCAATCGGCTATCGCCATGGCGACCGGGATCGCGCCGGGCCCGATGGGCTCGGCCCATCCGCTGAACGCCCCCTACGAGGCGTTCGAGACCGCCGACGGGTGGATCACCATCGGGGCGGCCAACCAGACGAACTGGCTGCGGCTGCTCAAGGCGATCGGCGCCGACGCCCTGGCCGAGGATCCGCGCTTCGCGCTCAACCGCGACCGGATGGAGAACCGCCAGGAACTCGCCGCGACGCTCGCGCCGATCTTCCGGGCGCACGGCTCCGCGGAGTGGCTGACGCGGCTCGAGGCCGGCGGGGTCCCGGCCGGTCCCGTGCTCGACGTCAACGCGATGCACCGCGATCCGCAGACGCTGGCCCGCGAGATGGTGGTCGAGGTCGATCACCCGCGGGTCGGGCGGATGAAGACGCTCGGCCTGCCGGTGAAGTTCTCGGAGACGCCCGGCCGCGTCCACGGGCCGGCCCCGTTGCTCGGCGAGCATTCCCGGGCGATCCTGGCCGAGGCCGGCTACACGACGGCCGAGATCGATGGCCTGATCGCGCGGGGCGTCGTCCGCGAGACCGTGGCCTGACGCGACGCCAGGAGACGCATCCGATGAAGGCCACATCCGCCACCGACGAACTGCTGTTCAGTATCGACGAGGGCGGCATCGCCCGGATCGTGCTCAACCGCCCCCAGGCCCGCAACGCGCTGACCTTCGCGATGTACCAGGGCTTGATCACCTGCTGCGAGGCGATCGCCGGGAACCCGGCCGCGAAGGCGCTGATCATCACGGGCGCCGGCGAGAAGGCATTCGCGGCCGGCACCGACATCGCGCAGTTCCGCGAGTTCGAGACCGCCGAGGATGCGCTGGGCTATGAGCGGTTCATGGACCGGGTGCTCGGGACGCTGGAACGGCTGCGCGTGCCGACCATCGCGGCGATCGCGGGGGCGTGCACGGGCGGGGGCGCCGCCATCGCGGCGGCCTGCGACCTGCGCATCGCCGCCCGGGATTCCCGGTTCGGTTTCCCGATCGCCAGGACGCTCGGCAACTGCCTGAGCCAGGGTAACCTCAAGCGCCTCTCCGGGCTGATCGGTCCCGCCCGCGTCAAGGACATCATCTTCACCGCGCGCCTGGTCGGAGCCGAGGAGGCTCTGGCGATCGGTCTCATCGGCGAAATGGTGGAGGATCGCACGGCGCTCACCGAGCGGGTCGACACGCTCGCGCAACTGCTGGCCGGCCACGCGCCCCTGACCATGCAGGCGACCAAGGAGGGCCTGCGCCGCCTCGCCGAGGAGGACGCGCCGGAAGAGGGCGCGGCCCATCCGGGCGACGACCTGATCCTCCTTTGCTACATGAGCCAGGATTTCCGCGAAGGCATGGAGGCGTTCCTCGGCAAGCGCCCGCCGAATTGGTCCGGGCGCTGAGGTTCAGCCAATCTGCTGGCAGACATCGACCCAGGTGGCCGCGGTCAGCGCGGCCATCCGCTCCGGCGCGATCCGGACCGCGCTGTGCGTGCTGCCGGCGGCCGGCACCACCACGTCGAACGCCTTGAGCGAGACGTCGCAATAGACCGGCAGCGATGCGATCAGGCCGAAGGGGCAGACGCCGCCGACCGGATGGCCGGTGACCGCCTCGACCTCTGCGAGATCGAGCATCCGGACCTTGCCGCCGAAAGACGCCTTGGCCTTGCGGTTGTCGAGGCGGGCATCGCCGCGGGTCACCAACAGGACGATTTGAGCGCCGACGCGGAGCGAGAGCGTCTTGGCGATCTGCGCCGGAGGGACGCCGTGAGCCGCGGCGGCCTCCGACACGGTGGCGGTGCGGGTCTCCAGTTCCAAAACCGCGATATCGGGCGCGTTCTGGGCGAAGAACGCCCGGACGGAGGCGAGACTCATGGCGGCTCCTGGGAGCGCTCGACGGTGCGGGCATTCATCTACGCCGGCTCCATACGAAGCGCGACCGGAAGCACGTTCTGGAGATGGCCTTCCCGCGTCTCTCCCTCCCCGCAGAAAGGGAGGGGTTGCGCGGAGGCCTCCGCCCCACGAACGGCAACCCCGCTCACCCTACCGCGTCGTCGCCAGTAGCCAGTCCGGCAGCCACATCGCGATTCCCGGCACGAGGCACAGGATCAGGATCGCCACCGCCATCAGCAGCACGAAGGGCAGGGTGCCCCAGATGATGTCCGAGAGCGGGATATCGGGCGCGATGTTCTTGATGACGAAGATGTTCAAGCCCACCGGCGGGTGGATCAGCCCCATCTCCATGGTGATGGTCATCACCACGCCGAACCAGACGAGATCGAACCCCGCGGCCTTGAGCGGCGGCAGGATGATCGGCGCCGTCATCAGGATGATCGAGACCGGCGGCAGGAAGAAGCCCAGCACGATCACCAGCGCCAGGATCGTCACCAGCAGCAGCCAGGGCGAGAGCTGCATCGCCACGATCGCCGCAGCGGCCGATTGCGAGATGTGCAGATAGCTCATCACGTAGGCGTAGAGCAGCGACATGCCGATGATCAGCATCAGCATGGTCGACTCACGCAGCGTCGCGGTCAGGATCGGGCTGACATCCCGGAACCGCCACACCCCGTAGATCGCCGCGATCAGCGCCAGCGCCAGCAGACCGCCGAGCCCCGCCGTCTCCGAGGGGGTGGAGTAGCCGCCGTAGAGCGCCACCATCACGCCGGTGAGCAGCACCACGAAGGGCAGCACACGCGGCAGCGTCGAGAAGCGCTGCGCCATGCTGTACTGCTCGTCCGCCAGGATCGGCGACGCCGGGCCGCCGCGTTCCAGCGCCGTCTTCGCGGTCGCGTATTCCGAGCGGAAGCGGATTACCGACCAGGTCGCGAACAGGCTGACCAGGAGCAGCCCCGGCCCGATCCCGGCCAGGAAGAGGCGGCCGAGCGATTGCTCGGCGGCGACCGCGTAGAGGATCATGGTGATCGAGGGCGGCAGCAGGATGCCGAGCGTCCCGCCGGCCGCGATGATCCCGGCCGCGAAGCCCGGCGAGTAGCCGCGCTTGCGCATCTCCGGGATGCCGGCCGAGCCGATCGCCGAGCAGGTCGCCGGGCTCGAGCCCGCCATGGCGGCGAACAGCGCGCAGGCGAAGACGTTGGCGATGCCCAGCCCCCCGGGGATACGGTGCATCCAGGCATGCATGGCCGAGTAGAGATCCTGGCCCGCCCGGGACCGGCCGATCGCCGCGCCCTTCAGGATGAAGAGGGGGATCGACAGCAGAGTAATCGAGGCCATCTCCTCGTAGACGTTCTGCGCCACCGTATCGAGGGAAGCGCCCGGCATGAACGCGACCATGAAGGCCAGGGCCACGAAGCCCAGAGCGAACGCGATGGGGATGCCGGAGAGCATCGCCCCGAGGGTCGCACCCGCGTAGAGGAAGCCGATCGCGGCGGTGCTCATCGCTCGCCCTCGGCGGTCACCGTCTGGCCCATCGGATCCGGCCCCTGTGGCGCGAGCGTGCGATTGAGATCGGCGCCGAGGCCGATCTTCGGCTTCGCCCAGCCAGCCGCGCGGGGGCCGTAGGCCAGCGCTTCGGCGATCTGGAGGGCGAATTGCAGGCACAGCAGGCTCATGCCCGCTGCCATGAGCGTGTAGGGGATCCAGAGCGGGGGCCCCCAGGTCGATTGCGAGACCTGGCCATCGGTCCAGGCCTCGTGGTCGAGGGACCAGCTCTTCCACGCGAAGAACAGGCAGAAGGTGAGGCTGATCACGTCGGCCAGCAACAGCCGGATCCGGTTTACGGCGGGCGACAACAGACCGGTCAGCGCTTCGATCGCCACGTGGCCGCGCTTGGCCTGCACCCCGGCCGCCGACAGGAAGGTGGCCCCGATGATCAGGAACACCGCCATCTCGTCCTGCCACTCGGTCGGTTCCTTCAGGAGATAGCGGACGACGACGCTGTGGGTCAGCACGAGGCACGCCGCGACGAGGCAGAGGCCGCCGAGCCCCAGGATCACCCGGTTCAGGAGCCCCATCGCCCGGTCGAGGGCACCCAGGAGGCCGGGCACCCGCGGCTCCTCGGCAGCCCGGGCCTCCGTGGCCGCCGTGGCAGCGTCGAAGCCGTGGCTCACGCGACCTGCTCCGCGAGCTTCAGCAACTCGGCGCAGTTCGCGTTCTTGGCCGCGTAGTCCTTCCAGGCCGTGCCCCGGGCAAGCTCGCGCCATTCGCCCAGCGTCTTCTCATCGAGTTGCGAGACCTTGGCGCCGGCCTTCGAGAAGATCTCTTCGACGCGGGTATCGTCTTCCTTGGCGCCCGCTTGCCCGAAGGCTTCGAGCTCGCCACCCACCGCCATGATCAGGTCCTGCTGGTCCTTCGGCAGACCTGTGAACACGATCTTGGACATCATGATCGGTTCGAGCATGAACCAGTAGGAGCGCTCCCGGCCCGAGGTCAGCGCCTTGGCCAGTTCCTCCAGGCGGAACGAGATCAGGCTGGTCGACGAGGTGATCACGGCGTCGCATGCCCCCGTCTGCATCGCCGCATAGGACTCGTTCGACGGGATTGAGAGGGTGGCCGCACCCGCCTCCTTCATCATCATGTCCATCTCGCGCGAGCCGCCGCGGACCTTCATGCCCTTGGCGTCGGCCGGAGTGACGAGGGGCCGCTCGCGGCTCGCGACGCCGCCCGCCTGCCAGACCCAGGAGACGAGGATGATGCCCTTGGCATCGAGAATCTCCGTCAGCTTGCGACCCACCGGTGCGTTCTTCCAGGCCACAGCCTGCGCGTAGGATGTCACCAGCGCCGGCATCAGCCCGATATTCATCTCGGGCACCTCGCCGCCCGCGTAGGGACTCGGGTAGAGCGACATGTCGAGGGCGCCCTTGCGCATGGCGCCGAACTGGGCGTTGGTCTTCATCAGCGAGGAGCCGGGATAGACCTGCACTTCGAGCGCGCCCTTCGAGCGCTCGGCGACCGTCTTCGCGAACTTCCGGCACATGCGGTCGCGGAAATCGCCCTCGTCGATGGTTCCGCCCGGAAACTGATGCGACAGCTTCAGCGTCGTGGCTGCCTGCGCTGACCCCAGACCTAATCTGAGCAGCGCCGGCGCTGCAAGCGTGGCTGCAACCAACGAGCGACGAGTGGGCGTCATCTGTCTCTCCCGCACCGCAAACATTGCGGCTCGACTGTTGTGCGGCGCATCAATCACGCCATCGTTATGTATGCATGAAGGACTGCCTTGTATATCTTGTCAATCCGGAAGCATATTGCGAAGTCGTCCAGAGCGATCGGTTGACGCCGAGATTCGTTCCGGATCGCTCGCCGATACGGGCTGCGACGGGATTAATCACCGATGTGGGAGAGCCGCCTTACATTCCATCCTATCGATGCGGCGGCATCCTGGCGCTGCGGAGACCGAGAAAGCGGCGTCGTCTGCAAGCCCTGCGGGGTCACATCGGGATACGGACCTCAGCTGCGGCCTGGTTGGGGCGCGATGCTGAATCGCGACGTTGTCGCCGGAGACAACGCTGCGCCTCCTGAAGCGCGCTCGTTCGCCGAGCCGGCCGACACGGGGTCGGGGACCGCTTCGGCGAGCATCCGCGCGCACGATAGGGAATCGGAGGGATGAACCACGCGCAACGTCTGAAGCAGTCGATCGAGGAGGAGATCGTCTCGGGCGAACTCGCCGTCGGATCGCGGCTCGATGAGAATCAGCTCGCGGCGCGGTTCGGCGTCTCACGCACGCCGATCCGGGAAGCGCTGCTGCAACTCGCCGCCACCGGCCTCATCCAGTCGAAGCCGCGGCGCGGCGCGATCGTCAGCGCTCCCGAACCGCACCGGTTGCTCGCCATGTTCGAGACCATGGCGGAGATCGAGGCCGCCTGCGGCCGGCTCGCGGCCAGGCGCCTCACGTCCGACGATGCGGCCGCCCTGCGGACCGCCCTCTCGGGCTGCCGCTCCGCCATGACGACGGAGGATGCCGAAGCCTATTACGCCGAGAATTACGTATTCCACACTGTGGTATATCGAGCGAGCCACAACGACTTCTTGGCGGAGCAGGCCCTCTCGCTGCACCGCCGGCTGGCGCCGTACCGACGCCTGCAATTGCGGGTGCGCCAGCGCGTTCCGCAATCGCTCGCCGAACACGAGGCGATCGTGGCCGCCATCCTGGCCGGTGATGCGACGGGCGCGGCCGACGCCCTGCGCAGCCACGTCATCGTGCAGGGCGACAGGTTCACCGATCTCGTGGCCGGCCTGCGGGCGCCGAATGCGGCCTGACCACGACCCGCCGTGAGCCGGTCGTGATCAGACCGCCTCGGCGGGTCCGTAATGGGCGGCGATGACCGACTTCTTTCCCCGAATATGCTCGCGCATGAGGATGGCGAGCGATCCGCCGTCGCGGGCGCGCAGGAGTTCGATCATGCGCTCGTGTTCGGCAACCGCGCGGGCCCATTGGTCCGGGGTCTGGTGGGCGGAGTAGCGCGACCGCTGGATCCGCCCCGACAGGCTCGCGTAGAGGTTCGCCAGCACCGTGTTGCGGCTGGCCGCCATGATGGCCTCGTGGATGCGGCGGTTGCGGCCGAAGTAGCCGGCCTCGTCGCCTGCCTTCCAAGCGGCCACCATCGCTGCGTGGTCCGTCGTGATGGCGTCGATCTCCGCGTCGCCGATCGTGCGGCAAGCCAGATCGCCGGCTGTGGCCTCCAGGCCGGCGATCACCTCCATCATCTCCTCCAGCTCGATTTCGGAAATGCTGGCGACGCGCGCACCGCGATTGGGGAGGAGTTCGAGCAGACCTTCCGTGGCCAGGATCTTGATCGCTTCCCGAAGCGGCGTGCGCGAGATGCCGAAGCGCTCCGTCAGCTCACCCTCGTTGATCCGCGCCTTCGGCTCCATCTCACCGGATCGGATCAATTCGCGAATCCGGTCCGCCACCTCGTCATGCAGGTAGCGGCGGTTGATGCCGATCCCGGACTCGATCTTGTTCATGGTCCCCCGACGCATGGCAGGGCCGCGTGCCTGTCATCTCTGTGTAGGTGTCCGGCAATTCAGTGTCGAGGCGTGAGGGCTCGATCGAGCACGCATGCCACATGTTCCGCGTGCAGTCCGAGCCCGTCCTGGATCTGATGGCGGCAGCTCGTCCCGTCGGCGACGACGAGATCACCCGGCGCCGCGGCGCGCAGGGCCGGGAACAGCGCCAGTTCGGCCATGGCGAAGGAGGTCTCGATCGATTCCGGCCTGTAGCCGAAGGCACCCGCCATGCCGCAGCAACTCGACTCGATCACCCGCACATCGAGCCCCGGAACAGCCCGCAGCACCGTCTCCACCGATCCCATCAGGCCGAAGGACTTCTGATGGCAATGTCCGTGCAGATGGGCCACGCGGCCGCGCTGATCCGCCAGCGGCAGCGCGATCCGCCCCGCCGCGAGGTCGGCAGCGAGCAACTCCTCGAACAGCATGGATTGTCCGGCGAGCAGGGCGGTATCCGACCCCGGGAGGAGGGCGGAGAACTCGTCCCGGAAGGTGAGAAGGCAGGACGGCTCCAGACCGACCACCCGTGCCCCCGCCCGGACGAAGGGGAGGAGCGTGTCGAGCGTCCGCCGCGCCTCCTGCCGCGCCCGGTCGGTCTGACCGGAGGCGAGCCAGGTCCGTCCGCAGCACAGGGAACGCCGCCCGCGGTCCGGATGAACGCGGTGCAGGCGATAGCCCGCGGCGGCGAGCACCCGCTCGGCCGCCTCCAGATTCTCCCGCTCGAAGGCGCGGTTGAACGTATCGCCGAACAGGATGAGGTCGCGAAAATCGCCCTTCACGTCGCCCGGATGGGCGGGCTCGCCCTGCTCGCGCCATGGCCGGCGCCAGCGTGGCAGGGAGCGCTTCGCCGAGAGCCCGGCGACTTTCTCGGATAGCCGGGCCAGGGCCGGATGCCGGTCCCGCAGGTTCAGGAGCGGCGCGAACCTGGCTGCCGCCCCGGCATAGATCGGCATCAGGGCGATCAGCCGCTCCCGCAGCGGCAGCCCGTGCCGGGCATGGTAGTGGTGCAGGAACTCGATCTTCATCTTGGCCATGTCGACGCCGGTCGGGCATTCCCGCCGGCAGGCCTTGCACGAAACGCAGAGATCGAGGGTCCGCTTCATCTCGGGGCTGGTGAAGGCGTCCTTCCCGAGCTGCCCGGACATGGCGAGCCGCAGGGAGTTGGCCCGGCCCCGCGTCAGGTGCTGCTCCTCCCGGGTCGCCCGGTAGGACGGACACATGGCGCCGCCGACGAGCTTCCGGCAGGTGCCGTTGTTGTTGCACATCTCGACCGCGGCTCCGAAGCCGCCCCAGTCGGACCAGTCGAGGGCCGTCTCCAGCGGCTGCGTGACCGCGTAGTCCGGCTTGAACCGGAACAGCGACCGGTCGTCCATCGCGAGCGGGCGGACGATCTTGCCGGGATTGAGACGGTTGTCGGGGTCGAAGGCGTCCTTCACGGTCTCGAAGGCGCTCGTCAGGACGGGGCCGAACAGCGGCGCGATGTATTCGGAGCGGGAGATCCCGTCGCCGTGCTCGCCAGAATACGAACCCTTGTACCGGCGCACCAGCTCGGCGGTTTCCTCCGCGATCGCGCGCATCCGGCGCACGTCGCCCCCGTCCTTCATGTCCAGGATCGGGCGAACGTGCAGGCAGCCGACCGAGGCGTGGGCGTACCACGTGCCGCGGGTGCCGTGTTTGGTGAACACCTCGGTGACCGCATCGGTATAGTCGGCTAGGTGCTCAAGGGGCACCGCGCAATCCTCGATGAACGACACCGGCTTGGCGTCACCCTTCATCGACATCATGATGTTGAGGCAGGCCTCGCGCACCTCCCAGACGGATTTTTGCCGGGCCGGCTCCACGACCTCGACGACCGCGTCCGGATAGCCGTGATCGGCCATGCAGGATTCGAGACGCTTCAGGTCGCGATCCAGTGCATCGCGGTCATCGCCGGCGAATTCCGTGAGCAGCAGGCAGTTCGGCTTGCCGCGGGTGATGTCGGCGAGCGTCGTGCGGAACAGCGGGATGTCGGCGCCCAGCACGAGGACGTTGTTGTCGACCAACTCCACCGCCACCGGGTCGAGGGCCACGATGTGCCGCGTGGTCTCCATCGCGGCCCGGAACGACGGGAAATGGCAGACCCCCATCACCCTGTGCGTCGGCAGGCGGGACAGCTTCAGCGTCACCGCCGTGGTGGCGGCCAGCGTGCCCTCCGAGCCGACCAACAGGTGCGCGAGGTTCGGACGCGGCTCGATCAGCGCGTCCAGATTGTAGCCGCCCACCCGACGCTGCACCTTCGGGTAGCGGGCCGCGATCTCGTCCCGGTGCGCGTCCGCGAGGGCGCGCGCCTGCTCGGCCAGGATCTCAGCCCGGGCCGAGCCGGTGACGCCGGAGACCGTGTTGCCAGTCAGGCCGAACGTGAAGGCCTCGCCGTCATGCAACAGCGCGTCCAGGGAAAGGACGTTGTCGCTCATCTTGCCGTAGCGCAGGGAGCGAGCGCCGCAGGAATTGTTGCCCGCCATCCCGCCGACGGTGCATCGGGTCGCCGTGGACGGCTCCACGGGGAAGAACCAGCCATCGGCCTTCACACGGGTATTGAGACGCTCCAGCACCATGCCGGGCTCGACCGTGATCGTGCCGGCCTCCGGATCGTAGGCCAGGATCCCGTTGAAGTGGCGCGAGCAGTCGACCACCAGTCCTGCGCCGATCGGCTGGCCGTTCTGCGAGGTTCCACCGCCGCGCATAATCACCGGCGCGCCGTGCTCGGCGGCGACCCGCAAGGTCGCGGCGATGTCGGCGGCCGAGCGCGGCAGCACCACCCCGGCCGGCATGATCTGGTAGATCGACGCGTCGGTGCTGTAGCGGCCGCGCGTAAAGGCATCGACGCGCACCTCGCCCTGCAGTTGCTCGGCCAGCCTGCGCGCCAGGCCGGCATCGAGCCGCGCGGCAGCGCGCGGCGCTGTCTGAGGCCTCGTTCCCGTCACGTCCGCATCCTCCCACAGCAGCCCAGGCCCCTTGAGGGAAGTGTATTCAAAATTCAGCCATTCGGAAATCGATCCGATCCCCCTGCGCGCTTCCGGCGCGGGGTGAACACAGTTCAGGACAGCATCCGCGTGTCGCCATCGATGGAGATCGCTTGGCCGGAAATGGTCCGGCCACGCTCCGAGCAGAGCAGCAGCACCTGATCGGCGAGCTGGCGGGCGGTGACGTAGTCCTTGATCGACACGAACGAGAAGGCCCGAGCCTCCATCTCGGCGTAGCTGGTGCCCTGCTGCTGCGCCTTCGCTTCGAGCACCCGGCGCTGGCGGTCGCCCGCGACCAGTCCCGGCAGGATCGCGTTGACCCGGATGCCGTCACCGCCGAGTTCGATGGCGAGCGATTTGGTGAAGCCGATCACCCCCCATTTCGCCGCCGCGTAGGGACTGCGCAGGGCGAATCCGAACTTGCCGGCCGCCGAGGACAGGTTGACGATCGATGCGTTGGCGCTCTGCCGGAGGTGCGGCACGGCGAGGCGCGCGCAGTTGAACTGGCTGGTCAGGCAGACGGTCATGCACTGATCCCAGGCCTCCGGGGCGATCTCGTCGACGCGGCCGGTCGGTCCGGCGATCCCGGCATTGTTCACGAGCACGTCGAGGCCGCCGAGATGATCGAGCGCGGCCTCCATCATCGCCGCCACCGCGGCCCGATCGGCCACATCGGTGCGGCTGCGTCCGACTGTGGCCGCCAGGGTGTCCAGGGCCTCCTGGTCGATGTCGCAGGCGAAGACCCGGGCACCTTCCTCCAGAAAGGCATCCACGATCGCGCGCCCGATCCCCGCGGCCCCCGCCGTGACGAGGACGCGCAAGCCTGCCAATCCGAGATCCATGATCAGTCCTCCTCGGGCTCCGCCCGCAACGTGCCGCGGGCCAGGATGAAGTCGGCGGCCTCGCGGATGTCGGCTGCGATCGCCGCGGAGGCGGCCAAGCCGTCGCGTGCCGCGATTGCCGCGCAGGCTTCGGCATGGCGCTTGAGTGCGATGCCCTGGTGCAGCCGCTCCGGACAGGCGCGCAGATCCAGGTTGATGACCGGCCCGGCTTTCAGCCACAGGCGGCCGATGATCTGCGTGAGCGGGGGCAACCCGCAGGCATCGTAGATCGCGAAGTGCAGGTCGCGGTTGAGCTGGACAGCCCTGATCCGATCGGGCTCGGGGGATTCCGCGGCAGCTCGGAACGCCGCCTCGGCCCGGCGGATCGCGTCGAGTTCCGCCTCCGTCCGGCGCTCCGCGGCGCGTGCGGTCGCGATGCCCTCGACGGCGATGCGCGTCTCGGCGAGCGCCCGGAACGCCCCTGCGCCCATGATGGGCACGCGGATGATGCGCGCCGGTGCAACCTCCAGCACGCCCTCCGCGACGAGGCGGCTCACGGCCTCGCGCACCGGCATCACCGAGACCCCGAAGGCCGCCGCGCTCTGGCGTAGGGACAGCCTGTCGCCCGGGGCAAGCCGACCCGACGCCAGGAGGTCCGACAGCGCCGCGTAGGCGGTGTCGGTGAGGGTTCGTCGTTCCAGCTGCGGGAGGTCGGCCAGGGCCGCCAGGGACGCCATGGCTCAAGACTAGACGACATGGGCGCGATCCCGCTAGTGATCTGTGATCACAGCGGCGGCAGGTGTGGGCTGCCGTGAATGGGTGCCGGGGAGGGCTGTCATGACCGGCAGCGTCGCGATCGTAGGCGTGGGCCTGATCGGCCGGGCCTGGGCGATGATCTTTGCCCGCGCCGGCTGGGATGTCCGGCTGTTCGATACCGCCGACGGCGTTGCCGAGGCGGCGATCCCGCTCTGCGTCGAAGGACTGCACATGCTGGCCGGGAACGGACTCTGCCCCGATCCGGAGGCGGCCGGGCTGCGGATCCGGGCGTTTTCGACCCTCGCGGCGTGTCTGGACGGTGTCGGCTTCGTGCAGGAGAACGGCCCGGAGACGCTGGCCGCCAAGCAGGCGCTGTTCGCCGAACTCGATGCGCGCGCATCGGCCGAGGCCATCCTGGCCTCATCCTCATCGGCGATCCGGTGTTCGCTGTTCACCGCGGACCTGCCGGGCCGGGCGCGCTGCCTGATCGGCCATCCGGTGAACCCGCCGCATCTGATCCCGCTCGTGGAGATCTCCGGCGCGCCCTGGACCGCCCCGGCCGCCCTGGCCCGGGCGCGCGTGGTCTACGAGCAGATCGGTCAGGTGCCGATCACCGTGCTGAAGGAGATCGAGGGCTTCATCCTCAATCGGTTGCAGGGCGCGCTGCTGGCCGAGGCGTTCCGGCTTGCCGCCGAGGGCTACGTGACGCCGCAGGATCTCGACAGGACTGTCTCGGACGGGCTCGGGCTGCGCTGGAGCTTCATGGGGCCGTTCGAGACGATCGAACTGAACGCACCGGGCGGCATCGCCGATTACTGCGCGCGCTACACCGATTTCTACAAGCGCCTCGCCGCCGATCCAGCGCCGCCCTCGGTCTACGAGGCGCCGGCCACGGGGGCGATCCTGGCCCATTGGCCCAACAAACCCGATCTGCCCGCGCGCATGCGCCGCCGCGACGCGCGGCTCGCGGCGCTCCGGGCCCACAAGGCTACACGAGGGGATTGAGCATGGCCGCACAGCGGAAAGTCATCATCACCTGCGCGGTGACGGGCGCGATCCACACGCCCAGCATGTCACCATATCTTCCGGTCACGCCGGAAGAAATCGCCGATGCCGCGATCGGCGCCGCCGAGGCCGGGGCGGCGATCGTCCACCTGCACGCCCGCAACCCGGAAACCGGCCAGCCCGATCAGTCGCCCGAGGCCTTTGCGCCGTTCCTTCCGGTGATCAAGCAGCGCTCCTCCTGCGTGGTGAATCTCACCACCGGCGGCGCGCCGACCATGTCGATCGAGGAGCGGGTGCGGCCGGCCGCCACCTTCAAGCCGGAGGTCGCCTCGTTGAATCTCGGTTCGATGAATTTCGGCCTGTTCGGCATGCTCGACCGGTTCAAGGACCTGAAGCACCAATGGGAGCGGGACTATCTCGGCAACAAGGACATCATCTTCCGCAACACGTTCGGGCAGATCGAGCACATTCTGACGACCTGCGGGCCGAACGGCACGAAGTTCGAGTTCGAGTGCTACGACACCGCGCATCTTTACAATCTCAAATACTTTCTCGACCGGGGTCTCGTTCAGGCGCCGCTGTTCATCCAGACGGTGTTCGGGCTTCAGGGCGGCATCGGCGCGCATCCCGACGACGTGATGCACATGAAGCGCACCGCCGACCGGCTGTTCGGCGATCAGTACCGGTGGTCGGTGCTGGGCGCGGGCCGCAACCAGATGAATATCGCCGCCATGGCGGCTGCGATGGGCGGGAACGTGCGCGTCGGGCTGGAGGACAGTCTCTGGGACGGGCCGGGCAAGCTCGCCGAGACCAACGCCGCGCAGGTCTGGCGCGTGCGCGCGATCATCGAGGGGCTGGGGCTCGCAGTGGCCTCGCCCGACGAGGCGCGGGAGATGCTCGCGCTGAAGGGGGGCGACAAGGTCGCGTTTTGAAAACGGTTCGGGGCTTGGGCGGAGTGCATGCTGCGCCGCCCCCGAGCTTGCGACGCCCGTAGCTGCGACAGATGTTCTGGCCTATGTCGATGGAGGCGGCCTTGGAGCGCGTCGCGAGGGTTTCCCGGAACAACCGGAGCTAGGCCATTCGTATTCCCAAGGCGTTCGAACGGCCCAGCGATGAGGTGACGATCGCGCGGCAGGCGGATGGCAGCCTTCTGATCCGTCCGAGACTGCGCCTTATCGAACGCGTGCGCACGCTGGAGCCGCTCGGTCCCGAAGATGCGCTGGACGAGATCCCGGAACTCGACATCGAGGATGTTGTCCTTTAAGTGACGACCCCGCTTATTTCCTCGACACCAACATCCTCTCCTATCTGATCAGGCACGGCTAAAAAGAGCGCGTTGCCGCTGTTATGGTAGAGCGTGCAGCCGAGGTCGCGACAAGCATCGTCGTTGCTGCCGAAGTTCGGTACGGAGTGGCGCGGAAGGGCTCCAGGCGGTTGACGGAACGCGCCGAGGCCGTGCGCTGAACGATTACCATCCTGCCGCTCGGCACGTCGGCCGATCGCCATGACGGCGAGATCTGAGCACCCCTCGAATGGGCAGGAACGTCGATGGGTCAAAATGATCTCATCATCGCATCTCAATGCCGGGCGCCCGGCTCGATGTTGGTCAGCGCAAATCTCGAAGAGTTTCGTCGCGGACCAAAATTGCGAGTTGAGAACTGACTCGTCCCGTGAGCGGGAAAAATGAGTTGATGCGGTGGACCTGTGAAGGAATGCACGGACTCCGGACTCTGCGCGGAAAACACAATGAACGACGGACATCCGCAGACGAGGCGCAGGCGTGTTTATGGTTTTATTTGATTTTGCCGAACACCCTCTCCAGATCCGCCTGCGCGATCCCGTCGATCTCCAGGATCTTCAGCCGGCTCTGATCCCCCGCCGCGATCCGCACTGCCCCCCGGCTCACCTTCAGCGCCTTGGCGATCAGCTTCGCCAGCGCGGCGTTGGCGGCACCCTCCACCGGTGGGGCAGCGACGCGGGCCTTAAGGTAGGGCTGACCTTTCTCGTCCCGAGCCCAACCCTCGACAGCATCGCGCCCACCGCGGGGCGTGAGCCGCACCGCCAGCCGAACCGTCATTGCCACATCATCAAAAAATTTTGCCGGGGTTCAGCAGGTTGTCCGGATCGAGCGCACGCTTGATCAGCCGCATCGCCGCAATTTCCTCGGGCGAGCGCGACAGAGGCAGCTTGCCCCGCTTCTCAAGTCCGATCCCGTGCTCGGCCGAGACCGAGCCGTTGAGCGCCGCCAGCGGCTCGTAGAGCGCTGCATCGATCGCCGCGTTGCCAGCACCGTCGAGGCGGGTGGTATTCCAGTGCAGGTTGTTGTCGCCGATGTGTCCGTAGACGACGGCCCGGCAACCCGGAATCGCGGCGAGGCGGTCGAGTGCACCGCGCACGTACCCGTCCATCTTCGCTAGCGGGACGCTGACGTCGAAGGCGCGCTCGATCCCGTCGGCGTTGAGGTGCTCCACTCGGTCGCGGATGCGCCACATGCCGCGTCGCTGTTCCTCGGACGAGGCGATGGCGGCGTCGAGGATCGTGCCCTCGCCCATCAGCCCTTCCAGCAGACCGAGGAACCGCTCGGATTCGTCCGGAACGCACTCAATCTCGATGATCGCGTAGAACGGGTAGTCGTGGCCGAGCGGCGCGGTGGCCCGACCGGGGGCGGTCATCACGCGATAGAAGTCCGGCCACAGGCCCTCGAAGGAGGAGACGCGGCCCTGGAAGGCACTCTGCGCCGCGCGCAGCACCCGTGCGCCGTCGTCGACGCCGGGGCAGGCGATCAGTGCGGTGGCGTAGCCGGCCGGCTCCGGACGCAGCCGCAGCACCGCACGGGTGACGATGCCGAGCGTCCCCTCGGTGGCGATGAAGAGCTGCTTCAGGTCGAGCCCGGTGTTGTTCTTGATCAGCGGGCGCATCGACGACACCATCGTGCCGTCGGCGAGCACCGCTTCGAGCCCGAGGACCATCTCGCGCATCATGCCGTAGCGGAGCACCCTCAGACCGCCGGCATTGGTCGAGATCGCGCCGCCGACCGTCGCCGAGCCGCGGGCGCCGAGGTCGAGGGGGAAGAACAGGCCGTTCTCGGTCGCCGCGTTCTGGACGCTCTCCAGACTGGCGCCGGTGCCGACCACCACCGTCATGCCGAGGGGATCGACCGGCTCGATCTGGGTCATGCGCTCGGTCGAGAGGGTGATCTCGTCGGGCGCACACAAGGTCCCGTCGACGAGGCCGGTGGCGCCGCCACGGGGCACCACCGCGACGCCGGCCGCGTGGCAGGCGGCCATCACGGCGCTCGTCTCGGCGGTGCTGCGCGGACGGACCAGGGCGAACGCCGCGCAGGGCTCGGTCGGGCGCGTCCAGTTCGCCGAGCGCTGACGCAACTCATCGCCGATTACGAGGCCGGACGGCCCGACGAGCGCGGCCAAGCGGTCGAGGAGGGCGGCGTTCGTCATCGGCAGGTCTCGGCGGAAACGGTCGGGGCTCACGGCGCTCGCTGTGTCACAGAAACCCGCGCGCCGCGAGATTGCGCATCAGCGCGCGGGTGCCGAAGATCCAGGGCTCGCAGGCATCGCACGGGCGCATGCGGTTGACGAGGCTGCCGAGTTCCGGGCTCGCCACCACGACCCGGTCGTTCTCGACATGGGTGAAGCCGAGGCCGGGCCCGTGCCGGTCCTGGATCGGCGCGAACATCGTGCCGAGGAGCAGCAGCGCGCCGTCCGGATACTGATGCGTCTGCCCCATCAGGGCCGCCACCAGCTCGTCGGGATCGCGGCTGATCTCGGCAAGCGGCGAGGCACCCTCCATGCGGAAGCCGTCGACGCCGGTCACCTCCAGGGTCACGGTGGTGCGCCGGATCGCGTCGAGGTCGAAGGTCGCGTCGAACAGGCGCAGGAACGGCCCCAGCGCGCAGGAGGCGTTGTTATCCTTGGCCTTGCCGAGGAGCAGGGCCGAGCGGCCCTCGAAATCGCGCAGGTTCACGTCGTTGGCGAGCGTCGCGCCGACCACGCGCTGATCGGAGCTGACGGCCAGCGCGACCTCCGGCTCCGGGTTGTTCCAGTGCGAGTCCGGATGGAGGCCGGCATCCGCTCCGCAGCCCACCGCCGAGAGCGGTTGGGCCTTGGTGAAGATCTCCGCATCGGGGCCGATGCCGACTTCGAGATACTGGCTCCAGGCGCCCTGACCGACCAGCACTTCCTTGAGCACCATGGCCTCGGCCGAGCCGGGCTTGAGCCGGCGCAGATCTTGGCCGACCAGGCGCTCGACCTCGGCGCGGATCGCCGCGGCGGCGGCGAGGTCGCCCCGGGCCCGCTCCTCGATGATCCGCTCCAGCATGGAGGTGGCGAAGGTGACGCCCGCCGCCTTCAGGGCCTGGAGATCGACCGGCGCGAGGAGCCACGGCCGCTTCGGGTCGCGTGCGTCCGGCGGCGTGTTGGCGAGAATCGCGTCGAGGCCGCCGAGATCCTCGCCCGCCGCGCCGCGCAGGGCGGCGGCGGGATCGGGCTGCTCGCACAGGTCGCTCACCGTCGGGAAGCGGGGCGTGACGTCGATCACGCGCCCTTCGCCCGACGCATCGGTGCGGATCGCCACGACGCTGGGTCCCCCCGCGTCAGGGCGCCAGACCCGGCCGACGAGCGAGCCGCGGCACCCGTCGGCGGGCAGGATCGCGCACGCGTCGAGACCGGATAACGCCATGATGCTTCGTTCCCTGCTCGATCGGCCGCGGCCTTCTGCCGGGCCGGGGCGGCGCAGCCTTAGCACCCCGGACGACCGATGAGGCTGGCGCGCCGTTTCACCCCGACCGTCCCGTCACCCGCTCCGCCGGGGCGGAATGACAGAAGCGGGATAATCTGCGCGATGATGAAGGTGAAGCCTTGCTTTCCCGCTCACGCTCCCGTGTACTGTATTCAGAGAGTCGCCGACAGAGCGGCCTTGATCAGGAGGAAGCATGGCCTCGGTGGGAATCCGCGAGGTTCGCAAGGCTTTCGGATCGACGAACATCCTTCACGGTGTGTCGGTAGACATCCGGGATGGGGAATTCGTCATCCTCGTCGGTCCGTCGGGTTGTGGAAAATCGACGCTCCTGCGAATGATTGCCGGGCTGGAGAACATCTCCGGCGGAGAGATCCGCATCGGCGAGCGGGTCGTGAACGATGTGCCGCCCAAGGAGCGGGACATCGCGATGGTGTTCCAGAACTACGCGCTCTACCCGCACCTCACGGTGCGCGAGAACATGGCGTTCTCGATGCGCATCCGGAAGGCGCCGGCCGCCGAGATCGAACTGCGGGTCAACCGGGCCGCGCAGATCCTGGGACTGACCCACCTGCTCGACCGCTATCCGCGCCAGCTCTCCGGCGGGCAGCGCCAGCGCGTCGCCATGGGGCGGGCGATCGTGCGCGACCCACAGGTGTTCCTGTTCGATGAGCCGCTCTCGAATCTCGACGCGAAGCTGCGCGTCGCCATGCGCACCGAGATCAAGGAACTGCATCAGCGCCTGCAGACTACGACGATCTACGTCACCCACGACCAGATCGAGGCCATGACCATGGCCGACCGGATCGTCGTGATGCACGACGGAGTCGTTGAGCAGATCGGCGCGCCGCTCGACCTCTACGACCGGCCCGACAACCTGTTCGTTGCCGGCTTCATCGGCTCGCCGGCCATGAATTTCCTGTCCGGCCACATCAGGGCGAACGGCCATCTGGTTTTCGTCACCGATGCGGGCCTGACCATCCCGCTCACGGAGGTGCCGGCGGGGGCCGAGGGAAGGCCCCTCGTGCTCGGGATCCGCCCCGAGCATTTCGACCTCACCCCGGACGGGATCGCCGCCGAGGTGGTAGTCGTGGAGCCCACCGGCTCGGAGACGATGCTGGCGGTGCGCGCGGTCGGCCAGGATCTCACCTGCGTCCTGCGCGAACGCGTGACCGAGCGGCCGGGGGAGACCGTGTTTCTGCGACCGAACCGCGTGCATCTGTTCGACGCCGCGACCGGGCGTCGACTGCCGAACTGAACGACGGCCGGCCCTTCATACGGCGGCCCGCTGAAAGGGTCGGCCGACAACGACACCCAGGGAGAAGCCACCCATGCAAGGTCTCGATCGCCGCTCCCTCCTCGCCGGCGCCGCCGCGGCCGGGCTCGCCGCCGGCGGCGACCTCCTCGGCTTCGCCAGAGCCTGGGCGCAGAGCGCCGAGTGGAGGCCGGAGCCCGGCGCCAGCCTGTCGCTTCTGCGGTGGAAGCGGTTCGTCCCAAGCGAGGACGAGGCCTTCCTGAAGCTGGTCGATGCCTTCACCCAGGCGACCGGCGTCAAGATCACGGTCAGCAACGAATCCTACGACGACATCCAGCCGAAGGCCTCGGTGGCTGCCAATACCGGGCAGGGGCCCGACCTGGTCTGGGGCCTGTTCTCGTTCCCGGCGCTGTTCCCGGACAAGTGCGTCCCGATGGAGGACGTGGCCGCGTCGCTCGCCAAGAAGTACGGACCCTGGTTCCCCTCGGCGGAGGCCTACGGCAAGGTCAAGGGCAAGTGGATCGCGATCCCCGTGGCGTTCAACGGTGGATATCTGAACTACCGCGTCGCCGCCATGAACAAGGCCGGCTTCGACAAGTTTCCGACCGACACGGCGGGCTTCCTCGAACTGTGCCGGGGCCTGAAGAAAAACAACACTCCGGCCGGCTTCGCCCTCGGCCACGCCACCGGCGACGGCAACACGTGGTGCCACTGGGCGCTCTGGTCCCATGGCGGCAACCTCGTGGATGCCAACGAGAAGATCGTCATCAACTCGCCCGAGACCGCCAAGGCGCTGGAATACGTCAAGTCCCTGTACGAGACCTTCGTGCCCGGCACCGTCTCGTGGAATGATTCCTCGAACAACAAGGCGTTCCTGGCGGGCGACCTGTATCTCACCAACAACGGCATCTCGATCTACGCGGCCGCCAAGAAGGACAACCCGAAGCTCGCCGAGGACATGGATCACGCGGTCTGGCCGATCGGGCCGGTGGGCAAGCCGACCGAGTTCCAGCTCGCCTTCCCGATCCTGGCCTTCAAGTACACGAAGGCGCCCAATGCCTGTAAGGCGTTCATCGCCTTCATGATGGAGGCCGCGAACTACAATCCCTGGCTGGAGGCCGCGCAGGGCTACCTGTGCGAGCCGCTGTCGAACTACCCCAAGAACCCGATCTGGACCGCCGACCCGAAGAACGCGGTCTTCGCGGAGGCGGGCCGGCGCTCGCTGGCGGCGGGCGGGCTCGCGCCGGTGAGCGAGCGCATCGCGGCGGTGCTGGCGGATTTCGTGGTGGTCGACATGTTCGCGAGCCATTGCACCGGACGCGAGGACGTGAAGGGCGCGATCAAGAGCGCCGAGCGTGCCGCCCAGCGCATCTTCCGGAACACCTGACCCCCGGCGCGAGAGGCGACAGCATGGCGCACACGGCCCTGACGCAGCCCGCCCCGGCCGCGCTTTCAACCCGCTCAGGCTGGCAGCGCCTGCGGGCCAGCCGCGGCTGGGCGGGCTTCTGGTTCATGCTGCCCACCGCTCTGATCCTCGGCCTGTTCCTGGCCTATCCCCTGCTGAAGGGCATCTGGCTGTCCTTCACCAATGCGCGGATCGGCCGGGATGGCGTGTTCATCGGCCTGGAGAACTACGCGTGGCTCTGGGACGACGACGTGTTCTGGCTCTCGGTGTTCAACACCTGCCTGTACACGGCGGTCGCCTCGGTGGTGAAGTTCGCGGTGGGCCTGTATCTCGCCCTCCTGCTCAACAAGAACATGCCGTTCAAGGCGATCATCCGCTCGATCGTGCTGATCCCCTTCGTGGTGCCGACCGTGCTGTCGGCCATCGCGTTCTGGTGGATCTTCGACAGCCAGTTCTCGATCATCTCGTGGTCGCTGCGGCATCTCGGGATCATCGACGGCAACATCGACTTCCTGGGCGAGCCGAATCTGGCGCGGGCCTGCGTGATCTTCGCGAATATCTGGCGCGGCGTGCCGTTCATCGCGATCACGCTGCTCGCCGGCCTGCAGACGGTCTCGCCCTCGCTGTACGAGGCCGCGACGCTCGACGGCGCCTCGAACTGGCAGATCTTCTGGCGGATCACCCTGCCGCTGCTGACGCCGATCATCGCGGTGGTGATGACCTTCTCGGTGCTGTTCACCTTCACGGACTTCCAGTTGATCTGGGCGATGACTCGCGGCGGCCCCGTCAATTCCACCCACCTGATGGCGACCCTGTCGTACCAGCGCGGCATCCTCTCGGGGACGCTGGGGGAGGGGGCGGCCATCGCCACCGCCATGGTGCCGTTCCTGCTCGCAGCCATCGGCATCTCGTGGTTCGGCCTGCAGCGCCGGGCCTGGCAGGCCGGGGAATCCGACCGATGAGCGCCCCCGCACCGCCCGCCCAGGCCGACCCGCTGCGCACGCCCGTGATGGCGGTGCAGCCCCCCGGCCTCACCGACAATTCCGAGGGCATGGCCTACCTGGAGCGCCTGCCCCGGCGGCTCGTGACCACCTACCTGCCGCTCGCGCTCATCCTCGTGGTGCTGCTGTTCCCGTTCTACTGGATGGCGCTCACCGCCATCAAACCGGACGAGCAGCTGATCGACATGGAGCACTACAACCCGTTTTGGGTTGTGCAGCCGACGTTCAAGCATATCCACAAGCTGCTGTTCGAGACGCAGTATCCCCGCTGGCTCTGGAACACGATGTACGTGTCGGTGGCGGCCACCGTGCTGTCGCTGTTCGCGAGCGTGCTCGCCGCCTATGCCTGCGTCCGGGTCCGCTACCGGGGTGCGAGCTGGGTCGGAGCGGCGATCTTCCTGGCCTATCTCGTGCCGCCCTCGATCCTGTTCATCCCGCTCGCAACGATCGTGCAGGCCTACGGGCTGTTCGACTCACCGATCGCCCTGATCCTGGCCTATCCGACCATCCTGATCCCATTCTCGACCTGGCTCCTGATGGGCTACTTCAAGACCATCCCCTACGAGCTGGAGGAATGCGCGCTGATGGACGGCGCGAGCCGTTGGCAGATCCTCACCAAGATCGTTCTGCCGCTGGCCTTCCCGGGCTTGATCTCCGCCGGGATCTTCTCCCTGACGTTGTGCTGGAACGAGTTCATCTACGCGCTGACCTTCCTGTCCTCGACGCAGAACAAGACGGTGCCCATCGCGGTGGTGAGCGAGTTCGTGGACGGCGACGTCTACAAGTGGGGCTCGCTGATGGCCGGCGCGCTGCTCGGCTCGCTGCCGCTGGTGATCCTCTACTCGTTCTTCGTGGAGTATTACGTCTCCGCGCTCACGGGTGCCGTGAAGGAATGACGGAGATCCCGTTAGAGCCGTGCCGATCGCGTTGCACACCGTGGACGACATGTGACTGCCAAGCCGCACGTCGGCCCGCCCATCGAACGCCCTCATCCTTGTAAGTCCTCTGTTGTCCGATCTGGTAAGGTTGGATCTGCGGCGACGGGCAGGACCCCGGCTCATCCTGGGGCTTTGAAGCCCGCACCTCAGCTTGGGTGCCTGCCCGTCCATTCCACGACCCCGGACAG
>NZ_JAKSYM010000282.1 GCF_022829545.1 Methylobacterium sp. J-030 | reverse complement strand
GTCGATAGCGTTGGCGGCCTCCCAGGCGGAGCCGAAACCGTTGGTCTGGCGGCGTTGCGAGACTTGATCCGCCCAGGCCCTGTGGCGGCCTTCTTCGTGCGGTCCGGGGTAGCCGCTGTCTACGGCTTCGGCCTCGATGTCGAGGCGGGTCATCTCGGTTTGGGCGGGGATGAGGCGGGGCAGGGCGGCAAAGGCTGGCGGGACAAGGGCGAGAAAGGCCGCCCCCGCCGCGCTGGGCTGCTGCGGGCCGGCGGTCACCGGCAGGGGCACGGCGACGGCAACTGCGCCGGCGAGGGCGGTTCGGCGGCTCAGGCTGCCGCGTAGGCCGTCGGCGCGCTCGCGCAGGGCGGCGCCCGGGTCGCGGTGGATCAGGTTCTTGAGGGACGTGCGGAGG
>NZ_JAKSYM010000186.1 GCF_022829545.1 Methylobacterium sp. J-030 | reverse complement strand
GGCGAGATCGGCTGGAAGATCCCGCTGGGCACGCCCGCGGTGGCGGCCCTGGTGTCGAGGGACGGGGCGGCCGCGGCGGTGCAGCCGGTGGCGAGCTACGTCGAGCCGTTCGTGGGCGGGGCCTATGTCGGGATCCGGCGTGAGGCCTTCGCGGAGACCGGGGGCGCGGCCGCGCTCACGAGCTATGCCCGGGACTACGACCTCGGCGCGGTGACCGCGGGGGTTCGGGCACAGACGAGCCTGGATCTGGGGCTCGGGCTTCCCGTGATGCTGCGGGGTCTGGTGGGCTACCGGCGGGCGTTCGGGGACGTGGCGCCGGCGGCTTTGCTGTCCTTCGGCACGGGCCCGGCCTTCCTGAGCGCGGGCGTTCCGATCGACCGGGACGCGCTGGTGGCGCAGGTCGGGCTCGACCTGGCGGTGGCGCCGAACGCGACGCTCGGCGTGGCCTATACCGGCCAGACCGGGAGCAAGGCGCAGGATCAGGCCGTGAAGGGGAATTTCACCCTCCGGTTCTGACCGGAGGAGCGAGCGAATCCTGCGCGCCGACGAAATCCACGAAGGCGCGCAGGGGCGCCGGCAGGTGCCGCCGGCCCGGATAGTAGAGGAACGGGCCTGAAAACGTCTGCCACCAGGGCTCCAGCACCGGCTCCAGGGCGCCGCTGTCGAGGAGGGGCCGCAGCCAGTCCTCGAACAGGTGGATGATCCCGGTGCCGGCGACCGCCGCCGCCACGGCGAGGTCGCTGGCGCCGACCCGCACGATCAGCGGGCCGGTCGGGTCCACCCGGACGACCGTGCCGTCGCGCTCGAACTCCCAGGGCGCCGTCAGGGCGCCGCTGGGGAAGCGGCCGAGCAGGCAGGCATGGGCGAGGAGATCGCGCGGATGGGCCGGCCGCCCGCGCCGGTCGAGATAGGCCGGTGCCGCCGCGGTGGCGAAACGCTGCCGCCGCGGCCCGATCGGCACCGCGATCATGTCCTGCTCCAGCCGCTCGTCGTAGCGGATGCCGGCGTCGCAGCCCGCCGCCAGCACGTCGACGAACCCGTCCTCGGCGACGATCTCCAGGCGGATCTCGGGATAGGCCGCCAGGAAGGGCGGCACGAGCGCGGGCAGGACCAGCCGGGCCGCGCTGAGGGGCACGTTCAGCCGCAGCGTCCCCGCCGGCCGATCGCGGAACCCGTTCACCACGTCGAGGGCGGAGTCCACCTCCGCGAGGGCCGGCCCCAGCCGTTCGAGCAGCCGCGCGCCGGCCTCCGTGGGGGCGACGCTGCGGGTGGTCCGGTTCAGCAGGCGCACGCCGAGCCCCGCCTCCAGCCGGCGCACCGCCTCGCTGAGGCCCGACGCGCTGCCGCCGCTCGCGCGGGCGCCCTCGCGGAACCCGCCGGCCCGCGCCACGGTCACGAAGGCGGTGAGGTCTGCGAGGTCGGCGGTCATTGTTCGGGATCTCGCACGGCCCGTGCCGATCGTCACGGCTTATCGGCGCAATCGGCGCCGTCTACATCCGGTGCGCCAACAGGAGATCAGCCATGACGGATATCGCGCAGGCCGGGACGTTCCAGCTCGGCGACCGGACCGTGAAGCGGCTCGGCTACGGGGCCATGCAGCTCGCCGGACCCGGCGTCTTCGGCCCACCCAGGGACCGTACCGCCGCGGTGGCGGTGCTGCGGGAGGCCGTGGCGCAGGGCGTCGACCACATCGACACCAGCGACTTCTACGGGCCGCACGTCACCAACCGGATCATCCGCGAAGCGCTCCACCCCTATGCGGACGAGCTCGTGATCGTCACCAAGGTCGGCGCCCGGCGCGGGGCCGACGCCTCGTGGAACCCGGCCTTCTCGGCCGCCGAGCTCACCCAGGCGGTCCACGACAACCTGCGCAACCTCGGCGTGGACGCCCTCGATGTGGTCAACCTGCGCCTGATGTTCGACGTCCACGGCCCCGCCGAGGGCCCGATCGAGGCGCCGCTCACGGTGCTGGCGGATCTCCAGCGCCAGGGCCTGATCCGCCGGATCGGCCTGAGCAACGCCACGCCCCGGCAGGTCGCCGAGGGGCGCCGGATCGCCGAGATCGTCTGCGTGCAGAACCAGTACAACCTCGCCCACCGGGGCGACGACGCCTTGATCGACGACCTCGCCGCGTCCGGCACGGCCTACGTGCCGTTCTTCCCGCTCGGCGGGTTCAGCCCGCTCCAGTCGGACACCCTGTCGGCGGTGGCATCCAGGCTCGGCGCGACGCCGATGCAGGTGGCGCTCGCGTGGCTGCTGCGCCGGTCGCCCAACATCCTGCTGATCCCGGGGACGTCCTCCCTCGGCCACCTGCGCGAGAACCTCGCGGCGGCGGAGCTTCGCCTGCCGGAGGAGGCGCTGGCGGCGCTGGATCGGATCGCGGGAGCCCAGTGAGGCCTCACCTGGCGCCTTCCTTCTCCCCTCGCGAGCTACGGTGTCCGCACATCGCCTTCGGAACGGACACGAACGGCTCCGCTGCTCTCCCTCCCCCCTCTGCGGGGGAGGGTGGCCCGCGAAGCGGGTCGGGAGAGGGGAGCGACGGTGCAGAACGTAGCTCTGTGCTGTGTGAGGGCCGTGTTCTGTCCTGAACCCGGGTTCCCCTCTCCCGGCCCTCGCTGACGCGAGGGCCACCCTCCCCCGCAGAGGGGGGAGGGAGAGCACGCGGCACGCGCTTTGAGAAAGCCCTACTTCGCCGTCATGCCGGCCACCATCGGGCAGCCGCCCTCGCTCATCGGGCGGAACGCCTGCTCGGCCGGGATCGTCTCCAGCACCTTGTAGAGGTCCCACTCGCCCTTCGACTCGGCGGGCGTCTTGGCCT
>NZ_JAKSYM010000279.1 GCF_022829545.1 Methylobacterium sp. J-030 | reverse complement strand
CAATGCCATCGAGCGCATGTTCGGCCGGCTCAAGGACTTTCGCCGCATCGCCACCCGCTACGACCGCTCGGCCACGAACTATCTCGCTGCCGTCTGCATCGCTGCCACCGTCAGCTACTGGTTATGAGTCCGGACGGTAGGACAGGACGCACATGATCGAATTACCCACTACATCCACCGTGCGCCGTCGCCTGCATTGGATGATCCTGATGGGCACAACCCTGTTGCCGGCCGCTTGTACGGCGCAGACCCCGAGTTGTTCGGACGATCAGGTGGGCGCAAAGGTCAAGGAGCTGATGTTGCAGCGCCTGTCTCAGAACTACGACCTGTCTGCGATGTACGACCTTCCTGCCACCCGGTTCGACCTACGGGCGATCCGCACCGTCGCCTCGGATGAGCGACACGTCTCCTGTCGGGCGGACTTGGCGATAGCGCTTGAACTCAACAGCGAAATGAAGGCCGCAATGGAAAAACCGTCACGTGACGAGACCGCGACGCAGATGATGAAATTGATGTTCGGCAACAACAATCGATCGGTGGATCTGCGCTACAGCGTCGAGCGCACTGACGACGGCAAGGATCTATACATCAGCATCCAGCACTGACTGATGAAACCGCACGGTATGCACAGATCGTGTCAAAACATGTAGGTTGAGGACGGTCACGCATGCCCCGCGCTGTTCGATGTCATGGATTAGGTTGAGCACGTCGGGGGTGTCGCGGCCGAGCCGGTCGAGGCGGGGACGACGAGCTCTCCGCGGGGGCGCAGGAACTCGATGACAGTGGCGGGTTCAGCCCAGCCTTCACGGGGGGAGGGCCGCCCGAAACCTTCTCGACGCGAACGATACCGCAGCCCTCGGTCTTGAGCCGCGCGAGTTGAGTTTCAAGATCTTGGTCCAGGGTGCTGACGCGGGCGTAGCCGATGCGGGCCATGAATTGTCACCTCAGAGTATTAGGCCCGAGGTGAGTAGCGTAGCGCTCAATAGTCCCGTCAACCCCATTGTGACGCCCACCGGCAACGCGGAGTGACGTCCCAATGGGGTATGCCCTAAAGTTGCATAAACAAGAATTAAATAGTTTGTCTAAGTCGGCAAATGAGCGCACATTACTCCAATGATGATTTTGCCACCTTCTGAAATCCTATCTTGGCAAATATGAATTCGATCAGTATGTGCCTCAATTTTTGTATGCCACCAAAACGAGTACTTTACTCCGCCGAATGTCCTCTCGCGAGCCTGCTTGGCTGCACGATTTCGTTTGGTATTTCCATTCTCGTCGGATATATCAATTCCACGGCTTCCAAATTCCTGTGGTGCCTTCTGCCAATCTCCTCTGAATATATGCGCTCCATGGTCGTTCAATACAGATAGATGTCGAACAATATCGGGACATATTTCGCGAAAATCTTTACTCATAGTCTTTATACCAGACAGTACATTATCAACAAAGTCCAGATCGGGGAACGCATATGGGCAAAGTTTTTCGAGATCTGCAATTTTTTGAGATTTTTTCAATGCAAGCCACCTGTAATAAAGGCTTGCGTCGCTTTGGCTGCAAATAAAATACAGCTCCCCCACGCGATCCAAATGGGCCACATTCACGCGCCCTCTAGGCCGCCGATTGCTCTGACACAAGCAGCCGAAATTATCCTCAAAGCCGGCATTTGCAGTAGACAGGGCATGCGAAAGAGAAGGCGCAGGTCCAACGTTGCCTCCATCAATGAAGAAATCATCATCATTTTTCGTCCAACCTAGCTCATCCTCGATATGTTTGAGCCGTGAGACGGCGGCGTTGAATCTTTGACGCACCTCTGGTTCGATATGGATCGGCTTTTCCACATTGAACAAATCGTAGATTGTTTCTTGAATTTTGACACAGCGCGAGTAGAGGTTGCTTGAATTGAAAACATTGTCACTCATCGAATTAAAGGCAACGATAACATCCAGAATTTCTTCAAGGCGCCTGTTTAATTCAAGGATGGGCAGCCCATCAAAGTTCCAGGACGTTTCGTCTATTATATACTTCATAATTCAGCTCGCTCGGCGTGCACGACTGAGTGCTTCGATGTCGATCTGATATTGGTCAAAAAATCCCGGCGGCCATCCGGACATACTCCCCGTTGAAGTAAACTGAAGTTTGACTGGATCGATTCCTAATTTCGTATCAAAATGATAGACGCAGACATCGGAGCTCTTGACGTATTTAAAATCGCCGATGGCTCGTCTTACGCCATTTATGACGTGATCAGAATGAGTTTCAACAATTATATGAAGGCCTGCATTCGCCATCAAGGCTAAAAAAAGCCCTATCTGCGATTGTCCTGAGGGATGCAGATGTGCTTCAGGATTTTCCACAAGGAGGGTGCCATTGTTAGCAGCGCTAAGCGCGGCCAAGATTACCGGTAATGCGAAAGTAATGCCGAATCCGGTGTTGGGAGCTTTGACCCAATCTTCTTCGGTTCTAAACTTCAGGGCAAACTGATTTGCGGCCGGATAATTTTCAGTATCTATCTGTAGAGGCCTTGTGACGCGTGACAGCCAGAATTCGGTCTGCGGTTTAAGCAATGGAGGATTATTGTCACCGTTTTTGAGGATCCGCAATTCATCGATGGGGCTATTGCCCAAGGTATAGATCATCTGTGCGCAGTATTCTCCAGCATGGCCCACCTCAAGCATGTGAGGTGGCAGCGCAGA
The DNA here is from genome assembly GCF_022829545.1 of Methylobacterium sp. J-030. Taxonomy (GTDB): domain Bacteria; phylum Pseudomonadota; class Alphaproteobacteria; order Rhizobiales; family Beijerinckiaceae; genus Methylobacterium. The sequence goes on along the minus strand of NZ_JAKSYM010000279.1, from coordinate 3,243 downwards.
GGCAGCCTGTGACAGTCTTGGCCCTTGCCGTTCGGCGCAAATGTACTGAAAAGAGCGAGGTTCTTCCGAAAAAACCTGAGCTTTCCTATTATAACCCCTGTTTCTAGTTGCCTTTGCGAATAAATCAGTCTCAGCACCCTCGAAATTCCAATCCAAGACCCGACCGTCCCCATCAGTAAGGCGGATAAGAAATCTCTCGTCAGACGCGTGGTTGAGCAGGTCTTTGAAATTTCCGAGCGATAAGCCGAAAGGGCCGTTCAATTCGACGAGTGAATCCGCGCGCCTCCAACTTTCGTTCGCAAGCAACAAGCCATGCAACAGAGAAGTTTTTCCCGCGCCATTCATCCCAGACAATATGGTCAGCGGCGTAAAAGAAAAATTATTTTTATTGAGTCTCTTGAACCCCTGGAAACTTGCTGCTTTGATCATCCGACAATATCCTGGAGTATCTTCTTGGGCATCTCAAGACGCCTCTCTACTGCTCTAACATCACCGGTCCCCGATGTAACTGAACTTACATAAAGCCTGTCGTCGAACATTTGCTTGAATGCTTCTGCTATCTCGTCCTTATACGGCTTTAGCTGATGATAATGATATTTGGAAAGAGCGATGGCATGGGACTCAAAGATAGCTCGATTGATCGGGCCCCGTCGCTCGGTATTGGGATTCCACCGGCGGAACGCGCTATTTCCCAGTATATCTCGACAGTTTGTCATTGCGCGTTCGAATTTTGACTTTAGCTTAGCTAAATCTAATGCGCGCCGTTTGACTGTTGGACGATTATCCAGAAGCCTAGTAAATTCCAGCAAAAAGGCATCCAAGCTAGCAAATGACGAGTATTCTCCATATGATATGTCGCAGAAGGCGCAGAAGCGAAGCGCCATCTCTCTATTTGCCATTCGCTGGTTATCACGTATCGCATTGCCGCTTGAGTCTTTTTTCCAGAAAGCGTAATCAGTCGCGCGGTCAAATTTATCGTTTTCAGAAAGTGACTTCAGAAAATCACGCGACAGCTGTTTACTCATGCAATGTCTGATTTCTTGCGCGGTGAGAGGACTGCCGCCAGTATTAACACGATTGAATATGTCATATTTCACTTCGTCAGGCGTTTGCGGTTCAATTATGTGAACGACGATCTGCGTCGCGGCAAAGCGCCTCCTTGTTGTCGCGTCAAGACCGCTGTAGTCCAGACCCGCTAAGGGAGATAGGTATTCCAGATTATCACGTTCTAATATAAGCTCTCCTGACATGAACAAATTGATGGTTGTAAGTCTTTGAACGCCGTCAATTACTTGGTGGCTTCCGCTGCTGTCCTGGTTGAAGTAAAATGCTGGCAATGGAATTCCAAGCATGATTGACTCGATCAATCTATCCTGTTGCCTTCTTTTCCAAACATAACTACGCTGAAAATCTGGTGCTAAATCGAGCTCTGCTTCGGTGATTTGTGAGTAAACCTCTCGGATTGTAAAATTTTTGGTAGTGATCCTGATATGTTTCGGGTCCCAGGGTTTCGTTAATGTGGTCTCACGGCCTTTTTCCTCAATTTCTACTTCGTCGTAATCGAACTGGCTGGTTGGCGGGGATGTCACTGGCCTGCTCCGACTCGCTGGCTGGCGTTTGTGAGGGGTATATTACATCAGGTTAGCGAGTGCATGGTGCTACCATCGCAATTTGGAGAACGGCAGCTAAGGGCCGAGCGGAAGTGATATCGTGCGGCGGGCGTGGCTGCGCGCCAGCGTTACCGGGCCGAGGCACTGATTGCCCCCCCTTCGGTGAAGCGCGTCGGATCGTTCTCGCTATGCCTGCTCGCTACACGACTTACATCCCGGCGGGTGTGCCTGTCTTCGAGAGGGCAGGCCGACCGGTGCGCGTGTCCGGCGCAGTGATGCTCACGCCGGATGTCCTGTCGGCCTGGGACTACCTGTCGGTGCCAGAGCCGCTGTGGCGCACTTTGTTGCGGCTCGGCGCCTGGATCGAGCCCGTGCTCGTCGCGGAGTTGGCGCGGCTGATTCGGGGCTATGCCGTGCGTATGGGCCGGGCAAGCCCCCCAGGGGACGTCGCGGCGCACCTCGTCTGGCAGGAGTCGGCGCGCGATACCGCTCTGGCACGCTTCGTCGCGGCAAGGCTCGCAGAGGCTGGCACGCCGCCATTCTGCGTATGGTCCAATACGCCGCTGCGGCTCGACACGCTCGACATTGACCATGGGCTGCCATGGTCGGCATGGCCGTGCGGTGATCTATGGAACCTGTTTCCGGCCTTGCGCAGGGTCAACCAGCACGAGAAGCGCGACCGCCTCCCATCGGCGGCTGCGCTGGCTCGGGCGCGCGAGCCGGTCCTGACGTGGTGGCGTGCGGCTTGGGACGCCGACGCGGCGCTGGCCGACCGGTTCTGGGCCGAAGCTCGGGCAGCGCTGCCGATTGCGGCAGACACCTCGTATGAAGCCGCGTTTACCGGACTGTAATGGCGCCGCCTGCGCGTCAGCCAGGATCAGCAGCCCCCAGAATGGGCAGGCCGCACCGGACCGCTTCCATAACTAACTGAGGCTTAACAGGTGGCCTGCCCGCTACATGCGCGGCTTCGCGTGCCTTGAGTCACTTGCCTTTCGCACGCGAGGCCGTGTTGTCCAACATCGTCCGGTATTAACCGGTGCAAGCCGCTTCAAAATGTGGGCTGAAACGTGGGCTGCGCTAGCAGTCCATCACCGAAAAAGCATACTGCACAACGATTTAGCTTGATGAACTGGCGGAGAGGGGGTCCGACCAACAAAACCTGTAACTTACTGATAAAAACATATTTTTTGTTGAGCGTATGGTTCGAACCCCAGCGCTTACCCCAGCTGCTCATCGCGTGAAATTTTTGGGTCTCCCATGGTGGGCAAGGTATGGCGACAAACGCAAACCGCTAACCTAGCTCCGCTGTCAGTCGAGCAACTACCAGAGACTCATCACCAACGGACCACTTCGGCCAGGACTACCGCGGCCGCCAGCGCTAGCCCCGCGATCCGTTCGGGATCAATGCTGCCGCCGGTCTCGTTGATCGGCGGCGCGTTTTGTGACCCTGACCCACCAAACTGGTCCGCACTGAGCGCGAGTTTTTCGGGCGGCCACGGTCCGGTAGGGGCTTACCGAGATCGGCCAATCGACCGACGCGTCCTCGATAGGTTGCCTCTCGGCGTCGGCCCAGAGTTGAGCCTTCAGCTCGAACGCCACATCATGCTCGCGGAAGAAGTCGATTGCCGCGTGG
>NZ_JAKSYM010000274.1 GCF_022829545.1 Methylobacterium sp. J-030 | reverse complement strand
CAGCGCCGTCCAGCGCACCAGCATGTAGCGGAACGCCTTGGCGAGATCGGAGCCGCCGGAGAGCTGCAGCAGGATCATCTCCGCCCAGGCCTTCAGGGCTGCTGCGAGCGGTTGGGATCGGGCTTGGCGCTGCCGCAAACGCTCGTCGGGTGGCTTGCCGCTAACGGAGCGCTCGACCTCATAGATCGCCCCGATCCGTTCCAGCGCCTCGAAGGCGACCGCCGAGCCGATCCTGGCATGAACATCGAAGAACTTGCGCCGGGTGTGCGCCCAGCAGGCGGCCTCAATCAGCGCGCCGCCCGGGCGACGGGCCTCGTAGAGCCCGTTGAAGCCGGCATACCCATCCGTCTGAAGCACGCCGGAGAACGCCGCCAGATGCGTGAGCGGGCGCTCGCCCTTCCGATCCGGTGAGGCGAAGAACACGGAAGCCGGCGGACGCACCCCACCGTGGGGGCGCTCGTCGCGCACATACGCCCAGAGCCGGCCAGTTCTCGTCTTCCCCGCCCCGGGCGCCAGGATCGGTATCGTCGTATCGTCACCGTTCAGGACGTCCGACCCGGCGATCACCTCCGTGCGCAGGAGATCGACCAGCGGGACCAGCGCGGCGGCCGTGGCGCCCATCCAGCCGGACAGGGTCGAGGTCTGCAACGTGACGCCGTCACGAGCATTGATCTCGGCCTGACGATACAGGGGCAGGTGATCGTCGAACTTCGCCACGGCGATATGCGCGAGCAGCCCGGGGCCGGCACGGCCGCGGGCGATGGCGTGGTAGGGCGCGGGGGCCTGCACGACGGTCTCGCAGGCGCGGCAGGAGAAGGCCTCGCGCACGTGGCGCACGACCTTGAAGCGGCCGGGCGCGTAGTCGAGGCTCTCCGTCACGTCCTCGCCGATGCGGCGCAGGCGACCGCCGCAGGCCGGGCAGGCGCAGGGGCCGGGATGAGCGACGGTCTCGCGCGGCAGATGATCCGGCAGGGGGCGGCGCCCCGGCCCTCGGCTTGCCGCCTCGACCGCTTCGGCGACGACCGGAGCCGCCGCGAGGCGCTCGGCCTCGTCGACCTCCAGGGCCTCGATGGCGAGTTCGAGCTGGTCGACGCGGGCTTGCAGCTTCTCGGACGAGACGCCGAACTGCACCCGCTTCAACCTTGCGAGTTCGCCGCGGAGCTTCTCGATCAGCGTGTTGGCATGAACGGCGTCCCTCGCCATGCCGACGATCATGCGTTTGAGCGCATCCACGTCATCCGGCAGCGAGGCAGGATCGAGAGCCATGTCAATAGCTTAGCTTGTACACGACAGCTCCGCCAGCCCCTTCGGGCGCGGCCGCCCTCAGCCCGCGATGCGCGGCCGGTCCGTGCGCTCGGGCGCCCGCCAGTCGATCCCCTCCAGCAGCATCGCGAGCTGAGCCGGTGAGAGCGCCGCCGCGGCCCCTGCCGTCCCCGGCCAGACGAAGCGCCCCTTCTCCAGCCGCTTCGAGAACAGGCACAGCCCCTGGCCGTCCCACCACAGGACCTTGATCAGCCGCCCCGCACGGCCGCGGAAGACGAAGGCCTGACCGGAGAACGGATCCTGGTGGAGGTGATCCTGCACCAGCGCGGCGAGCCCATCGAAGCCCTTCCTCATGTCCGTGTGGCCGGTGGCCAGCCACACGCGTAAGCCCGAAGGAACGGGGATCATCGATCCAGCAGCGCCGCGAGGAGATCCCGCACCAAGGCCGGATCGGCACCGGCCTCGGCACGCAGCCGACGGCCGTCGGCCAGTTCCACCTCGATGGCGCCACCCGGCGCCCCTTGGTCACGCGTCGGCAGCCCCACCGGTGCCGGCAGTGCGAGCGGAACGAAGGGAGGCGGAACCGGCCGGGCCGCCGCCCGCTCCTCATCCCAGGCCTCGCGTCGCCAGCGAAAGAGGAGCGATGGCGTCAGGCCATGGCGGCGTGCCACAGACGAGATCGACGCGGTAGTGCTCTGCGCCTCGTCGAGGATCGCTCGCTTTTCCTCACGCGTCCACGAGCGACGCGTGCCGGCCAAGACGATATGGGGTAAGATCGTAGGTCCAGACATAGGGCGGATACAGGCCTTCGCGACAGCACTGTATCCAGGTCCAGGATCTAATCCCGCAAGGCGCCTGCCAACGAGCGCTTACCGCTGATCCAGACCGCGCGCCTCAACGGCGTCGACCCGCAAGCGTGGCTGGCCGATGTGCTCGCGCGCATCAACGAACACCCCGCCCGCGACCTCGATGCCTTGCTGCCGTGGAACTGCCTGCAACCTGCCGCCACTCAGCTCTTCTTCGACGCCGCCTAACGCAGCCAATCTACCGCGACCGGAACGCCTGCGGCCCAGGCCGCATGCTTACAGCCCTTCCAGGCCCGACGCTCGTCGTGGAGCGTCAGCCACAGAAGGGCGAGTACCGCCTCGTCGATGCGATCCTCGCCGACCGACATCCCAGCAGATTAGCACGTCGCGCTCAGACCGGGCGTGGTGCCAGCCGATCGGTTACGATGCTCCACGACGGGCGTCGGGCCTGGAAGGGCTTTGACAGGGCCGTGCTTGGCCGTCTCCACGCCAAGGGGCTCATCGCCGATCCGGTCGGACGCGCCAAGTCGGTGGTGCTGACCGATGAAGGATTGCGCCAATCCGAAGCGCTGTTCCGGACCCTGTTCACGCGGCCCGACTGATGCGCCAGAGTCGGAGCGTTCTCAGGCGACCGCTTGGAGAGTGGGTGTGCATAGGCCGGGTTGCTGAGCATGCGGTCGATCATGCTGTAGGCTGGTCGTACCCACACTCCTGGTCCACTAACATCAGAGCAGATTAGCACGCCGCGCTCACAGCGGACGTGGTCCCAGCCGAAAGGTTACAGTTCAACGAAACTTTGATGTGAAATTCATAATCAAAGCGAAGCCTCATGATTTTGTCTTGCTGCTGAAAGAAAAAAGGGCAGACCAACCTCTCCGGGGGAGGGGTAGGCCAACATCATAATGATTATCCGAAGGAAACTGCTCAGAAGAATTCGAGTCTATAACACGCTCCGCACGGTTCAATTTTTCCAGAAGATTTTCAGCCTCGCGCATACCGAATGGGTCGGCGTCAGATAGCATATTAGCAAATGTTCGCCAGTTATATCCAGCGTGATGGAAGTGTTGAGCTGCTTCGGGCTGAGGGAATCTTTGCACAAAAATAGTCAAGCCATACATCTTCGCCCAAATATTGGGGGACTTAATACATGCCTCGAGGAGCAATAGATAGTTCGGAGCGTCAGTCGGAAGAGTATTCACTTCTGGGAAAATGATGCGCAGATCGGCTGCGGCCAAGCATTCGTAGTGCCGGAAAACATACGCGGATTCCCATCTAAGTCGCACGCGGCTGTCGACCGTATCTGCACTGGTGTTTGTACCAGCTTGATGGATACGGTATCGGCAAAGCTTCTCTGGAAGCACCTCTATTTCCCATCTGGTGCAAATCCTAATCCAATAATCAAAATCAGCTAACTGTACCAAAAGTGGATGATATAGGCCAATTTCATCTATAACTCGCCTTCGAATCATAGGTGTGATACCGGCAAGACAGTTGCCATATAGAAAAAAGTGACGGAGCCAAGAAAGTCGCGGACGATTTTCATGCGTGAAAATCTCCTCATAGATCGTATCAGACAGTACCGCGTCAGTATCGTCGATAACTTCGATAAGCGAAAAAACAGCTCCTAGTTCCGGTTTTTTTTCGAGTACTGATAATTGAGCCGCCAGTCTGCGTGGAAGCATCACATCGTCCGATGCCAAAAGTGCGACATATTCGCCGCATGCCGCTCGCAGGCAACGGTTAGTATTTTCATTGGGGCCGGCGTTGATAGTATTTTTTATGATCCGAATGCGATCGTCCGCATAGCTTTCGATAATCTGGACTGTCTCATCTTGCGAGTTGTCGTCAGAAATGACAAGCTCAAAGTCTTGTATGGTCTGTTGCAGCACGCTCTCTATGCATCTGCCAATGTATTTCCCGTGACTGAATGACGGAATACAGACGGAGATTTTAGGGCGCATTTTGAGTTTCCAGTGAGAAATTAAGGAACCGAGATCCGATAAAACTGATGGGCGACCGTCCGAGCGCCAAACATTTCCTTTTGACGTAACAAACCGATGTTGAGCCTTCTTCCCGCATCTTCTGTAGAAATTCCAAAGCTAAGAAATCTCCGGTCTGCGAAAACCACTGAAATTAGGTGGTATAAAATTAAATCTAGGCCGCCGTTTGCGCGACCACGATGGTTGCTGGCCATGTATTGTGTATGAACGCATTGCCCGAAGTCATAAATCAAAATTCCAGAAATGGCCTCGCTGTCGTTCTGCTGACGAGCTACAAACAGCCGTATACGATCTGGAAAATTTGCATGGAGTTGTGCGAGTTCTTCTGCCGTATGTACCGGATTAGCGTCATGTTTGACCAAAGCCGTGGAAAGCATTTGGTAAAATTCGCCGAAATCAGTCGATTCGAAGACTTTAATACCTGCGGATCTTGCTTTCTGTAGGTTGTGTAGGCGACCTTTGCTCCAGCGGGGTTTGGTTTGCATATCAACAACTGAAGAAGCATCTACACGAAATAGCTCGGCGCCACAGCGGAATAGGCAATATAAGTCCTCATCCGCAAAGTTTCGATGGAATGTCCTTGGTACAACTTTGTAAATGAGCGATCCAAATTTATTTGACGAAAGCCAGCCAATCATATTTTCGAAAATTTCTAACATTGTTGAAAGTGTCATGTCATTAGCTGAAACCCAGCCTCCATAAGTAAGTCCCGCGTGACTTACCAAGGACAGCCCATCCGAGGTCTGTTGGCAGTTGGCAGGTAGAATTGCGATAGGTTTTTTCGTCCCATATCGGAAGGCCAGTAGCGAACAATCTGTAAATCTGTCTTTATGGTAGTCCATATACGCACGCTCAAAAAGGAAAGTACCATTTTTACTGCTCGCGACGAAGCCATCCCAAGCAGCTTGAAAGGACTCATTATACCGAACCAATTTAATCTCGTCGCTCATTTTAGATGACCGCTCCAGACTGCGTAGCCAAATCCAGATGCCCCGGTGCCGTTCCCACCGTAAAACAGTAAGTCCGATCGTCGATCTCAACCTCAACTAGGTAACACACTACTTCATCATCCTACTTCTCAGATTCGGCGGCAATGAGGCTCTCATCGTTGACGCGGTTCTAGCTGAAACCGTCGTCTGAGTCTGCAATTCCTGAACCGTAACGTTTCTCCAGAGTATCAAATGATAATCGCAGTTCGAACGATCCGTCTATTTTTTCTCACTTTCGGACGTCCGATTCTGTACTCGTTCTCGGACGGCATTAAGCAGATTGCTCCTTGCTGCGGACGCGTACTGATGCCGTCGTCGTTTTCAGCCGATCTTATATGATAACGAGAATATTGTATCCCTCCGATCGTCTCCCAGCCGTCGCCGGCCGCATACCAAATCTTGTATTTATCACCATGCCGCATTACCGTATGTGTTGCCCGGATGAATGCTCCATCGGAATGGCGATCCATTTTGGGAGTCTCTGAAACGCGATAAAAAGTCTCGTCTTTATCATGAGAGACGGCAAGACCGCTGAAAGCGAGAAATTTGGCTTGGTTGGGTATCTGAAATCCGACATATTACATGCGAATTTTCTTCAGGACTGATGCGGACTACATCACCGAAATATTACGCCATTGTCATCAAACGTGCCGGGCGCCCTGTATCAAGGACAGGCGTTTTGCTGACGGAAATTATACGCGAAGGATTCGACGGATCTACGTCATCATAATCTAAGCGACTTAATCCAAGTGCGGCACGAACGCCGCCAAATAGTTGTATAACTCCGTTTCTTCTCTGGTATGGTTGAGGCGTTAGTACCCCAAATCTTTTATCTGCCCATTTGCAGCTCCCGTCAGGCGTGAAGATGGGTCCTTTCTTAAGCCGCATGCTATGGTCTCGCTTATCTCGTGACACTGCGGTTCGTCGAGGTCCACTCGGGCGCACATGGCGTTCTTGCATCAGGCGCTAGACCGCACTCAACAATTTGGCTGGATTTCACCACTAAGCAGGGTGCCGTGCCTAATGGCGACGGTGTTTATGGTTATTTTCTTTGCTCTTTCTGACACCAACTGAGGCTGACTCAAGCGTATAAACAAATCACGTGTAGACGCCCCAGACACGCTTTTCTGCCATTCAGGGCCGTGCTTTCATCAGCCTTTTGGCGGAAATTTTTGTTGCAGTAGCGGGTGATCCTTTGATGACCCGATCAGGATCCAACATGTTTGTTGTCACTACAGATGCCATCGCTACAAAATTGTCTTCAGCGATAGTTACATGGTCGGCAAACGCCGTATTTACTCCAATAAAACATCTTTCGCCTATCTGACAGTACCCAGAAATTACTACGTGCGAGGATACGTAAACACCGGATTTGATTTGTGTTCTGTGCCCAATGTGATTGCCGCTCCATAGAACCACGCAGTCGCCGATGGTGCAGAATGGTTGGACGACATTGGCTTCGAAAATAAAAACATTTTCTCCAATCTCGACATTGTCCCACACGAAAGCATTTGAGCTTATATAATTTGCGAATTTGTATCCCAAGGATTTTAGTTTTTTAAATATTCGTTCCCTGACCGTGTTTAATTCCGTGTAGGTAATGGCAATGTGCACCGAGAAGTTGTCGGGTGGAAATAGAACCGTTAGATCCTCAATCGCAACCAATGGTTTGTCATTGACCGTTTCTGCCGTCTTGAAAGTGCTTTCGACAGCGAAGGCTACCACGTGATAGTCTGAGTCCTTTGTGAAATACTCGTCGGCGATTTTGGCAAATTCGCCTGCGCCCACAATGACGAGCGACCTCTTCTGTGTGGTGGACAGAAGACCACTTCTCCCTTGTTCCGTCGTGAGCTGGGTTTGTCTGCCACTTATTTGGTCGTGTGCTGTTTTCATGTTAACCTCAAGCGCGAGATGCGCGTCCTAAATCTAATCGGGCTCGCTGCCATTTGCGAGGTGCCCATATACGCGCACGTCTTTGAGATGGAGTGGAGCTTCGGCATCGAGCATCACCTTGACGAAGCGAGCCGCCTCGTTCGCCACGTTCACGACCAATGGGGTGATGGCGTCCCACTCCGCACTCACGGCATCGTAGACGAGACGGAGGTCGTCGCCGGTCCGGCCGACATGGAGCTGCAGCCGGTTGGCGCGCCAGGCGAAGCGAGGGGTAGGGCGGTTGAGGATCTCGATCATCTCGATATGATGGAGGGTTCCGAGGTCGAGGATCCACCAGGGGCGTTCCTCGTCATCCGTATGGAAGAAGAAGTCCCGGTCTTCAACGGTGTTGTCCATGACGCCGTGGTCGGGCGACCAGACCGACGCGGAGCTCTGGCGCCACGTCTTGCCATTGGAGATGCAGCGGGCGCTCAACCGCTCTTTCACGAGTGCTGTCTCGAACAGGCTCAGCATTTCCTGGAAGTGCTTGGTGAAGATGTTTTCCCCGAACCGGATTGCTGGCAACGTGAACCCGTCGCGGATCAGCAAGTTGCTCAAGACACTCTGGTCATGCCGATGCTCTTGGAAGCCCGATAGGTTGTCCAGCCCGCAGGTGTTGGGAGCGTCGGTCAGGATCCGTGCATCCCGGCAAAATTCCAGCCACGCCGATACGAGGTTGCGCGTCTCCGGGCTGGCGATAAAGCCCAGATAGGTCGCTATCACCTGTTCCTCGTCCCAGTACCGGCTGGCGTCGCATCCCATGTAGTGGAAGCAGTCGCGCTTGGTCCATAATCGGTTGGGAGCGGGTTTGCGCGAGATGGCGATGCGGCGGTCGCCGCCCGACAGCCAGGCCAGCATCGGCAAGATCGAGTGTCCGAGCACGTTGCCGTCTTCGGGCAGGCAATCGTTGTAGACGATCAGGTCACCGTCTTGGCACGCCTCGAGCGCGCGCCAGAGGAGGTAGGGTTTCCAGAGCCAGTAGCCCTGCCCTCGCGACTGCTGGAGGATATCGCGGTTCTGATCGAAGAAGGGCATGGCCTTGATGAGATCGAAGCCCCAGCTCTCGATGGTGTGGAACTCGCCTGTCGCAGCCGCTGCGGCGGTAAATGTCCTCTGACGCTCCACGTAGCGCTGCCCCGACGCGAAGGTGACGAGGACGCGGCGGACGCTGCGGAATCGATGTCGTAGGTCGAGCAGCGCCGCCTCGCGTTCCGCAGCATATTGGCTGTGATAGCTGTTGCCTCGCAGCTGGCTCGCGCGACAGGCGTCGTCTTGAACGTCAAAGATCATCGGATGTTCGTGGCTAAATCCTGCGCCGGACATGTCCGACGCGCCTGCAGAGGAATTGCGATAGGCCGATACATTATCTGTTGGCCGATAATTATTGTCGATTGAACGTTGCGTAACCATACTGACTACGTCCGCGATTCGGTTCGGGTTGCTTCGCCCACACCCGCCGGTTATCAACCGCGTCCAACGAGCCGGGCCCCGGCGCGGCGTTCGAGCGCTCAACGATGCACATCATACACAAGACGCATTGCCGGGTGTGTGGCAACCCGGCACTCAAGCCGGTGATCGACCTCGGGATGCAGTATCTGCAGGGCTCCTTCGTCAAGCCCGGCGTTCAGGCGCCACCGAAGCGGCGCATCCCGACCCAGCTCGTGCGCTGCGACATCGCGGCGAACGAGGATGCGTGCGGCCTCCTTCAGCTCGCACACTCGATCCCGCCCGCCATCCTCTACGCCAACTACTGGTACCGCTCGGGCACCACGCAGACGATGCGCGACCACCTAGCCGGGATCGCGGGGCTGGCGCAGGATCTGCTCGGCCGACGCCCGGCCCGCGTCCTCGATATCGGCTGCAACGACGGGACGCTGCTGCGCTTCTATCCCGAGGGTGTCGAACTCTGGGGCGTCGACCCGTCCGATATCGCGTCCGGCCTGGCTCATCCAATCCAGGTGATCAACACCGTCTTCCCCTCCCCCGAGACGGAGGTGCGGCTGAAGGGCAAGGCGTTCGACGTCGTCACGTCGATCGCGATGTTTTACGATCTCGAGCGCCCGGTCGAGTTCGCTCGGCACATAGAGGGTTTGTTGGCCGACGCGGGCATCTGGGCCCTCGAGATGTCGTACATGCCTTTGATGCTGATCAAGAACTCGTTCGACACCGTCTGTCACGAGCATCTCGAGTATTACAGCCTCTCGGTCCTGCAGACCATCATGGCGCGGGCCGGGCTGCGCATCTTCAAGATCGAGTTCAACGACGTCAATGGCGGCAGCATCCGCTGCTGGTGCTGCAAGGCCGCCTGCTTCGCGTACGACACCGAGGAGGCGCGCGACCTCATCCGCCGCGTGCAGGTCCGCGAGTTCGAGATGGAGCTCGACACCGACACGCCCTACGACGCGTTCCAGGCGCGGCTCGACCGGCTGCGGGCGGAGATGACCGAACTCGTCGGCCGCATCCGCGCCGAGGGCAAGACCATCCACGTCTACGGCGCCTCCACCAAGGGCAACGTCCTTCTGCAATGGTACGGGCTCGACCATCGCCAGATCCCCTACGCCGCCGATCGCAACGAGGACAAGGTCGGGGCGATGACGCTCGGGACCGATATCCGGATCCTCAGCGAGGCCGAATCACGGGCGATGCGCCCCGATTACTACCTGGTCCTGCCCTGGCATTTCCGGGCGGAGTTCCTGGAGCGGGAGCGCGAGACCATCCTCTCCGGCACCAGGATGATCTTCCCGCTGCCCGAGATCGCGATCGTCGGGCCGGAGAACGTCGACGCTGAGATCGCGCTGGCCAAGGCCGAGCGGGCCGAGGCCACGCGCTACCTCGCCGGGGCCTGAGGCCGGAACGGCGCGGTGGACGAAGGGTGGCCCGGACGCGCGACCATCCTGCCGCCGTAAATGGCGCCGACACACGGGCCGCGCCGCGGGAACCGTGAGCGCGATCACATCAGCGATGAAGGAAGGCGGCGGGCGTTGACCGGCCACGCATCCTGCCACGGGGACGGGTGATGGAAACCACGAACAGCGGTGTCGCGGGCGAGATGAGGCCGGGCTCGGGCGGAGCCGGCACGGACGCAGCGCGCGACGCCGCCGCGAGACCGATCTACGATCTGAACGGCAAGCGGGTCTATGTCGCCGGCCACCGGGGCATGGTCGGCTCGGCGATCGTCCGCCGGCTGGCGAGCGAAGGCTGCGAGGTGCTCACCGCCGGCTGGCCGGGGATCAACCTGATGGAGCAGGCCGAGGCCCGCGCCTGGATGGAGGCCCACCGGCCCGACGCGGTGTTCCTGGCCGCGGCCAAGGTCGGCGGCATCCACGCGAACGCCACGCGACCGGTCGACTACCTCTACAACAACCTCATGATCGAGGCGAACCTCATCGAGGCCGCCCATCGCGTCGGCGTCGAGAAGCTGCTGTTTCTGGGCTCGTCCTGCATCTACCCGAAATTCGCCCCTCAGCCGATCGTCGAGGAGAGCCTGCTCACGGCGCCCCTAGAGCCGACGAACGAGCCGTACTCGATCGCCAAGATCACCGGCATCAAGCTGTGCGAGGCCTACCGCCGCCAATACGGCAGCGACTTCATCTCGGGCATGCCGACCAACCTCTACGGCCCGGAGGACAATTTCGATCTCGAGACCAGCCACGTCATGCCGGCGCTGATCCGCAAGGCGCACGAGGCGAAGCGGGCCGGCGCGCGCGAGTTGGTGATCTGGGGGACGGGCTTACCCCGGCGCGAGTTCCTGCACGTCGATGATTGCGCCGACGCGCTGGTCTTCCTGATGAAGCACTACAGCGACCTGACCCACGTCAACGTCGGCTCGGGGAGCGACGTGACGATCCTCGAACTCGCCCGGCTCGTGGCGGAGGTGGTGGGCTTCGAGGGCGAGATCGTCACCGATCCGTCGAAGCCGGACGGGACGCCGCGCAAGCTGATGAGCGCGAGCAAGCTGCAGGGGCTCGGCTGGACGCCGCGGATCGACTTGGCGGACGGCCTGCGCACGACCTACCAATGGTACCTGGAGCACTGCTGAGCGTCCGCCCGGCCGGCCGGTGATGGCCGCGCCGGCCCGTCAGCGGCCGGGGTACCGGCTCAGATCCGATCGTCGAAGGCCAGGTTCTCGGCCGGGTATTCGACCATCAGCCGGCGCTGAGCCTCGGAATTCGTCCACTCGCCGATCTTCATGTAGCCGCCGCCGACATCCCGGACCTCGACGACGTGGCCGACCGTCTCGATCGACTGGAAGCCCTGCGGCCAATTGCACGAGAAGTAGAACACCTGATCAACACGCTCCGACAGGTGGCAGACGCCGGGTCCAAAGGAGCCGAAGCCGAAGACAAGGTAGCGACCATTGGCGATCGCCGCGACGTCGTCGACAAGCGTGCCGCTCTGCGTCGAGAGCGGAAGTCCGATGCCCTCGACATACGCCTCTAACGCCGGGATCACCGGATTGGCCCGATTCTCGAACACCATCCTCACGGACCTGATGCGATCCTCGGCCAGGAGGCGCTCAATCACCATCCGGTAGAAGGCCAACGGCGGCTGCGGGTAGTTCGGATCGATCCAGGTGCTGAAGATATCGCCGGAGCGGATGTGGATGATGAGCTGGTCCTCGGGCTTGTCCGGAAAGACCGCCGGCAGACCGTTGAACACCTGTCGGATGTAGGTGTGGACGACTTCGCGCATCGACATCGGGCTGCGCGCATTCACCATCTGCTGAAACGGTACGTCGAAGAACATGCCTGAGAGGAAGTAACCGTCGTCCGGCAGAGGCTCGTCAGCGGGGATGAACGTGATCCCGTGACACGTCAGGCGCTCTTTCAGGAAGATCGCCTGGCTCCGATCGATCTTCGGGATCTTGATGAGCTTGAGGTCCAGCGCGCGGGCTGCCGAGATCGCGACGTAATACTGCACGAGGCAATTGCCGAACGCGCCGTTTTCGAGGAGCGCGATGCCGACCAGTGCTTTCGTGCGCGGGCGCTCCGCACTTACGAGGCTGTAGGAAGTGTGCAGCACCGCCCCTGGGCGCTCGTGGAGGATGTTGAAGTCCACGTCGAGCAGCTTGCGAAAGACGATCAGGTCGAGCGTTGCCGCCTCGCACCAAACGTGCAGCTGCGCGAACTTCATCGTGGCGTCGGCGGTACTCGGGGTGGCAGAGACGCGAACATGGCGCGTCCAGCTCGTCTCCCCGGCCGCGATGACGGCGCGGATCTCGCCGTCCGCTCCGGTGCTCGCTATGACATCCGGCTCGATCCAGGTCAGTCCGTCGGACGAGAAGGCGAGCCGCACGGCGGCGCCCTCCCCCGGCCAATCGGGATCGTTCCAGCGGACCGAGACGGCGTGGATCGGAAATCGCATGCCGAGGTCCACTTGGAGCGCGGACGCCTGCCCCTCGCCACCGCGAGCTTGCCCATCCTCGGCGGCGGATGCGAGCGCCCGCACAACGGAAGTCCGGGTCACCTCGCGGGTGATCGCGAGATCGACAAGGTCCCCTGCCCGATCGGCTGCTGCGGTCATGCGATCCTCACGTTGTGACCTCTCACTGCCACCGCGTGAGGCTCGGATCGCCTAGCCGGATGACGCAAGGCCATGCAAGCCGTGGAGGGGCATCGAAGCGGCCGGCGGTTCTCCGCGCGGTGGGATGGCTGCGGTTGACCACGCGCCGCCCACCTGCTCAGACACCGGCGATGACCGCGCCCTTCGACGACCCAGACCTTTTCGTCAACGTCGCCCTCGGTAAACCGGCGACGCAGAGCTCCCGACCTTGGTGGTGCCCGCTGGGCCCGGAGGGGCTGGTCAACGGCGATTTCAGCCAGGAATACAACACCCACACGGACGTGGACGAGCCGGCGTGGTGGCAGGTCGATCTAGGACAGCGCCTCCCATTGTCGGCGATCGTCGTCCACAACCGGCGCGAGCTGGCGCGGGAGGCCGCGCGCTCCCTTCGGATCGAAGTTTCCGAGGACGGCCTGGCCTGGACGCTGATCCATGCGGGGCTGACGCATTTCCGGGCACGCGGCCAAGCGAGTCCCCTACAGCTCCCGCTCGCTGGCTTGGCATGGGCTCGCTTCGTCAAGGTGTCCCTCGACGAACGACAGCCGCTGGTGTTGACTCAGGTGGAGGTCTTCGTCGAGCGACCGGCCCTCGAACTGATCCGGCTGCGGGAGCGCATCGGCCTCGATGTCCCGCTCCTCGCCGAGGCGCCGAGCGCAGTCGAGCAGATGAGCTACGCCCTCGTCGGGGCTCCCGGCACCCGCGACGCGCCGCTGATCGGTCTCTCGCTCGTGCTCAACCCCGCCCTCGGCAACGGTCTGATGCAGCACGCGATGGCGATCGCCCTCGCCCGCCGGCTCGGCCTGAAATACTTCAAACTGGCCAAGCGGGACATCAGCGGGGTGATCGCGCGCACCGAGCCGGTGGACCTCGGCGGCATCACCTTCTTGCCGAACACCCATCCGTTACCCGAGGGTGGCTGGTTCCTCGAGGGGTACTTTTGGGAGTTGGAGCACCACTCGCGCTTCGCCAAGGACCTGCTCACGCCACACGAGAAGCGCGAGATCGTCCGCACGATCATCCACCCGCTGTTCAACCTACTGCCCCCGGTCTTCGAGCCGAAGCCCGAGGATGAGCTGATCATCCACATCCGCTCGGGCGACGTGTTCAGCACCTGGGTCAACGCCGCCTACATCCAACCGCCGCTGGCTTTCTACACCCTTGTCATCGATCGCTTCCTGCGAGCCGGCCGCATCAGCCGCGTCAAGCTTGTCTATGAGAATCGGATGAACCCGGTGATCGATGCGCTCGAAGAGCACCTCACGGCGCGCGAGATCCCGTTTTCCGTGCAGAGTGGGACGATCGTCGATGATACCCGCGCGCTCGTGAACGGGCGTCATCTCGTGTTCGGGTTCGGGACCCTGGGTCCGGCGATCTGCTACCTCTCCGAGACCGTCGAGACCCTGGTCTCGTTCGCCAATGGCTACGATCACAAATTCCAGGAAATCCCGACCGTCAAAAATGTGATCGAGGTGTTTGACGCCGGTGACTACATCAAGCCGGGCGGCTGGAACAATTCGCCCGAGCAGCGCCGGATGATGGTCGAGTACCCTGAGGCGAACCTGCGCTTCGAGGGGACGATCTGATCCGACGAGGATACGAGCCGATTTGGCAGGAAGCGGCACGCTTCCGCCGGCGTGCGATGCGAAGGGATGGAGACACGTGCAATTCTACGAGCTGATCGTGATCGAGAGGGGCAGCGGACGCACCCTGTCGCGCTTGCCGCCCGCCGAACAGTCCTGGGGGACATTCAGCCGGGGCGAACTGATCCGCCTCGACGGGGGCTGCTTTCCGATCGATCAGGTGGTCAACACCTTCACGAGCCGCGACGCTTCAACAGTCTGCACCACGGTCCTACTGTTGGGTCCGATCCTGCCCGAATCCGCCCTGGGCGTCGCCATCCCGGAAGCGGCCGCGCCGCCTGGGCCGACACCATCCCCGCCGGACCTAGGGCGCCGTAGGTGGTGGCGCCGCTGATGCGTTCGGAAAGCGCGACAGCGCTCTACGCGGCACAGGCTGGATTAACGCGTCAGGGTCTGATCGAAGCTCTGGGCGAAGGCTTGCAGGCTGATCGGCTCGGGCTTGTACTCCTCGATTCCCCCCGCGATCCGCTCCTCCACGGCATCGAGGAACTTCTCGGGGTCGGTGATCGAGCACTGGCGCAGGTCCCAGAAGGCGTAGCGCCACCATTGCACCTTCAGGTAACGCTCGATCAGCGCGTCGGGGAAGCGCATCTTCACGACCCGGGCCGGGCTGCCGGCGACGATCGCGTAGGGGGGCACGTCCTTGGTCACCACCGCCATGGCGCCGATCACCGCCCCGTCCCCGATGGTGATGTCGGGCATCAGGAAGGCGCCGTGGCCGATATAGACGTCGTTGCCGATGCGCACGCGCTTGGGCCACAGATACGGCCCGCAGATCTCGTAATCCGCCGCCCGCGGCTCGGCGCGGTCGAGCACCGCCGGGTGGTGGGTGTAGAACAGCGGCGAGGTCGAGCCGCACTGGACCGGGTGGCTGCCGCGCCCGACCTGCACGCTCTCGCCGATCGAGACGTAGCGGGCGATGTCGGCGCCGAAATAGTAGCCGCT
>NZ_JAKSYM010000269.1 GCF_022829545.1 Methylobacterium sp. J-030 | reverse complement strand
GCCCCAGCCATCGCGCCACCCGCCGGCGTCGGCATCCCACCAGCGACCTTCACCAAGGTGGTAGACCTTGCGTCCGTGCGGCCGCCCGCAGCCCTCGCAGCAGCCTCTCGCCCGGCCGAACCGGATCACGGCCGAGAGCTGTGCCCAGTCGATGGGGTAGAAGAAGCGGTGCTCCGGTCGGATTGGCATGGGGCGCACTGTGCCACCGGCAGCCGTGCGGCCTCAAGCGGCGAGTGATTTAACAACGGCCCCGCGGATCCACACCCGCGGGGCACCCTCTACCCGATCAAGCTGCAAGCCGGGTTTATCAACCATGCTGGTAGGGATGGCTGAGTAGCTCACAATCCCGCCGCGATCGGCGCGTCAGCTGAGGGCAATGGTGGGGGCGGACCGCCGTGCTCATGCCGCTGGGAGTACCTGCGTTGCGCAACACCTTGCTGGCCCTACTGGCCGTCGTCGTCGTCATGGCCGCCCACGCGGCCTACCGGCTAGTGAGTTTGCCCTTCCGTCTCCTGCGCAGCCTGTTCCGGAACAAAGTTCGGCCGGCCCCGCTGACGGTCCGATAACCCCCCTTTCGCTATCCTGCTGTTGGGCCGCGTTGCGTATCGGCTCGGCTCACACGCTGGTGAGATCGGACGCTCCCCCGCCCCGTGAACAGATCGGGGCGGGGCCGAGCGATGTCATGTACGAAACAATTTTATAGGCGATTATACCGTCCGCATATACAGCTGATGAGGTGGCTAAGCCTATTGCTCAACGGCTTTGGTCGCATCGAATGAGCTTACCACCTTCTTGAAATTCAGCGTAACCTTGTGTCGCCGTACAAAAATTGAAACCTTCGCCATTACGTTCGGCGCGCCAACCGAATTTCGCGCACTCATCTGTTTCGGTTAATTTGAAAGTTTTTCTTTTCCATGCCAATGTGTTATTTGTATCGTCAATTTTTGCATATAGCGTCTTACCATCAGCTAGACATTTGTATTTGATTGTTGCGGCATCAGCGGGGTAAGCAGAAATAAATACAAGAGCTAGAGCGATAATACGGCGATTGTGCATCTTGCAAACCTAATCTCTAAGGGGATTCAAGTTCGGCGTAATTGATTGTCGATTATGTAGCTTGCAAACCGTCTGCGCTGGGATAATTTAGAGTGATCCTAGTAGGGGGGGTGGTATGGCTGAATTCGATAAAACGGCTTATGCCGCTGAAAGAGGGCTTGAAGATACTAAAGCGGCGAACGCTACGACACAAGCTACGGGACAGATACTTATCTTGATCAATGGCGGAGCATCTACAGCAACATTGACATTCGCTGCGGCAGGATCGCCTCCCATTCGTATTGACCAATTAGTGCTAGGTTCTTCGCTCATATTATTTGCATTAGGCGTTATTTATGCGACGAAATACATGGGCTATCAAGGAAGGAGACTAGAGGACTGGAGTACTTATTGGAGTGCAAGAGCCGGCATGTGGCCCGATGAGATGGGTGCTTCTGCTAGAGACAGAGCGAACGACTTAGATAAAAAAGTCGGGTTTGCTTTTCGCGTAAGTGTAATTTCTTTTGTGCTGGGCGTCACGTTCTTAGGTCTGGATATAATTTTACAGCCCATAGTTTCTTTAATTAAGGTGTCTTATCCGACGACTCACTTTTGGTTTTAGCCTTGGCCATTTTTTTGACTCGCTCCTTGAACCGTCGCCTCCTGGCGTGACCAGATTGAGCGCCTGAGCGATCTCAAGGCCCCCCCTGAGCCCTCGTCGTTCTGCTCTATGAAGATGATGCAGGCGGCTTTGGAAGTAGCCTCAATTCTCCGGGGACGGTTCGGCCGCCGCAGCGCCAGCCTCGGGAGCCGGGCCGGTATCGAGCGTGCCTCCGCTGACCAAAGCGGCGGCCCATGCGCTCGCGATGAGACGGACCTGCTCGATGGCTTCGGCCCGCGTGAACGGCTCATCGCCGGCGTCACCGCCACCGTCTGACCAGGCGACGAACCCGGTCCGCCGGCCTTTGGCATCCTCGACGCAGGCCGCGTCATCGAGAATGCAGATGCGGAGCGGGAGCGTTAGGCCGAGCGTAGGTATGTGGGCGATGTAGAGCACTCGATTCGGACTGCGACTGCCTCGCCTACTTCATCAGCCCGCTCACCATCGCGACCATGCCGAACCCGAACGAGATGAAGGCCGCAACGAGCAGCGCTCGATCGACGGCCCGGGTGCGGGGTTCCCCCGTCTGGTCTGGCATCTGACAACTCCCTCGCATTGGAAGTTGAGTCGCCGGCGTTTCTCGGTTGTGTCCGAAAATCACGCATCCGTGAGTGATGCAGTAGCACCACAGTCCGGCCCTGCCCGATCTGCCAACGGTGCCAGGATCGCACGTCGTTCAGCGCCTGCAGGTAGGCCTTTTGCGCGTCCATCACGTCAATCGCCCCACCGGTCAGCGCAAGCGCCTGCGGCGACGCGCAGTTTTCAACGCCATCCACAGCGCTCCACCACGATCTCGACCGCCCCCACCGACGCCGGTTGAAGCCCGTCGCCGCGTCGGCTTTGTTCTATATCCGTTCGCGGATGTAGGAGCACCAGAATGGGGCGCCTGGGCGATGTGCCGCCTGGCCGGGTGTGGATTGATTGCGCCTCCTGCAAGCGCTCGGGGCGCTATAGCGTGGCGAACCTGCTTGAGCGGTTTGGACCCAACATCTCGACGGTCGACCTGCTGCGCCACCTCACGGCCTCGTGCCGCTATCAGCGCGCGCCCGGAGCGCTGCCCGCGCGGAAGTACGAGCACCTGTGCCTCGCCGCGATCACACTGCCGCAGCCGTTGAAGCAGATCCCGCCGGTGCCGCCGGGCGTGCCCTACACCATCGAGATCTGGAAGGAGGTCGGCGGCAGCATCGAATTGCACCTCGCCACCATCTATCCGCTGGCTCTGGCGATCGCCGCGTTCGAAGCCGCCTGTCGGGAATGGCCGACGCACATGGTCACCCTGCGGGATCGGGCGCGGATCGTGCGAAAGCGGGAGATGCCGTCGCCGACCAGCGCGGCACCTGCGGTGACCCACCCCTGACGGCGAGGCCGTCCGCCTCCAGGCGGGCAAGGGCACGGCTCGCGTGCAGGGTTCGCTCCCGACCAGGCAGACCGGCGCGCTCGGCGATCTCGGTAGCGGTCGCCGGCTCCGGCGTGAGCGCGGCGAGCACGCGCGGGCGGACGTCGTGGCGGGGGCGAGCGCCGCTCTTGGTTGGCAGCGGCATCACCGATCGCTGCCCGGCGCATCCATCAGCCCAAGCCGAATGGCCAGCGCCAATACGACCGCGCCCGTCACCGCCTCGCCACCGTCGATCCGATAGATGTTGGTTGCGCCGGGCACTGCCTCGATCCGATGACCTGCCGCGCGCAGGGCTACCACGGCTTTGAGAATGCGATCTGCGAGCATGTCCGAGGCCTATTGAGCGCGCCCTGGGCCATCTCTCAAACCAGCAAG
>NZ_JAKSYM010000264.1 GCF_022829545.1 Methylobacterium sp. J-030 | reverse complement strand
AGGACCTATCGGGTAGAGCGCCCGTTGCTCCTGCGGATCCGCAATTGTGGATCAGCGAGGTTTTTAGGTGGCAGAACGGCATTCGAGTCAGAATGGTCAGCATGGTGGCCCCGATTTACCGATGTTCTACGGGGTGATTGGAGGTGCAGGACTGATGCTGGCAGCGCTGACCATGCTGATGGCCGGCCAGGTGGCGAACTCCCACCTGACAACGGCCCGCTATCAGATGAACGCTTCGGCGCTCTCCGACAGCGCGATGGTTGCGCGCGGTGGATCGCCGTTGACCTGACCGGTATTTTGGACCGAGCCGATTGAGAGGCTACTGCATGGTCGCGGCCATGGGTAGCCGGAAGGCCAGATCCGGGTAGCTGACGGGCGCGGGCGGCCGATAGCCCAGCGACGAATGCGGTCGGACGCAATTGTACGTGGTTTGCCATAGACCGATCACGATCTGCGCCTCCTTCAGCGAGTAGAAGATCTCCTGGCGCAGGCACTCGTCCCGAAGCTTGCCGTTGAAGCTTTCGCAGTACCCGTTCTCCCACGGGGATCCTGGTGCGATATACTGGATCTGTGAGCCAGCTTTGGCGACCCATTTGCGCAGCGCCTTCGAGATCATCTCTGGGCCATTGTCGCAGCGGATGTTCTCCGGGATGCCGTGCAGGCACATCGCATCGGCCAAAGCCTCGATCACGCCGAGGCTGTTGATGCGCCGCGCCACCTTCAGCGCCAAGCAGGTCCGGCTGTGCTCGTCGATCAGCGTCAGGATGCGCAGGCTCCGGCCGTCGTGGGTCTGGGCCTGCACGAAGTCGAAGCTCCAGACGTGGTTGCGGTGGAGCGGGCGCAGGCGCACGCACGAGCCGTCGTTCAGCCACAGGCGGCTGCGGGGCTTATGTCGGCTGGGGACTTTTAGCCCCTCGCGACGCCAGATGCGCTGGACCCGATCCTTGCCCACCTGCCACCCCGCTGCCTGCAGCAGCGCGGTGACGCGGCGGTAGCCGTAACGTCCATACTCGGACGCCAAGGTTATGATGGCGCGGGTCAGCGCATCCTCATCGGCCGGCACGGTCGGCACGTAGCGCTGCGTGCCGCGGTGCTGGCCGACGATCCGGCAGGCGTGACGTTCTGAGAGACCATACTTTTCTCGGATGCCGTCGACCGCCTGCCGGCGTCGTTCGGGGGCTACAAGTTTCCCGAGGCGACATCCGCCAGCACTTGCTTCTCCAAGGACAGATCAGCCACGAGCCGCCGCAATCGCGCGTTCTCACGCTCAAGATCCTTCATCCGGCGCGCTTGGTCGATCTGCAGGCCGCCGTATTCCTTGCGCCAGCGATAGTAGCTTTGCTCGGAAATTTCGGCCTCCTTGCAGGCGAGGGCCAAACTCTTGCCCTGGGCTGTCTGCACCTCAATCTGGCGCAGCTTCAACACGACCTGCTCCGCACCCGTCTTCTGACCTCGCCGCATGTCCAACTCCTTTGGTCCTGACTGATCCTCTCAATCAGCCCGGTCCAAAGCCAGCCGGTCAGGTCAGCTTCGTAGCGCCCGTCCGGGGACGTGCGTGACAGGCGGCGGTTGCCATGCTCGCAATGGATCAGGTTGCCGTCCCGGTCGACCGTGTTGCCGTTGGTGAACGGCGTGGCATCGATGACGACCCGCACGCAGCCGTCGGCGTGCCAGCCGAGCACTCGGCGCCCCTCGACGTCCGACCAGACCAGGATGTCCCGTGCGGGCCACCAGGTCGGACCCTCGCCAAAGATCGCTTGGTCGTAGAGCGAGACGAGGCGGGCATGGTGGGGCACTACCTCAGTGAAGCGCGGGTCGGACGCCCGGGGTGGATCGACGTGGGGGACGGGCTCGGGCGGACCGGTTCGACGCAGCAGGTCCGACGCGGGTTCAGCGTTCATGATCCCTCCCTGATCGAGATCTTGAGGCACCCAAGTGAGGAATGTCTCGGATGGCTAATTCCGTCGGGTCGATGTCGTTCTCCCGCCACCCCGGCTTACTAGTCGGGTACGATCTAAAGAACGCGGGCTCGTCGAAGGTCATGAGTCAAGGAGAACGCCGACCTGTTCGATATCGACCGCACCCGGCCCCTTAGGGGCAAGGTTACTGTCGGCGCGCGTACCCGATGGTCGAACGCAATCGCGAACCTCGTCGTCGGCGCGGCATGGATGACCATTTTGGAGACGGGCGCACAGGTGATCGCAAGCCCGACCACAGAATATCGTTCGGTAGTGTATCCTCCTACAAACGGCTGATCGCAGCTGGTAGCAGTTGCTTACGGGACGTTGTCAAAGCCATGTGAATGATCGGGATGGGCGCATCACCGTCATAGCAACGGCCCAAATTACGTCTGCTTTCGGGAACAGCACGGTCGCGCGTGAACGACTGCGTTGGGTCGGTAGAAGGCCGTCAGCTTTCCCAACCAGCCCTCTCCGAAGCAGCCATTCCGCTTTCGGCCAAAACCGGGCGCGGATGTGCCCGCTCGCATAAGCAGCTCGACATCATTGACATTATGAATTAAGTCCTATAACATGGCTGTCATTGCCCCCAAGCGTTGAGGCTCGCCATGCCACGATCACCGCACCGTCGAACGCGCCGCGCCTCGGCATCGCGGGCCAGGCGACCGAGCCACTCCGATACGAGAACCACCAGCAAGGGGCCCCACACGGGGCCCCTTCTTCTTTGCGAGGTCGACCATGAGCAGCGAGTATTTTTCGACGCCAGCCGACCTTCCCGCGACGATTGGCAACTCGCAAAAGCCGCGTGAGCCGTTGATCGCCGCCACCGACCTGGCCGCCCGCGTGCGCGCCCTGAACGATGCCTTCCGGCGCAGCTTCGCCGGTGGGCAGGTGGTCGAGACGCCCGGCGTGGTCGAACTGGCCGAGGCCGACCGGATCGCCCTACAGCTGGCCGTACGCCGCTTCAGCAGCTTCGATCCCGACAACGATCCCCACGGCGAGCACGACTTCGGCGCGGTCGAGGTTGGGGGCGAGCGCTTCTTTTGGAAAATCGACGCCTACGATCGCGCGCTGCTCGGCGGCTCGCCGGACCCGGCCGACCCCGCGGTCACGACCCGCGTGCTCACGATCATGCGCATCGACGAGTACTGACGCGGCGCCCCCTTGCGCGGCATCGCGCCCATCCCGGACCGTTCCGCCCCACGGCGGCGAGGTTATGCGTCTTCAGCCGCGCGGCGAGGCCGAACTCGACGCCGACACCGAGTGGGACGAGGACGAGCCGGCCGATGACGACGGCGACTGGTCAGGTTGCGCTTACGACGGGTATCGGGAGGAGGGGAATTGATGCCACACGAGGTTACCGCTTCGGTTTGCGTCCAGCGCGGAGAGGCTGTGGCAGGCCAAGTTCGGCGTTTGGGCGGACGAGCAGGGCATCAACTTCAACACCCAGAGCTTCGGCCAAGCGGTCGAGAACGTCGACGGTGGGGTTCGCCACGCCCCGCTCGATCCCGCTCAGGTACGGGGCCGCCACGCCGGAATCCACTGCCAGCACCTCCTGCGACAGGCCACGTTCGCCGCGCAGGCGGCGCAGGTTCCACGCCAAGCGCGCCCGTCCATCCATGGACCTGAGGCGCACCGGTTGCAGGGATTAATCCATGAACTATACGATAGGTATTAAGGCGCGGGTACGGATGCCGAGCACCGTCTCAACGAGACAACACGCCGGTCTGAGGAGGGGCAGTATGGGTGGCTACGTACGAGCGATGCGGCAGTACGCGGTGTTCCGGGGGCGAGCATCGCGCGCCGAGTTCTGGCAGTTCACCGCCGTGCTCGTCGGCCTCTTCATCGTCGCGTTGTTCGTCGATGGTGCCGTGACGCAAAACGTGGACGCCGATCTGCAGAAGAAGCCCGGTGGCATTTTCTCGGCTCTGCTCATTCTAGCTCACCTCGTGCCGGCCTTCAGTGTCACCGTTCGGCGGTTGCACGACACCGATCACAGCGGCTGGTTGGTGTTGCTGAACTACGTCCCGCCGCTGAACCTCGTCATCGTCGCCTTCGCCTGCATGCGGGGTACGGTTGGGGCGAACCGCTACGGTACCGATCCCCTGAACCCGATGGCGCTATCGACCGCTCCGGCGGCCACCGGCGTGCGGGTTGACCCTGGGTCTGCCCTGTCAGCGTCGCTGCCTGCTGCGCCCGTCCGCTCAGATGTGATCGCCGAGCTCGAGCGGTTGGGGCAGCTGCGCCGCGATGGGCACCTGAGCGAGGCCGAGTTCGAGGTGATGAAGTCCGAGACTCTCGCACAGGCTCGCCGCTGATCGGCGGTACAGCGGCGCTTACGATCCGATGCACGATGAGGAGGGCACCCCATGAGGCGGTTCAATCGATTGGCCGCCGTTGGAGCGGCGGTACTAAATTTGACTCCCTCGTATGCCCTGGCCCAATTCGGCGATGGTCTGACCTCGACCGCGATCGCAGTCATAGCCTTCGAGAGGAGCGCAGACCGCTGCGCCTACGAGCCGATCGTCGGCCAGGCCATCAACCGCTTGCGGGATCATTACGCCGAGACCGAGCCCTACCAATGGCAACGCGCCCTGCGCGAGAACAAGGATGCCAACGACATCCTCGGCAACATGACCGCACTCGCGCTGCAAGGCTCGCCCTACACCGCTGATCCGCGGGTCAGTGGTCCACCGAAGCCCGCCCCACCGCGGGACAACCGTTGCATCAGCTCGGGCTTGGCGGTTGGGGCGGCCTTGCCGTTCGCTGGACCGCTGATTGGCTTTGATCCCATCTTGTTCGGCGAGGCCAATCGTCTGATGGAAGGCAAAGGCAGGCCGCGGCAATCGAGTAGCAACAGCCCGGAAGCCCCCACAACATCTGTCCCACCCTCGGCAGCCATGAACGCGCATCCACCTTATGTAGGGCGGTGGGCGCCGCGCCGACCGGACTGCACGGCGCCGGAACAGGACAGCGTCATCCGGTTCGAGCAAGATGCCGAGATCAGCCTCGAATACCGTTGTGACCTCAAGGTACGGGAGCAAAGCGCTGCGACGTGGAATGTCGAGAGCTCATGCAGCGAGGGTGACGATAAGTGGACAATGAATTCGCGCATTCAGGTCGATGGGGATAGGCTAGTATTGTATAATGAAGGTCAAGCGCCAGCAGATTTCGTCCGGTGCGATTGAGTGCGTGATCGACGGCTGGCGGCGACCCTGGCGGCGGAAATCCTCGACCTTTTGGCGCACAACGAGGCCGTCCCGTCCCCGCGGCGACGGGACGGAAGCGACGACGAACGGCCCTGCACGAGATGCACGCGATGCACGGGCTTTTGCAGGGGTGGGTAAGGGGGGTTGGGCGTCGGCGGTCAGGTTGCAGTTACCCACCCCCCTTAACCAGCCCTTTGAAGCCCTCAAACCCGCCTCCGGACGGCTCAACTGGTCTGAAGATCGTGGGAACACGGATTTGGGTGGTTGCCTGCCTTGCAGTCTCATCGCGAACGATTTGACGTATATGGTCAAGCTCGACTGGGGTGACGCGGTGCGTCAGATGCTCGGGACGGCTGAACCGCGGCTCAGCCCGTCCGTTCCTCGACGCTTTCGGACCGATCCTTTATGCCGTTGCCCTCGGGGACGGGACGGAGCAGAATTGTGCGGCTCAACCATGTCGCCAACCGGGTGAACCCGGGTCATTTCCAGGCCGTCGTCGACATGTTCGTCGGGCAGCTGGAGTTTGTGGAGCTGCGACGGACCGAACGCGCCGTGTGGTTGCGGCAGCCCGGGGCCAATGTCGATCTCCAGCTCAGTTGCAGCGACACCGGACATCGGGATCACGACCGGGAGCGCTCGCAGATCTCGTTCCTCAGCGACACTCCGGAAGCAGACCTCGACCGGCTGGCCTCGTGGTTCGTTGCCAGGGGGCTGCCCGCTCACGTCAGCGCCTACTCCGATCGCGAGTTCTACCTCGACGTGCCGGCGGCCTTCGTCGATTTCGTCGTCGAGGCGATGCTGCCCGAACTGACCGCTTACGACGTCCTGGTATGACCCATTCCGGGCATTGGGAATGTCCGCTTGTAGGCGGCTAGCCCGCGGCTTTGAACTTCCTGCGGGGTTGACTGGGGGTGTTGTGCTTCACCGCAGTTTGTCACCCCTTGGGCGCTTTACGAGGCGGTTGCCCGAATGTCCTTCTGGGGCCGTTGCCGTTTCTGCTCGTCGACGGCTTCAGCTATCCGCTCGCATTGGGCGAACAGCTTTTGCGCGTATGCGAGTGACGCATCCTCGACGGAGCCCGCCGAGACCTGCGATAGCCAAAGAAAGATGAGCGCCGCGATCCCGCATTCGAGCAAAGCTGCCGTCCAGAACTGCGTGTCGTCGAGCGGCCGGAGCCACAGCAGGCCGGTATTGGCAACGAGGCACAAAACGGCAATCGCCACACCAAGCGGCTTCATGCCGTACAGATTGCGCTGAAAGCCGTAGGCGATGTTGTCGTCGAACAGCAACGACGCCTTCGCCGATGGGCGGGTGTGCTCCAGCAGCCAATCCACGGCCGAGCGCGCCCGGCCATAGGCAAGAGACGCATCCTGTGCCTCTTCCTCGGGCGTCGACAACTCCAGCCCGCCGCTGGCCCGGAGATAGGCATGGTACCGCGCCTTGGTCTGGGCTGCGATGGTCGGGTCGGCGTGGGTCAGGAGCCGGGCGGAATGGCGCCTGCCGGCGCGGTCGCCGAGCGCTCGTTCCCTGGCACGCCCCCTTCGCCGGGCGATCTGGGCCAGTAGGTATGTCAACCCGCAGGCGCTCAGCAGCGTGACGATGCCGCCCATGAAAGTCCGTGCGGCGGGAAGCCAGAACGTCACCAGGGTTAGGGCGGGAAGTAGCACGAACAGGGCTGGCCTCAGCCGTGCATTGAGGTCGTACCGGTCGAGGCCGGCCCGCTTAAGGAGATCCAGGTCCATCGCGCGATCCTGGGACAGCCGACTGGGCTTCCCCTTCAACTGGAGAGCGGACGTCAAAAAGCCCGGTGTCGAAGCTTTCCGCGGTCAAACAGGTGTATCCGCCAGGTAGCGCGATCAACATCAGGACCGGGAAGAGCTGCCGCAATGCCAGCCGCGCGGCCGTCTGGGTATCGAGCGCCGAGGGACCGCTATCCACCAGATGGTTGTGCCAGGTTCCCAGCGGATAAAGTGACCCGCCCGACGTGCGGATGACGGCCGCAACCGCCGTCTTAAGGCCGACGGTGCCGAGCACAAACTTATCCGCTGAGAACACGCTGTCGGGGGGCGCCTCGAGCACATCGACCACCTGAAACGCGTTGCCCACCTGGGAAAACCGGCCGATCAGTACACCGCCAGTTTCAGAGCCGGGCTTGGCCGCGATATCATCCGCGATCTTGCCGGTAACACGGGGGCTTAGGCGAATGCCGATGCCCCTCTTACCGGCGAGGATGGTCCAAGGCTCGATCCGATCGTCGAGCCAACTTTGGGATACGCCGTCAGGGCCGATCTCGCCGATATGCAGGAGGCCATGAGGCGCCGCACGGCCCTCCGCCTTGCGGCGGGCGACGATGTCCGCGAGGCCGGCCGCGAACGCGCTGAGCCGGGAATCCGGCACCGGGAACGTCACGGCCCCGCAGCCCTGGCCGATGGCGATCGCCTCCGCTTCCGCGCCAAACACTCGCGTCCGGAGATCCGGCATGCCGGCGATGCGATAGTAGGATTCGGCCGCCAGATCACTGAGGTTCGGATTGCCCCCAACGCCCTCGAGCGCCGCATAGGCGGCCTCGCCCGCCCCCAAAAGATGAGCCTCGGAAAGCAGGGGGCGGTGCTCCCAGGCCAGGAAGGACAGACCCTCACGCACCGCTGTCGAGCCGGTCGTGTTGAGCAGGACCCGGCCACCGTCGCCGGCCAGGAGAGCCCTGCCGGCAGGCTCGTCCGACAGGCCGATGACGTCGCCTACATGCTCGGCCGGACGTTGCTGCAGAAATTCGAGGCCATCGGCCAGCAGCGTGGCCTTGGCTCCTGTGAGGCCCCGGCGCTCGGCGTCGCCCGGCAACATGGCATGGCGGGCGAAATTGTGGGGCATCATGACGCCCTGGTCGACAACGAGAGCAGGGCCCTCGCCCTGCCGTGCCAGATGGACGGCGATCTTGGAGCCGACACTGCCGCAGCCGACGAGCGCCCAGGGTAGGCCGTCATCCGCCGCTACCGTCCCCGACGCGCGGCGCAGGACCGCGACAGACAGCTCCTCGCGGTAGGCGCATAGGCGCACCAGGCCCCGGTCCTCGTCGATCAGGTCCTGCGAGGACTGTAAATGGATCAGATAGGAGCACAGCTCGATCGGGGAGGCCGAGCCCACCAGGTGGAAAGGCCGGCGGACTAGGAAGGTCACGGTCAGAGGGATCGGCTCAAATGCCTTGTCCTGCAACGCGAAGGCGAACAGGTTGATTTTGGCGTCCAGCTGATCAGCGCAGCCATAGAGCCTTGCCCGAGCGCGCAGGTCGCGGACCGTCACGACTGTCTCCGGCAGATACTCCCCAACCACGACGGGCTGCCCCGACGGGTCGTCGCCCGCCCACAAGACGAGGCCGAGTGCCTTTCCGCGCCACAACCCCTCCCGGACCTGGCCGCGGCCGAAGCGCGAGCCCTCCATTGATATTTGTACGCAGGAGCGGTGGTCGACGAAATAGACCAGATTGCCGGCGTCGGACCTCACGAAATATTCCGTCTGGACGACGGCGCAGCCAGCCTCCGTTTGCGGCATGGCACGCAGGCCCTCGCCATCGACGACCATGATGTCGTCGATCGTGTCCCGGCTCACTGGCTCCCAGCCATGCTCAGGGTCGTTCAGGGCCAGCATCGCGGCCGCGTCGAGCCAATCCGCGATCTGATCGATGAAGCCCTCGATCCCGCGTGCCTGCAGCAGCTCCCGAGGGCTGCCGGCGACGATGCAGGGCTCGGGTGGCCACCCGGCCGGCCGCGGGTTCAAATGCGGATGCGCCCGGCTGAAATCGTCACGGAGGGCGATATGCGGCGCGCGCACCGGATAGCCGGGCAAGAAGGTAAGTGTCACCGTCTCCAGGGCGCGCACGCCGCTCGGGCTCTCGCCCCGCGGCCGCCAGGCCGCCGGCAGCTCCGTCCGGATGTCGAACTCCGCGACGACCTGGCCATCCGCGGAAACGCCAGCCACGCGCCAGGCCGCGACGGCGGGGTGCTGGCCGGCAAGCTGGATGGCCCGCGCCACGGCGACCGGGAACATGGCTTAGCCGTGGGCTAGGGCTTCCGACCCGATGGCAGTGCCAGCACCAAAGGCGCCGGCGGCCGCCAGTCGTTTGCGGTCCGGTTTCGGGCCATACTGGTTGATCAACAGTTCATAGGGCTCGAAACCGGCGTCATCGGCGAGGCATTGGAACACGCCGGCGCCCGACTTCAAGATGGACTTGTATTCCCGGCGCGCACGGATGCAGGGCGGGTCGTTGTCGTCGTCCTTGATCGCCACGCTGCTGGCCAAGATCGTCGCACCCGGCGCGGCCTGGCCCAGGGCGCTGCGTGCCTTTGGCGAAACCTTCGCGTCCTCGGCTTTCTCCGACCAGCTGTCCCAGGACAGGCTGTGCCATGAGCAATGGTGCGGCGCGATCAGCGCGTCATATGCGAGTTCGTCGTCTCCATACCGGTCCCGAACCCGTTCCCAGATGGCGACCTCGGCGTCGCCGCCGAGCAGGTAGCGGGCGGCGTCGGACTTGCCCCTCGCGGCCAGCGTCAGGCGCATGACCACACTCGAGTTGTTCTTCGAGAGGATCTCGGCCTCCGCTTCGTTATCTGCAAGCAGCGGCGCGATGAGCAGCGCCTCAAAGGATACGTCCGTCACGCCGCAGATGGTCGAAAAGGTGGACCCGCTGGGCACGAGGATCGCCTCCAGACCGTCGGTCCTCCTCTCGACGTCCTCGCCCATGATTTTGATGCGGTCGCCGTCGTACAGATAGCCCTGCGCCCGAAAGAGCTTCACGCGGCGGCGGGCCTCGGTGCGCCAGGCCTTGGCGTCTTCACAGAGCGTGTCCTGATCTGCCCGCCGAAACACGATCGGCGACGACCACATCTCACGGATCAGAATCTTGTTGTCCTTGCGGCTCCACGTGCTGGGCGGCCCCAGATGGAAATGCGCGCGCAGGCCGGCGCAGTGATCCGCGTCCGGGTGGGTGAGGAGGAAGGCGTCCACATACAGGCGCCCCTCATCGTCGACATCCAGCCTATCGCGCAGCTGCGCCGCGACATCCGGTGTCTCATCGTCGGGATCGTCGGCGGTCTGTCTGATCTTAATGTCGACGAGCAGGCGCCGCCCGTTCTCGAACTCGATCAGCGTCATGTCGCCATTGTCGACTTTGAAGTGACAGGTTTTGACCGCCATAAGCGTGCACCCCGATAGTCACGTTCGAGATGGTCGTTCACGATCTGTGCCGCAAGGGCCGCTGGGCCGAAAATCCTGGTTTCGCGTGAAGCTGAGCCCCACTCCGTAGAACGGGTCACGGGGGGTGAAAGGCTAATCCTCGCGCATAACTGTGTTCGCACCGCATCGTGACGCGGGAAAGCCCGCTTCCGGGCAAGCACCCCGAGTCCGGTTCTGGCGCATTCCGGAAGTAAGGCGAGCACATGAAGCTCAGCCGTCGGATCGCTCAATTAGTCGAAGCTTTGCCCGCACTAAGCATTTCTAGACCCTTCAAGCGCCGTCGAAGCCCCGCCACCTCCGAACTCAGAACCCCAGTGATCTTGAACTGACGCCGACCCTTCCGTGAGCCGTCGGGCCGCCGCGTCGTGATGGTCACCTCGTGGAACAGCGCCCGCTGCCGTGCCTCTGCCTTTGCTCGACGGGCAATCGCTATGGCATTCACTGGCGTGGCAGATACCCGCTTCGCCGCCGCGTTCTGCCGAGCCCAGGCGTGAAGCCCTTCACCCGGCGTGGCGGCCAGCGCCTGCACTCGGCTCGGCAGCACCTTGGCTGTTTCGAGGTGCTGGATCGCCCGTACGTCCCGGCTGATCAGCTTGCGCGCCGCAAGCCGCTCGGCGGGCGTCTCGCCACCATAAGAGACGAACCGCTCGACGATGAGGTGCAGGTCGTGGGTGGTGCGCGAGCGCTTGCGCCCGCTCAAGGTTTCAAGCTCGGCCATGATCGCGGTCTGCAATGGGCTGGCGCTGATTCGGATGTAGGTAGCGTAGGCAAGAGCGATGGCCTCAAGGTGCTGTGCGTCCGATGCCTTGCGGATGTTCAAACCGGCGCGCTGCAGCCAACCCGCGCTATCAAGCGGCTGCGAATCAGAACCTCGGACCTTATGCACGAAGCGTTCGGCGTCGGCAGCTACAGCGTCCCGGCTGCCAGCCCCAGCGCTGGCTCTGCCTGATTCGGCAGGCTTGGCAGCTGTCGACAGGTCGGGCGCTTTGATCGGCTCAGGACGGCGAGGCAACGAGTTTGAAGGGGAGGGGGTACGCGGTCGGTTAAACCGAAAGGTCGGAACCGTGTCGTTGAGCATGGCCTGGATCCATCCCGATCATAGGGCCGCACTCGGGTGAGCGCGACATTTTGTCGATATGAATTGGCTTCACGCCGAGCCGCTCGCCGCCGGCCGGCAGTGTGAAAATGCGTGGTCACCCGGTGGTCACCGTGCGTTTTTGAGCGACGACGCAGCGCTACACCCTGCCCGGTAAGTCATTGGTTTGTGGAAGGAAAACTGGTGCTGCGAGAGAGGATTGAACTCTCGACCTCTTCATTACCAATGAAGTGCTCTACCACTGAGCTACCGCAGCCGGTGTCCGGGGCGCCCCTGCGGGGGCGTGTCCGTCCGGTCGAGTGGGGCCATACCGGATCGCCGCCGGGTTGGCAACGCCGCAGCCGGAGGTTTTACCAGCGGCGGGCGGCGCGGATGAGGGCGGCCAGACCCGGCTCAAAGACCGCCTCGGCGGCCTCGGCGGGCGTGAACCAGCGCAACTCCCGCTGTTTCTCCTCGGGGAAGTGTTCGAGCTGCTTGCGCACCTTGAGCGGGAAAACCTTCACCTGACACTGGACGGCGTCGAGGTTCTTCAGACGCTTCTGGTAGAGATAGTGCCCGATCGGCCGCTTGCCGATCGCGCCCCGCAGACCGGCCTCCTCGTAGGCCTCGCGCGCCGCCGCCTCGAACGGCTTGCGCCCCTTCATCGGCCAGCCCTTCGGGATCACCCAGCGCCGGCTCTCCCGCGACGTCACCAGCAGAACCTTCGGCTTCCCGTCCCGCCCGAAGCGGAACGGCAGCGCCCCGACCTGCCGCCGCGGCTCGCCGTCGTCATCGAGATTCATCACGGCCGCACCCCGCCGTGCCGGCCGGGGTTCAGGTTCGATCGGGCCGGCGGCGTGTCCGAAGCGGGCATGAGGCGGATGATCGGGTCCTCGGGTCGGCAGCGGCACGCCACACAGCATGACGATCTCGACGCCGGTCTACACACTCCGGCACGCCGGACATTTTGGCTTGCCACCCCGATACAAGGCTTACACTGCCAATCAAATCTAAAATCGCGTCCGTCCCGGATGCGGTCGTCACCCGGCCCTGAGCACCGCACGATCGGTGGAACCGGAGGCCGGCAGCGCGGCGGCCGCCATTCCGGCCGAGATCGGGTCGGGACCCGCGGCCTTGGCGCCCCCAGCGGGCGGCGGAGCGACGGCGGGGGGCACGGGGGCGTCCGGTTGCGTCACGCTCGGCCGCGACGCGTCCGGTCCAATCCCGCCCGGGCTGGCCGGAACCAGGACGGGCACGGTCCGCCCTTCCGGCACGGTTTCCGATTCGGCTGCGGCGGCAGAGGCCAGCGCGTTCGGCGGCTCCTGCCACGCGAAGGCGTCCAGGCGGCCGCTGACCGGCGACACCGGCGCCCAGGTCTCGGACGCGATCCCGTCCGCGATCCACATGCGGTCGCGCGGCGCGCGGGCGGCCCGGGCGAGCCATTCGCGGGCCTGGCCCGAGGCGGTCCCGTGCTCGGCCTCCTCGATCGCGGCCATCATCAGGCAGGCGCGCGCGGTTGGCCGGTCGGCCAGCATCGGTTTCACCGCCTCCCGGGCGCGCTTGTAGTCGCGCGCGTCGAGGGCGGCCTGACCCAGGGCGAGCCGCGACTCGGGATCCCAGACCGACAGCTTCGCCAGGACCTCGGCCCGGGCGAGGCGGTCGCGGACGGAGTCGCCGGTCCTCAGGCCGAGATAGACCTTGGCCAAGTCGGGGTGAGGGTTGGCCTTCCAGGCCGCCTCGACGATGCGAGCGGCCTTCCGGAAGTCGCCGCGGCGGGCGAGCAGGCGCCCGGCGATGCAGGCGGCCGGGACGAGATCCGGGGCCAGCTTGACGGCCTGCAGGGCGCGCTCGGTGGCCAGCTCCGGTTCGCCGGCCTCGCGCTCGCCCGCGATCGCGGTCAGCAGCACGGCCCGCTGGCGCTTCGCGCTGGCCTTGTCGATCAGCCCGAGGGAGGAGCGCCGCTCGATGGTGTCCAGGGCCGCGCCCCAGTCGCCGTCCGCGCTCTGGGCCTCCAGCAGGGCCTCGTTGGCCCAGGTGACGCTCGGAGCGAGCCGGGCGGCCTCCGCGGCGTAGGCCCGGGCGGAGGTCTCGTCCTCCCGGCGGCGGGCCTCCACGAACAGGCCGCGCAGGCCGAGCACCCGGGTCTCGGGATCGTCGACCATGCGCTGGAAGGCGCTCTCGGCCGCGTCGCGGTCGCCGGAGATCTGGGCGGCCTGGGCCTTGAGCAGGAGGGTCAGCGGCTCGGTGCCCAGCAGCCGCTCGGCATCTCCGGCGTAGCGGCGGGCCGCCAGCGGGTCGCCCGAGCCGACCGCCACCATGCCGCGGGACAGGGCGGAGAGGCCCTTGGTCCGGCGCCGCTCGGCGGAGCCGCGGACCAGGGCCTCGGGCAGGCCGATCACGCCGCGCACGATCGCCCAGAGCAGGCCCAGGACGATGGCCGCGGCGATCACCCCGACCAGGGCCACCGCCAGGCTGGTGCCGATCTGGTAGCCGTTCCACACGACGGTGACGGTGCCGGGCCGGTCGGCGATCCAGACCGCCCCGAAGGCGGCGAGTGCGAGCAGGGCCAGGAAGGCGAGGGCGCGCCACATGGGGTCAGTGTCTCCTGTCGACGGCCGCGCGGCGACGGTCGCTGGGTGCGGGAGGGACCGGGCGCCTGCACGCCCGCCCGGAGGAGTTGCGGCCGCGCGGCGCGCGGCTCGAGGCCGTCACGGTCCTAAGCGGCGTTGCGTCGGCAGGCCAACGCTTCGTCCGCTCAGGTCCTTGGTATGCCGCAGGTTTTCGTCGCAAAACCGGAGGCCCTTTTTCCGAAGTCTGCTTAGCGGCTGGTCGCGGGGGCGGAGGCGGGCGTGTCGGACCCGGCGCCGGTCGGCAGGGCCTGGAAGGCGTTTCCGACGAGCGTCCGCCCGGCCTGTTCGGCCTCGGCCCGCGCCTTGAGCTTGGCGCCGAAATCGCCGGCCTCGTCCCGCGCCTTGGCGGGCAGCGCCGCGAAGGCCGTGGCGGCCGCCGGCAGGTCGCCGCGATCGAGCGCCGCCTGAACCTTGGTCTCCGGCTGGTCGGCGGCCTCCGGGGCCGGGGCGTCGGCCTTGCGCACCTGCACGAGGCCGTCGGCCATGCTCAGGAGCTTGGCGCGGAAATCGCCGGTCTCTGCGGCGGTCTTGGCCCGCTGCGCCCGTCGCTCGGCTGCGATCCGCTCGGCGATCGGCCGGAATTCATCCGCGAGCTGCGCCGCCGTGGGGGCGCCGGTCTCCGCGAAGGGGGCGAGCGCCTTGGCCTGCGCGTCCGTCGCGGGATCGAGCTTGCGCAGGCTCGCCAGGGGCTCCGCAAAGGCCGATCCCGATCCGAGCGCCGAGGCCACGCGATCCGCGACGACCACCCGCAGGGCCGCCTGGACGGTGGCGGCGTCGGCGCGCTGCGCCACACTCTTGTCCAAGGCGGCGATCCTGTCGGCCTGCTCCTGAAGCCGCCGATCGACCGCCTTCGCGGCTTCCGCGGCCTGGGTCTGCCCGGCCTCGGCGGCGGTGCGGCTCGCCTGTGTGGCCGCCTGGACCGCCTCGGTGGCGGCCTTCACGCGGCTGTCGAGGGTCTGCTGGAGACCGTCGAGGCGCTGGCCGAGGGCGGCATCCGCGTCGGCATTCGCCTTGGTCTTCTGCTCCACCTCGCTCTGGAGCGCGGCGAGTTTCTGGGACGTGTCCTCGGCCGCGCCCGCACTCGCTCCCTTGGCCTCCAGGGACTTCAGGCGCGTGTCGAGGTCGGCGAGCTGTTGGCCGTTGTCCTGGACCGCATTGAGCTTGGACTCTGCCGGCTGGTCGCGGCCCGGCTCCTCCTGAAGTGCGGCGACGCGCTGATCGAGGCTGTCGAGGCGCGCCGCCAGATCGGCCGGCACCGCCGGCGCCTGACCGGAGGCGGAGCTGTCCGGCGCTGCGGCAGCCGGCGCGGGGGCGCTGCCCGCCTTGTCGAGGGCCTGCTTGGCGGTCGTTTCGGCCGTGCCGATCCGCTTGTCGAGGGCCGTCAGCGCATCCCGGGGTGCCAGCCCGTCGAGCCGGCCGCTCAGGGCCGCGATCTGCCCGGAGAGTTTTTGATCGAGTGCGTTCAGGCGCGGATCGGGGCCGATTCCGGCCGTCTCGGCCCCGAACAGAAGCCCCGCGCCGATCACGCCGCCCAGCAAGCCCGCGGCCGCGAGGGAGCCGAACCCGGCCCGCCCCCGGGATGCCGGAGCAGCGGCCGCCGTGCCGGCGGCGACGCCCGGGATCGACCCCTTCGCGGCGGCTTTCGGAGCCTCCTTGCCGGCGTCCCTGGGCGGCTCCTTGCCGCCCGCCTTCGCGTCCTGGCCCGGCTCCTTGGCGGGTCCCGGCGGATCGGGGATACGCTTGGCCTTCATGTCGAGGATCGGCCCGGCCGTGACCGCGGCGGCGGTCACCGCACCCGCGGCGCCCGGGGCGGGTCCGCCTGGACGAGCGCCGGCCTGCGGCCCGGAACCCGGCTGCTGGCCCGCGCCCGGCTGGCCGGGCTTCGGCGCTTCGGTCCGCGCGGCCTCCGGCTTGCCGGGCTCGGCGCGCCCCGCAGCCGTCGCCGAGGCGGTCGAGGCCGTGGACGCAGCGGAGGATGAAGCCATCCTGGCGGCATCCGGCGCCGGGGCGGATCCCGGCTTCGGCGCGGTCGACGGGCCGGTCTCAGGCTTGGGCGTCTCTGGCTTGGATGTCTCGGGTTTACCGGAGGCGTCCCTGGGCGGCATCATCCCGGCCGCTTCGGTCTTCACGGCATCGGTCTTCGCAGCATCGGGCTTGGCGGCCTCGGGCTTGGCGGCACTCGGCTGCGCGGCCGGACCGGCGGACGGCTTCGCATCGGTCGTTCCGGGCTTGGCGGCGACGACCGGGTCGGTCGCCGGCCGCGGCGTCGCACCGGCGGGCGGGGACCCGCCCGCGGCCGGCCCGGGCGTGCCCGGTTTCGCAGTTGCGGTCGCGCCGGTCGCGGTCGCGCCCGGTCTGGTCTCGGACGGATTGGGCTGCCCGGGCTTGGCGGGCGCAGCATCCGGTCTGCGGCCGCCGGAGCCGGGCTTGTCGGCGTCGCTGGGTGGTGGCGTCACGGGCAAGTCCTCCAACTCTTCGGCGTCGCCGCGCCCCCCTAGCACCGCCCCGGCCCCGGGCGCGAGGGCGAGATGCGGCGGCCCGGCCTCCGTGTCACCGCACGCCGGGCCGGGCGGCGGCGCGAGGGCGTCCAGCATCTCCGCTTCCCGCGGACGCGCCGCGACGAAATGGACCGGAACACCCGCCGCTTCCAGGGGTGCGGCAACGTCCGCTGACAGGCAGTAATGCCTCAGGCGGCGGAAAGCTCCGCCGTGGCCCGCGGCTTCGGCGAGCGCGAGGGCGATCGCAGCGCTGCGGCGGGAGTAATGCAGGGCAGCGTCGAGGGCGCCGTCGGCGAGGGCGCGGGCGACCGGATCGGGCAGGGCCGGCAGGGCTTCCGCCGCGTAGGCCACGAAGGTTGTGACGTGGAATCCGGCCGCCGACAGCGTCGCCGCGGGCTCTGCCTTCCGCTCGGCCCCGGCCGCGTGGAGGAGGCGCGCGCCGGGCGGCAGCCACTCGCGCGCCAGGGCGGCGAGGCCGGCGGCATCGCCCGGCCCCTCGCGGACCGATCCAACCCCGGCCTCCGCCGCCAGCGCGGCCGTGCGGGCGCCGACCGCGAAGACCGGGAGGACGCGCAGCGCCGCGAGGTCCTGCAGGGCCGGCACCGCGTTAGCGCTGGTGAGCAGCAGCGCGTCGAACGGGCCATCGGGCGGACGCTCCCCGGTCGGCCGCAGGGTGAGGACCGGGGCCACGAGCGGCGCGTGGCCGCGCGCCGCCAGCGCCGCGCCGGTCCGTGTCGCGCCGGGTTCCGGCCGCGCCACCCAGACGCGCAACGCTCAGCCTTCCAGGGTCAGGCGGACGCCGTGGCGCGCCTCCGCCCCCGGCGGGAGCAGACGCTGCGAATCGCGCTCGGCCAGGTCGCCGGAAAAATCGGCCCAGTCGGCGTAGCCGGTCCAGCATTCGAGCGAGAGGAACGGCGCCGTGGGCTTCGTCCAGACCGCGAGATGCGGAAAATCCGCCATCTCCATCCGGATCGCCTGACCCGGCCCGGTGAAGCGCATCGCCCGGCTGCGCGCCCTCCGGAACACGAAGGCCTCGGTGAAGATCGCGGGATCGAGGGGCAGGGTGTCTCCGGTGAGCGGAATCGGCTGCTCTTCGCGCAAGAGCAGGCCGCCGGGACCGACCTGCGGGGCGAACGGGCGCTCCGCCTGCTCGAACACAACCGCGTAGCCGCCGTCCTTCGCCCGCACGCCGCCCGCGAAGGGCCACGGGAAGGCCGGGTGGAACCCGAGCGCGTAGGGCAGGGGCGTGTCGCCCGGATTGGCCACGGTGACGTCGAGATCGAGGCCCGCCGGGCGCACCCGGGCGGCGACGTCGAGCCGGAAGGCGAAGGGGTAATGCGCCCGGGTCTCGGGCCCGTCGGTCAACCGCAGGGTCACCGCGTCGGCGCTCTGCTCCACCACCGTGAAGGGCAGATCCCGGGCGAAGCCATGCTGGCCCATCGGGTAGCTCTCGGACCCGACCTTCACCCGCCCGCCCGCCGAGGCGCCGACCACCGGGAAGAGCCAGGGGGCATGGCGGTTCCAGTGGGCCGGATCGCCGCTCCACAAAAACTCGGCCCCGCCGACCCGCCAGGAGACCGGCTCGGCGCCGTGCGTGGCGAGGGCGGCCGTGGTGCCGTCCGCGGCTTTCAGCTCGATGCGCGTGCTCACGGTGATCTCCCGGTCGTCCTCGGAGAGCCGAGGTAACGGAGGCGGGCCGGGGCGCAAGGGGCGTTTGCCGGCTCGGCTGGGTGATCGACAGGGATCCGAAGACATCGCGGTGCGTCGGTTGTGCTCCGAGCGTTTCCCGGGCGCATGCAGCGAAAGCCGAATGTGACCCGGGAACCAGCACGAGACTTCGCGAAGCGTCCCTCTGTATCAAACTGTGCCGCTTGGGCGGCGCTTTCTGTGCTAGGTCCCGGATCAGGTTCCGCTGACGCTCCACCTGTCCGGGAAAGGGGTGCGCGAGATGAAGCCGGGCACGCCAATCCCGCACTGCGCTTGGCCAACCCTCTCGAAAGGGCGGCGGGGGGTCACCGGAGCGGCGTGGCGGAGCAGGCTGCACGACGCGAAGGACCTCGCTACGATTTCAGTCCGCAGCCGCGCCGCTGCATCAGTCGCAAGGATTCGGGACAGCATCCTGATGCACCCTTCCCGATACGCACAGGCGCCGACGGATCATGAAGACCGATTCATCGCCTGCCCTGAAGGCGTTCGCGACGCTCC
Organism: Methylobacterium sp. J-030; assembly: GCF_022829545.1. GTDB lineage: Bacteria > Pseudomonadota > Alphaproteobacteria > Rhizobiales > Beijerinckiaceae > Methylobacterium. The sequence goes on along the minus strand of NZ_JAKSYM010000264.1, from coordinate 56,797 downwards.
GGTTCGAAGGAGACAGCCTCGACGCGTCCGCCGTGTCCGATGTGCTGCGGGTCGCACCGACGCTCGCCTATCGGAAGGGTGAGCCGTACCGGCTCGGAAAGCGGGGCGTGGAGAAGATCGGGGAGACCGGGTACTGGCTCCTGAACACGAAGGATCGGGTCAGAACGTCCGACCTCCGCGACCACGCCGCGTGCATCATGAACATCCTGGGGCACGCCACGGCATGCGTGAAGCAGGACGAGACGTTCGATCGCCTGAAATCCGTCGTCGGCGCGGCCGGCTTGTCCACACTCGTCACGCTGTTCTGGTTTGGCGAGGCCGGCGCGCAGCCGCCGGCGGTCGACCCGCACCTGGAAGGCTTGGTGCATAAGCTGCAGGGCACGATCGAGACCGATTTCGCGACCCAGGGCCGCGATCCGGAGCGGATCGCCGGCCAGGCGGCCTGAAGCTGCCGCACCGCACCCGCGGACCCCGTCACGCCGCCGAGCCCAGTCCCGACAGCACCGCCTCGGGCGGTCCGGAGGCGACCAGCCGCCCCGCCTCCAGCACGTGGACCGCGTCGGCGCCCTCCAGGGTCGAGAGGCGGTGGGCGATCAGGATCAGCGTCCGCCGGCCCGAGAGCGCCCGCAGCGCCCGCATCACGGCCGCTTGCGTCTCCTCGTCGAGGGCGGAGGTCGCCTCGTCGAACACGATCACGTCGGGGTCGTGGTAGAGGGCCCGGGCGATGCCGAGGCGCTGACGCTGGCCGCCCGAGAGCCGCGCGCCCCGCTCGCCGACCCGCGCGTCGTAGCCCTGCGGCAGGGCGGCCACGAAGTCGTGCGCCCCCGCGAGCCGCGCCGCCCGCTCGACGGCAGCGCGGTCCGGCCCGTCGAGACCGAGGGCGATGTTCTCCGCCACCGTGCCGTCCACCAGAAAGACGTCCTGCGGCACGTAGCCGATCCGGTTCTGCCAGGCCGGCAGGGTGGCGGGATCGAGGGGGCAGCCATCCACGGTGATCCGCCCGGTGCCGGGGCTCAGCACCCCGAGGATCAGGCCGGCGAGCGTCGACTTGCCCGATCCGGTCCGACCGGCGAGGCCCACCGTGGTGTTGACCGGGATCGTCAGGTCGATCCCGGCGAGGGCCGAGTGGCCGGTGCCGTAATCGAAGCCGATCCCCTCCAGCCGGATCTCCCGCGCGAAGGGCAGGCGCTCCGCATTGCGGCGCGGGACCACGCGCTCGTCGGCGAGTTCGTCCACGATCACGCGTACCGCCGGCAGGGTGAAGCGCATCAGCGCCACCGAGGTGAAGATGTTCTGGAAGGCCGGGAGCATCCGGTAGCCCGCGAAGGCGAACAGGCCCAGCAGCGGCAGGATCCCGGCCACGTCGAGCCCCTGGGCCAGGGCGAACAGCACCACCACGATCACGCCGCCGAAGGCGAGCGCCTCGATGACGAAGCGCGGCATCTGGCCGGTGAGCAGGCTCGCCGCGGTGGCGGTCGCGTAGGTGCGGGCCGGGGCGTCGAACCGGGCCGCGAAGTCTTCCGCCCGGCCGTAGAGCTTCAGCTCGGTGAGCGCCCCGAACGTCTCCTGCACGATCCGGAAACGGGCCTCGTTGTCGGCCACCGTGCGGGCGCCGAGCCGGGCGAGGCGGGCCCGCATCACGAGGTAGATCCCGACATAGAGACCGCCGAAGCCGCCACCCAGGATCAGCGCGAGCTGCGGCGCGTAAGCCAGCAGGAAAACGATCACCGAGAGTGCCGAACTCGCCCGCGAGGCGAGCACCGTGGCGGGCGTCAGGGCGCCGACCACGAGCCGGTCGGTCTCGGACAACACGTTCTTGGCGAGCTCGGCGCTGTTGGCCTGCGTGAAGAACAGCCGCTCCCGGTCGAGGTAGCGGAACAGCAGGCGCCGGCTGAAGCCGTAGCCGGCCAGATGCGTGAACCGGAGCTGAGCGTAGGTCAGCCCGGCATTGACCAGGGAAGTGACCAGGATCGCCGCCAGCGCGGCGGCGCCGGCGACCAGCAGGAACGCGCGCTCGTCGGTAAGGCCGAGGAAGGCCCGCGCCTGCGCCAGATAGGGAACGCGGGTCGCCGCGGAGGGATCGCCCACCAGCGTCAGGAACGGAATCACCGCGGCGACGCCGATCACCTCCAGCAGTGCCGCCCCCGCGAGGCCCAACGCGATCAGGGCGAGGCGCCGCCGATCGGGCGCCCGCATGGCGCGCACGAGATCGATCAGCGCGCGCATGGGGTCGGGGGTCTCGGCGGGGCGTCTCGCATGGCCGGGTCGGGCTTAAGGGCGCCGATCCGGCCTGTCCACGGCAGCCTCAGTCGAGCTTCTTGAGCGAGCCGAGATCGACGTCGCCGTTCTGGCTGGAGAAGGTCAGGGACTTCGAAGACCCGTCCGCCTGCGAAACGCCGCCGATCCGATGATCGCCGCTGTCATAGGTCGAGACCTGCCCGTCACGCTCGATCAGCAGGCGGTGCTTGTCGGGGAAGAAGGCGTATTTCATCCCGTTCTGCGCGCCGCTGGTCGCAGGATCGCCGAGATCCTTCGGCCACCAGGGCTCCATGCCCTTCATCGGCTCCATGGGCTTCATGGGTTCCATGGGCTTCATCGGTTTCATCGGCTCCACGGCGTGCATCCTCCTTGCGGTGAGAGACAGGAGGACGCGGCAGGGCTGGAAGGGTTGCATGCCACCCCGCCCCGTCGTGGGATCACACCGGCGGCCGGTCGCGCGCCGCCCGCTCCCGGACCTGTCCGTCGAAGCCGACATGGAGCTGGTGCTCGCGCCCGTCCCGGTCCTTGGCGGCGACGTCGAGGTGGCGCGGGCCGCGTCCGGTGACGCGGACGTCGCTGTAGCCGGCCGCCTGCACGGAGGCCGTCAGGGCGGGGAGGTCGAGCGTCGGCCCGAGGCCGATCCGGTCCTTGGCCCAGTCCAGGCTCCCCATGGGCGGGCCGCCGGCCGGGCCGAGCACGACCTTGCGCCCATCCCCGTGGGTCAGCACCTGGGCGTGCAGGAAGCCCGTCTCGAACCGCCCCTGAACCGTGACGGCCTCGCCCTTGGCGACGAGCGTGCCGTCCTCGCCCTCGCGGCCGGTCTCGACCAGGGCGCGGCCGGTCGGGTCCTGGACCACGAACTTGTTGCCATAGATCTCTGCAACCGTGCCGCGGATCGCCGTCGCCCCCGAGGGGGCCAGGGCCTGGATCGCCACCGGCTCGACCGGCGTCGGCTGGAAGCTCGTTCCCTGCGCCAGGGAGAGGCCCACGGCGCCGAGCGCCAGCGGGGCGGCCAGGGCGCCGATCACCCAGGTCCGCCGGGGGATCGTGCGAAGCGCCGGCTTGGCGGGATCGGGGATTTCCCGCGCGGTACCGTCGATGGTCTTGATGTCGGTCATGATGTCGTCCTTCAAAAGGTCCGGATCCGTTCGACCCGATGCCCCTTCGTAAGGCGCCCCCGGCAATCCGGACTGAACCAGCCGGTTCAGCCCCGGTTAAACCCAGCCACCTAGAACGATCAGGCGCCGAACCTCTCGCGGTATCAAGCACTTGTCCGCGGCTGTTGAAGCGGGTCGAGACCGCCCCCGGACCGGCGGGCAACGCGGGGAGCCGGCCCTAGATGCCTGTCCGAGCACGGTTTCGGGCGGCGGAGGATGGACGGGTGAAGATCCTGCTGGTGGAGGACGATACGGCGCTCGCCGCCGAGGTGGCCAAGGTGCTGCGGGCGGAGAACTTCGTCCTCGACCACGCCGCCACCGGAGAGGACGCGCAGCATCTCGGCGAGACCGAGGGCTACGACGCCGTCGTGCTCGATCTCGGCCTGCCGAAGGGCGACGGCGTCTCGGTGCTGCGCGCGTGGCGCGGGGCCGGGCGGACCCTGCCGGTGCTGGTCCTCACCGCCCGGGACGGCTGGAGCGACAAGGTCGCGGCCTTCAAGGCGGGGGCGGACGACTACCTCGTCAAGCCTTTCCGGGTGGAGGAGCTGGTGATCCGCCTGCGCGCCCTGGTGCGGCGATCGCAAGGTGGGGGTGCCAGCCGGATCACCTGCGGCCCCCTGAGCTTCGACACCGGTCTCGGCGCCTTCGAGCACGAGGGCCTGCCGCTCAAGCTCACCGGCCTCGAATGGCGGGTCTTGTCGTGCCTGATGCTGAACCGCGAGACCGTGGTGCCGCGACCGCATCTGATCGAGCGGGTCTACGAGGGCGACGCGGACGTCGATTCGAACTCCGTCGAAGTGATCATCACCCGCCTGCGCCGGAAGATCGCGCCGGCGCGGATCGAGAGCGTGCGCGGCCACGGCTACCGCCTGCACGCGGAGCCCGCCTGATGGCGCTGGGAACGCCGCGCCGCTCGCTGCGCACCCGGCTGCTCGCCGTCGCCCTGGTGCTGGTCCTGGCGGCCCTGGTGGTGGCGGGCCTCGCCATCGGCGTGATCCTCCACCGGTTCGTGCGCGGGCAGCTCGACGGGCGGCTCGACGCGCAGATCGTCGCCCTCCGGGCCGGGCTGGAGGCCGGGATCCTGCCGGAAAACCTCGACGCGCCGCCCTACGACAGGTCGGGCCCCGTCGACGGGCCGGGTCCCGGCTGGGCCTGGATCGTGCGGCGCGGACCTGAGACGATCCGCTCGGGCTCCCTCCACGGCGGCGACATCCGCCTGTCCGACACCGGGCCGGAGGACGACCCAGGACGCCCGCATCCAGCCTGGGGTACTGGGCCCCGCGGCCAGCCGCTCTACGCGCGCATCCTCAGCCTGCCGGGTCCCTCACCCGCCACGATCGTGGTGGCGGCCCCGGCAGGCGAGCTGTACGGGCCCCTGCGCGAGGTCCTGACGAGCCTCGCCCTGGTGTTGGGAATCCTCGGCCTGTGCCTGCTGGCCGGGCTGGCCGTTCAGGTGCGACTCGGCCTCGCACCGCTGCGACGCCTGCGGGCCGACCTCGCCGCGGTCCGATCCGGCACGCGGGAACGGGTTCCGGCCGAGCAGCCCGCCGAGATCGCGCCCGTCGTGGCCGAACTCAACGCCCTCCTCGACCAGAACGCCCGGAATCTGGAGCGGGCCCGGGGCCACGTCGCCAACCTCGCCCACGCCCTGAAGACGCCCCTGGCCACCCTGTCGATGGCGCTCGCCGCCCCCACCCGCGACCCGGACGGGGCGCTCCGCCAGCACGTGGAGGATATGGACCGCCGGGTCCGCCATCACCTGCGCCGGGCCCGGGCGGCGGCGCTCGAAGGCTCGGCCCGGACCCGCACGCCCCTGGCACCGCGGCTCGCGGACCTGCGCGATGCCCTCACGCGGCTCTATGCCGAGAAGGGCGTGGCGATCGAGCTGGCCGTGCCGGAGGATCTTGCGGTGTCGTGCGAGGGCCAGGACCTCGACGAGATGCTCGGCAACCTCGTGGACAATGCCTGCCGCTGGTGCCGGGGGCGGGTGCGGGTCTCGGCGGCAGCCCCGGACGGCTCGGTGCATGTGCGGGTGGAGGATGACGGGCCGGGGCTCGACCCCGCGGCGGCGGCGGCCGTCATGGCGCGGGGCCGCCGCCTGGACGAGGGCGTGCCGGGCCACGGCTTCGGCCTGCCGATCACCCTGGAACTCGCCGAGCTCTACGGTGGGGGCTTGAGCCTTGCGCGCGCGGACCTGGGCGGCCTGCGGGCGGACCTGGTCCTGCCGGCCTGATCCGGACAAGTCCCGGTTTCAAAAGGTCCGGGACCTTTTGCGGGTGCAGGGTGGAACCCTGCTGGGCTCGTGCGAAGCCCGATATCGGGGCTCCGGCCCGACACCCCGCCAAAGGGCTGAGCCCTTTGGAAACCCCGCCCTTCAGCCCAGGGCTTCCCGCAGGATCGGGCGGATGCGCGGGTCGGTGCAGTGGGCGACGTTGAAGCGCATGTAGCCATTCCAGGCATCCGACAGGCTGAACGACGTCCCCGGCGCCAGGACCATGCCGCGGGCCAATGCCCGGCGGGCGACCGCGGCCCCGTCGCGGCCATCCGGCAGGCGCATCCACAGGAAGAACCCGCCCCGGGGCTGCGCCCAGGGCTCCAGGCCGCAAGCGGAGAGCTCCGCGGAAGCCTTCACCATCGCGGAGGCGAGCCGGCGGCGGGTCTCGGCGAGGTGGCGGCGGTAGGCCCCCTCGGTGATCAGCGCATGCACCAGAGCCGCGGTGACGTGGCCGTTGCCGAGGCTCAGCGCCAGCTTGAGATCGACCAGGGGCTCGACCCAGTCGGCCCGGAGCGCGATCCAGCCGCAGCGCGCGGCGGCCGAGAGGGTCTTGGAGAAGCTGCCGATCTGGATCACCCGCTCCAGCCCGTCGAAGCCCGCGAGCCGCGGGGCCGCATCCGGCTCGAGATCGCCAAAGATCTCGTCCTCGACGATGAGCGTGTCGTGCGCCTCGCACAGCTTCAGCAGCCGATGCGCCGCCGCGGGGGTGAGGCTCGTGCCGGTCGGGTTCTGAAGCGCCGCGTTGGTCAGGTAGAAGCGCGGATGGTGCTGTTCCAGCAGGGCCGCCAGCGCCTTGAGGTCCGGCCCGTCCGGGGTCATCGGCACGCCGACCACGGCGACCCGGTGGGCCCGCAGCAGCGCCAGGAAGTTGAAGTAGCAGGGGTCGTCCACCAGCACGGTATCGCCGGGCTGGAGCAGGAAGCGGCAGACGAAGTCCAGCGCCTGCGTGGCCGATTCGACCAGCACGATCTGGTCGGGCTCGGCGCCGACGCCCTTCTCGCCGATCTTGCGGGCGATCTGACGGCGCAGGGGCTCGTAGCCGAGCGGCCGGTCGTAATTGGTCATCTCGAAAAGGTTGGCCCGGGCCACCCGGCGCAGGCCCCGCCGGATCGCCTCGTGCGGCATCCACGATTCGGGCAGCCAGCCGGCCCCGGGCTTGAGCTGCTCGGCCCCCGCCTGCTGCGCCTGCCGGGTGATCCAGAGCGGATCGACGATCCGGTCGAGCCGCGGCCCCATCGCCTGGAGCGAGAGCGGCCGGGTCTTGCCGGCAACGTAGAAGCCGGAGCCCGGCCGGGCCACCACCGCCCCCTCGGCGGCCAGCCGCTCATAGGCCTCCACCACCGTGGACTTCGAGACGCCCATGGCATCGGCGAAGACCCGCACGGAGGGGATCCGGACGCCGGGGACGAGCCGCCGGGCCGCGATCCGCGCGCGGATCTCGCCGGCCACGGCCTCGACGCGGGTCCCGGGGACATGGGCGGTGATCGACATCCGTACTGCTCGTTTCGCCGGACAATTCTTCCGAACCGTACCGAATTGTGCCTGTCACCGCCAGCCCTGCGGTGACAGGATCGACCCACCCCGGAGATATGGAGGAGGGGATCATGGATCAGTGCCTTTCACAGACCGCCGTCGCCCGACCCCGCTGGATCGCCCGGGCGGCACGGGCCATCGCCTTGGTCGCCGCTGGGATCCGGGCCGGCCTGTCGCGTGCGGCCATGAACCGGCGCGTGCTGCACCGCCTGTCGACCCTGTCGGCACGGGAGCTGAAGGATATCGGGTTGACGCCGCAGGACGTGGCGGATGCCTGCGGGTCTGGCGTCTTCGACGCCATCGACCTGCTGAACGGCCGCCGCGACGAGCGCCGGTCCGCACGCGGCGCGACACGGCATTGGTGATAGGACGGTCTGCGCGCGCCGGCCCTTGCCTCAAGCGCCATCACGGAGATCCCACCGATGAGCAGAAGTCCCGTGATGGCCCCGGGCGCGACGGCGGTCGGACCCTATGCGCACGGTGTCCGTGTCGGCGACACCGTCTACCTGTCCGGCCAGACGCCGATCGACGGTGCGACCGGCCGGTTGGTCGCGGGTGGGATCGCGGCGCAGGTTCATCAGTGCTTCCGAAACCTCGGCGCCGTGCTGGCAGCGGCCGGGCTCGGCTTCGGAGACGTCGTGAAGTGCACCGTGTTCCTGACCGACATGGGCGACTTCGCCGCCATGAACCAAGTCTACGCGGAGTACTTCGCCGAGCCTTATCCGGCACGCACGACGATCGGCGTGGCGGCGCTGCCCCTTGCGGCACAGGTCGAGATCGAGATAATCGCGTCTGTCCCACGCCCCTGACGCACAGTCGCGAGGGTGCGAGCGCGCCGAAATGCGCAGCACCGCTCGATCGGCATCGGCTCACCGGTGGCCGACAACCATCGGGTGCTCGGCAGCAACCGATCCCGAAGGTCACCGCCCGGAGCCCTCCCGGATCGCTGACCGCATGCGTTCGGCGCGGTCCGGAACTGACATGCCAGAACTGATGTGCAAGATCCGTCGGACCGCAGATCCGTCATCTGGCCAGGGACCGTCATCCCGGGCGAGGCATTCGATCTGAGGACATGTCCAGGGGGGCGTGGCGCGGGCGACGGGGCTCGAACCCGCGACCTCCGGCGTGACAGGCCGGCACTCTAACCAACTGAGCTACGCCCGCACGGCGTGGTCGCCTCGAAGGGGTGTTTCGCCCGGCGACGGGGCGGGGTTTATGGGGCGGCCGGGGGGCTGTCAAGCACGTCCGACCGGGTTTCGTGCGGCGGCCCGTCGATGCCCCTGCGCGCTTCCGTCGTGTTGCAGGCATGCCGCCCATGCCCATCTCTGGGGAAGACGGACAGCCCTCTTTGTGCGACGCGACAAGCCATTGTCACGGGCCGGCGGCTCGACTAAGCCTCCGGCCGCGCGCATCCTGGCATAAGAACAATTCCACGGGCGAATCCGGGTCGGCGTCGCACCGCGGTTTTCCTTGTCTCGCGAGGCCCTGGCATGACCGGATTGTTGGCGGATTACCTGCCGCTCATCGTCTTCATCGGCGTGGCACTGTTTATCGCCACGGCTCTGCTGGTCGTGCCCTTCCTCGTCGCGTTCAAGAGCCCGGATCCGGAGAAGCTCTCCGCCTACGAGTGCGGGTTCAACGCCTTCGACGACGCCCGCATGAAGTTCGACGTGCGGTTCTACCTCGTCGCCATCCTGTTCATCATCTTCGATCTCGAAGTCGCGTTCCTGTTCCCCTGGGCGATCACCTTCGGGGATCTGGGGTGGTTCGGCTTCTGGTCGATGATCGTCTTCCTCGGCGTGCTGACCGTCGGCTTCGTCTACGAGTGGCGCAAGGGCGCCCTCGAGTGGGATTGAGCTCCGTCAGCCCCCCGCCCGCACCGGATTTCGTCGAGTCGCCGATGGCCCTGATCACCGAAACCAACCGCGCCCCCGCGATCGCCCCCCAGCCGAAGGGGATCATCGATCCCAACACCGGCCGCCCGATCGGCGCGGACGATCCGACCTTCCTGTCGATCAGCGACGAGCTGGCCGACCGGGGCTTCCTGCTCACCACCACGGACGAGCTGATCAACTGGGCCCGCACGGGCTCGCTGATGTGGATGACCTTCGGTCTCGCCTGCTGCGCGGTCGAGATGATGCAGATGTCGATGCCGCGCTACGATTGCGAGCGATTCGGCTTCGCGCCCCGCGGCTCGCCCCGCCAGTCGGACGTGATGATCGTCGCCGGCACGCTCACCAACAAGATGGCCCCGGCCTTGCGCAAGGTCTACGACCAGATGCCGGAGCCGCGCTACGTCATCTCGATGGGCTCCTGCGCCAACGGCGGCGGCTACTACCACTACTCCTATTCGGTGGTGCGCGGCTGCGACCGGGTGGTGCCGGTGGACATCTACGTGCCCGGCTGTCCGCCCACCGCCGAGGCGCTGCTCTACGGCGTTCTGCTGCTGCAGAAGAAGATCCGCCGCACCGGCACGATCGAGCGCTGAGGAGCCGCCATGACGAACGGCATCTCGATCCTCTCGCACACCCAGCCGGTCTACGGCGACGACGCCGTGGCGGCGATGGCCGAGCGGGTCGTCGGCGCCCTCGGGCCGGCGGTGGTGTCGCACGCCATCACGTTCGGCGAGCTGACCCTCGTAGTGCAGGCCTCCGACATCGTCTACGCGTTGACCTACCTGCGCGACGATCCGGCCTGCGCGTTCCGCAACTTCATCGACATCTGCGGCGTGGACTATCCGCAGCGCGAGAAGCGCTTCGACGTGGTCTATCACCTGCTGTCGCTGCGCCATAACCTGCGTATCCGGCTGAAGGTGCAGACCGACGAGGTGACGCCCGTCCCCTCGGTGATCGAGGTCTTCCCGGCCGCCAACTGGTACGAGCGCGAGACCTACGACCTCTACGGGATCCTGTTCTCCGGCCATCCCGACCTGCGCCGCCTGCTCACCGACTACGGCTTCGAGGGGCATCCCCTACGCAAGGATTTCCCGCTCACAGGCTTCGTCGAGGTCCGCTACGATCAGGACCAGGCGCGCGTGGTGTACGAGCCTGTGAAGCTCACGCAGGAATTCCGGAACTTCGACTTCTTGTCCCCGTGGGAAGGCACCGACTACGTGCTGCCCGGCGACGAGAAGAAGTCGGCATGAGAGCGAATAGCGAGTAGTGAGTAGCGAATAGGGGGCTATCGTGGATCGATCTGCGATTGTTTCCTATCGGGATTTGAAGGTTTGGCAGGACGCCATGGCGCTGGCTGAGGCATGTTACCGGGAGACGCGGGCGTTCCCGCGCGAGGAGATGTTCGGTCTAACCGCACAGATCCGGCGCGCCGCCACGTCGATCGCTGCCAACATTGCGGAGGGTCATGGCCGTGAGACAGGTGGAGCCTTCGTTCAGTTCCTGCGCATCGCGCAGGGCTCCCTGAAGGAATTGGAGACACACATCATTCTGTCGAACCGCATCGGATTCGTCTCCACAACGGCAGCCGATTCGCTTCTCGGACGCGGCGAAGAGATCGGAAAAATGCTGCGCGCGTTGATCCGCGCGATCCAAAAAACCGACGCGAGCCGATAGGGACAGATGATGATACCGAATCCCTACTCGCTACTCGCTACTCCCTATTCGCTTTCCGGCGGAGCCGGCCGATGACCGAACACAACATCCGCAACTTCGCGATCAACTTCGGCCCGCAGCATCCGGCGGCGCACGGCGTGCTGCGCCTCGTGCTGGAACTCGACGGCGAGGTGGTCGAGCGCGTCGATCCGCATATCGGCCTCTTGCACCGCGGCACCGAGAAGCTGATCGAGCACAAGACCTACCTGCAGGCGACGCCCTATTTCGACCGGCTCGACTACGTGTCGCCGATGAACCAGGAGCACGCCTTCTGCCTGGCGATCGAGAAGCTCGCCGGGATCGAGGTGCCGCGCCGGGCGAAGCTCATCCGCACGTTGTTCTGCGAGATCGGCCGCCTCCTGTCGCACCTGCTCAACGTCACCACGCAGGCGATGGATGTCGGCGCCCTCACGCCACCGCTCTGGGGCTTCGAGGAGCGCGAGAAGCTGATGATCTTCTACGAGCGGGCCTCCGGCGCCCGGCTCCACGCCAACTACTTCCGGCCGGGCGGCGTCCACCAGGATCTGCCGCCGAAGCTCATCGATGACATCGAAGCGTTCTGCGACCCGTTCCTGCAGGTCGTCCAGGATCTCGACGACCTCGTCATGGCCAACCGCATCTTCAAGCAGCGCAACGTCGACATCGGCATCGTGTCGGTCGATGAGGCGATGCAGTGGGGCTTTTCCGGCGTGATGGTGCGCGGCTCCGGCATCCCCTGGGATTTGCGCAAGGCGCAGCCCTACGAGTGCTACGAGGAGATGGAGTTCGACATCCCCGTGGGGAAGAACGGCGACACCTACGATCGCCAGGTGATCCGCATGGAGGAGATGCGCGAGTCGGTGCGCATCATGAAGCAGTGCGTCGCCAAGCTGCGCGAGCCCGCCGGCCAGGGGCCGATCGCCTCGATCGACGGCAAGTTCGCCCCGCCGCCGCGCCGGGAGATGAAGCGCTCGATGGAGGCGCTCATCCACCACTTCAAGCTCTACACCGAGGGCTTCCACGTGCCGGAAGGCGAGGTCTACGCCGCCGTGGAAGCACCCAAGGGCGAGTTCGGCGTGTATCTCGTGTCCGACGGGACCAACAAGCCGTATCGCTGCAAGATCCGCGCGCCGGGCTTCGCGCATCTGCAGGCGATGGACTGGATGTGCCGCGGGCACCTTCTCGCCGACGTCTCCTGCGTGCTCGGCACGCTCGACATCGTGTTCGGCGAAGTGGATCGGTAAGACAGACGCGATGGCCAACCGCAGACTCGCCCCCGCCTCCGAGCAGCCCCAGACCTTCGCGTTCTCGCCCGAGAACGCCGAGTGGGCCAAGACTCAGATCGCCAAGTACCCGGAGGGCCGTCAGGCCTCCGCGGTGATCTCGCTCCTGTGGAAGGCGCAGGAGCAGAACGGTGGCTGGCTGCCGCGGGCGGCGATCGAGGCTGTGGCGGCCGAACTAGGCATGCCGAACATCCGCGTGCTGGAGGTGGCGACCTTCTACACGATGTTCGCCCTGGAGCCGGTGGGCCGCTTCTGGATCCAGGTCTGCGGCACGGTGCCGTGCGATTCCTGCGGTGCGCGCGGACTTAAGGACATGCTCCAGGCGCGGCTCGGCGCGCCGGGTCACGTCTCGGCGGACGGCACCTTCTCCTGGCTCGAGGTCGAGTGCCTCGGCGCCTGCTGCAACGCGCCGATGGTGCAGATCAACCAGGATTATTACGAGGACCTGACGCCCGAATCGCTGGGCCAGCTGATGGACGACCTTGCCGCCGGCCGGCCGGTGAAGGTCGGCTCGCAGACCGGGCGCGTCTCGTCCGAGCCCCAGGGCGCCGTGAACACGCTCACCGACCCGACGCTCTACGACGGCTCGCGGGTCGGCGCGTGGCGCAAGCGCTTCGAAGAGGCCGGCAAGGCAGAGGATCCGGCTGCAAAGACCGGTGAGGCCGCCTCCGGCGCGCAGCAGGCCGCCGAGAACCCGAAGCCGGCCCGGCCCGATGCCGGCCGCCCGGTCGAGCGGACCGTGAGCGACGCCCCGGCCCAGCGCGCGGCCGCGGGCGAGACTCCGATCAAGCCCGAGGACCGCGCGGACGCCGCCGAACGGGGCCGGTCCACCGCCAAGCACGGCGCCGCCCGCCCTGGCGACGCCGACGTGCTCGATTCGCCGGCCAAGCGCATCGCCGAGGGTGAACCCGCCGCGGGCGAGCAGGGCAAGCAGGACGTGCCGGACCGCGATTCGGTCCCGCAGCAGCCGGAGGCCTCCGGCGCCAGCGACGCCGAGGTTGCGGCCGAGGCCGAGGAAGCCCGCGTCGCCGGGGCGCTGGCGGCGTTGCCGAAGGATGCCAGCGCCGAGCAGAAGGCCGACGCGGTCGGTAGGCGGCCCCCGGGCCTCGACGCCGCCCGGGCCGGTCAGCCCGACGATCTGACCCGGATCAAGGGCGTCGGCCCGGGCAACAGCCAGCGCCTGAACGGGCTCGGCATCTATCATTTCGACCAGATCGCCGCCTGGAGCCGCGACGAAATCACCTGGGTTGGCACCTACCTCGCGTTCCCGGGTCGCATCGACCGGGAGGACTGGGTGGGGCAAGCCAAGACTCTGTCGGGCACCGGAGCGTGACCGCCATGGCCGAGGTGTCGAACGACCTGATCTACGAGGTGCTAAAGGCGATGCAGACGCGCCTGGGCACCGTGGATGAAGGCCTGCGGGAAGTGCGTGGCGAGCTGAAAGGCATGCGCATCAGTCTGCAGGCGCAGCAGGTTCAGATGAACGCCGTGCAGACGGACGTGGGTAACCTGTACGAGGCGTTCGGCGCTCTCGATTCGCGGCTCGCCCGCATCGAGCGCCGCCTCGACATCACCGACGCTCCGGTCAGCTGAGGGATTTTTGGACATGCTGTCGGATCAGGATCGCATCTTCACCAACCTCTACGGGCTGCAGTCCCCGGGCCTGGAAGCCGCGAAGAAGCGCGGCGCCTGGGACGGGACCAAGTTCCTGCTGGAGCAGGGCCGCGACTGGATCATCGACGAGATGAAGGCCTCGGGGCTCCGCGGCCGCGGCGGTGCGGGCTTCCCCACCGGCCTCAAGTGGTCGTTCATGCCCAAGAAGTCCGACGGGCGCCCGCACTACTTGGTGGTCAACGCCGACGAGTCGGAGCCGGGCACCTGCAAGGACCGGGAGATCATGCGGCACGATCCGCATCTCCTGATCGAGGGCTGCATGCTGGCCTGCTTCGCCATGGCGGCGCATGCCTGCTACATCTACATCCGCGGCGAGTACGTCGCCGAGAAGCACGCCCTCCAGAAGGCCGTGGACGAGGCCTACGCGGCCCGCCTCGTCGGCCAGTCGAACGTGCACGACTATCCCTTCGACATCTACGTCCACCACGGCGCCGGCGCCTATATCTGCGGCGAGGAGACGGCGCTGATCGAGAGCCTTGAGGGCAAGAAGGGGATGCCGCGGCTGAAGCCGCCGTTCCCGGCCAACATGGGCCTCTACGGCTGCCCCACGACCGTGAACAACGTCGAGTCGATCGCGGTGGCCGGCACGATCCTGCGGCGCGGCGGCGCGTGGTTCGCGGGGCTCGGCGGCAAGAACAACACCGGCACCAAGCTCTTCTGCGTCTCCGGCCACGTCAACACGCCGTGCAACGTCGAGGAGGAGCTGGGCATCACCTTCCGCGAGCTCATCGACCGTCATTGCGGCGGCATGCGTGGCGGCTGGGACAATCTTTTGTGTTCCATCCCCGGCGGATCCTCGGTTCCCCTTGTTCCCGCGGAACAAATCGTCGACGCCAAGATGGATTTCGACACCCTGCGTAACCTCGGCTCCGGCCTGGGCACGGCGGCGGTGATCGTGCTCGACAAGTCCACCGACATCGTCGCGGCGATCACGCGGATCTCGTACTTCTACAAGCACGAGTCCTGCGGCCAGTGCACGCCCTGCCGCGAGGGCACCGGCTGGATGTGGCGGGTGATGCAGCGCATGACCGAGGGCCGCGCCCAGAAGCGCGAGATCGACATGCTGTTCGAGGTCACCAAGCAGATCGAGGGTCACACGATCTGCGCGCTCGGCGACGCGGCGGCCTGGCCGATCCAGGGTCTGATCAAGCATTTCCGCCCCGAGATCGAGAAGCGGATCGACCGCTACACCGCCAACCCGCACAGCGAGCCTGTGCCGATGGCCGCGGAGTGATCCGATGGTCGACCAACCCGACAACCTCGTGCTCGTCCTCCTGCGACGCATCGACGGGAAGGTCGACCGCCTGATCGACGACGTGAACGACGTGAAGGCCCGGATGTCGGCGGTCGAGGAGAACCTGGCCGGCGTACATCGCCGCATTGATCGCATTGAGCTTCGCGTCGAGCGCATCGAGCGCCGCCTCGATCTCGCCGACGCCCCGCACTGAGATTGCACCGATGACAAAGATCCTCGTCGACGGCACCGAGGTCGAGGTTCCGGCCGAATACACCCTGCTCCAGGCCTGCGAGGCCGCGGGGGCCGAGATCCCGCGCTTCTGCTTCCACGAGCGCCTGTCGATCGCCGGCAATTGCCGGATGTGCCTCGTCGAGCTGAAGGGTGCGCCGAAGCCGGTGGCCTCCTGCGCCTACGCGGTGAAGGATTGCCGCCCCGGCCCGAACGGCGAGCCGCCGGAGGTGCTGACCCGCTCCGGCCTGACCAAGAAGGCGCGGGAGGGGGTGATGGAGTTCCTCCTGATCAACCACCCCCTCGATTGCCCGATCTGCGACCAGGGCGGCCATTGCGACCTACAGGACCAGGCCATGGCCTACGGGGTCGATTCGACCCGCTACCAGGAGAACAAGCGCGCGGTCGAAGAGAAACATATCGGCCCGCTGGTGCGGACCGCGATGAACCGCTGCATCCACTGCACCCGCTGCGTGCGCTTCCTCGCCGAGGTGGCGGGCGTGCCGGACCTCGGCGCCATCGGCCGCGGCGAGGATATGGAGATCACGAGCTACCTCGAGCAGTCGATGGCGTCGGAGCTCCAGGGCAACGTCGCCGATCTCTGCCCCGTGGGCGCCCTCGTGCACCGGCCGCAGAGCTACAACGTGCGCCCCTGGGAGCTGAACAAGACCGAATCGGTCGACGTGATGGACGCGGTGGGTTCGTCGATCCGCATCGATACCCGCGGCCGCGAGGTCATGCAGATCGAGCCGCGGATCAGCGAGGAGATCAACGAGGAATGGATCTCCGACAAGACCCGCTACCACATCGATGGCTTGCGGATGCAGCGGCTGGACCGGCCCTACCTGCGCGAGAACGGACGGCTGCGTCCCGCCTCCTGGGCTGAAGCCTTCCAGGCCATCGCCGCCAAGGTGAAGGGCGCGGATCCGAAGCGCATCGGCGCGGTCGTCGGCGACCTCGCGGGCGTCGAGGAGACGTTTGCGTTGCGCGAGTTGATCAGGAGCCTCGGCTCGCCGAACCTCGACTGCCGCCAGACCGATGCCGGCCTCGACCCGGCGCTCGGCCGCGCCGCCTACATCTTCAACCCGACCATTCCGGGGATCGAGGCGGCGGACGCGATCCTGATCGTCGGCGCCAACCCGCGCACCGAGGCCTCGCTGCTGAACGTACGAATCCGCAAGCGCTGGCGCATGGCGCCGCTGGCCGTGGGCGTGATCGGCGAACCGGTCGACCTGACCTATCCGAGCCACTACATCGGCGCCGGCCCCGATTCGCTGGCCGCCCTGGCCCGCGGCGAGCACAGCTTTTTCCACATCCTCAAGGAAGCGAAGGCGCCGCTCGTGATCGTCGGCGCCAATGCCGCGCCGGGCGTGCTGGCAGCAGCCGCCTCCCTCGCGAAGGCGGTCGGCGCCGTCTCTCCCGAGGGGAACGGGTTCGGCGTTCTGCACACGGCGGCGGGCCGGGTCGGCGCGCTGGATCTCGGCTTCGTGCCGGGGGAGGGCGGCCTGACCTTCGCGCAGATGCTGGAGGCCGGCGCCCTCGACGTGCTGTTCAACCTCGGCGCCGACGAGCGCGACGTCGCCCCGGGCGCCTTCGTGGTCTACCAGGGCAGCCACGGCGACCGCGGCGCCTCCCGCGCCGACGTGATCCTGCCGGGGGCCGCCTACAGCGAGAAGTCGGCGACCTGGGTGAACACGGAAGGCCGGGTCCAGATGGGCAACCGCGCCGCCTTCCCGCCGGGCGATGCCCGTGAGGACTGGGCGATCCTGCGCGCCCTGTCGGACGTGCTGGGCAAGCGCCTGCCGTTCGATTCGCTGAGCGCGCTGCGTCGGGCGCTCTACGCGGCCCACCCGCATTTCGCGGCGATCGGCGCGATTGAGCCCAGCCAAGTCGCGGAGGCGGTGGACAAGCTCGCGGGCCTGAGCGGCACGGCCACGGGACCGGCCTTCGCCTCGCCCGTGGTCGACTTCTACCTCACCAACCCGATCGCCCGCGCCTCGCGCATCCTCGCGGAGTGCTCGCGCCTCGCCCGGGAGCGCGCCGCCGAGGCGCGGCCCCTGGCGGCGGCCGAGTAGGAGCTGTTTGACCGATGACGCCGCTCGAAATCCTCGGGACCGTGCTCCTGATCGTGCTGAAGAGCTTCGTGCTCCTGGCCGCGCTCCTCGTGTTCATCGCCTACGCGCTGCTCGCCGACCGGAAGATCTGGGCGGCGGTGCAGCTCCGGCGGGGTCCCAACGTGGTCGGGCCGTTCGGCCTGTTCCAGTCGTTTGCCGACCTGCTCAAGTTCGTGCTGAAGGAACCGGTCATCCCGGCGGGCGCCAACAAGGCGATCTACCTGCTGGCGCCGCTGGTCTTCGCGATGCTCGCTTTGTCGAGCTGGGCGGTGATCCCGCTCGCCGACGGCTGGGCGATCGCCGACATCAATGTCGGCATCACCTACATCTTCGCGATCTCCAGCCTGGGCGTCTACGGCGTCATCATGGGCGGCTGGGCGTCGAACTCGAAATATGCGTTCCTGGGCGCGCTCCGCTCGGCGGCGCAGATGATCTCCTACGAGGTCTCGCTCGGCTTCGTGATCATCTGCGTGCTGCTCTGCGCCGGCTCACTCAACCTCTCGCGCATCGTGATGGCACAGGACACCAGCCTCGGCCTGTTCGGCTGGTACTGGCTGTGGCTGTTCCCGATGTTCGTGGTGTTCTTCATCTCGGCGCTCGCCGAGACCAACCGGCCGCCCTTCGACCTGCCGGAGGCCGAGTCGGAGCTGGTGGCGGGCTACATGGTGGAATACTCCTCCACGCCCTACCTGCTGTTCATGCTCGGTGAGTACGTCGCCATCATGAGCATGTGCGCGCTCGGCACCGTGCTGTTCCTGGGCGGCTGGCTGTCCCCGATCCCGTTCGCGCCGTTCACCTGGGTGCCCGGGGTGATCTGGTTCATCCTCAAGGCCAGCTTCCTGTTCTTCCTGTTCGCGATGGTGAAGTCGATCGTGCCGCGCTACCGCTACGATCAGCTCATGCGCCTCGGCTGGAAGGTCTTTCTGCCCATTTCGCTCGTCTCGGTGGTGGTCGTGGCCTTCGTGTTGAAGCTCACCGGCCTGGCCCCGGGCGCGTGACCCCAAGACATCTGGAGATCACGGCATGAAGCTGGATCAGGTCGCCAAGAGCCTTCTCTTGAAGGAATTCGTGTCGGGGATGATCCTCGGCATGCGCTACTTCTTCAAGCCGAAGGCCACGATCAACTACCCCTTCGAGATGGGCCATCGCGGACCCCGGTTCCGGGGGGAGCACGCCCTGCGCCGCTACCCGAACGGCGAGGAGCGCTGCATCGCCTGCAAGCTCTGCGAGGCGATCTGCCCGGCCCAGGCCATCACGATCGAGGCCGGTCCACGCCGCAACGACGGCACCCGCCGGACGACCCGGTACGACATCGACATGGTGAAGTGCATCTATTGCGGCATGTGCCAGGAGGCCTGCCCGGTTGACGCCATCGTCGAGGGGCCGAACTTCGAATTCTCGGTGGAGACCCGGGAAGAGCTTCTCTACGACAAGCAGAAGCTTCTCCTGAACGGCGACCGTTGGGAGCGCGAGATCGCCCGCAACATCGCGATGGACGCGCCTTATCGCTGACTCATGTCGGGGGCGCGGTTGTGCCCCCGCCGACCGGGTTCTATAGACGGCCCGCCCGCTGCGGACCGTCTTCACGCACGGCAGAAGGGGCCGCTCCGGCGGCCGATCCCGACCAGCGCATGACCGCAGCAGCCGCCTTCTTCTATCTGTTCGCGAGCATCACGGTCGCGTCGGGCTTCATGGTGATCGCCTCGCGCAATCCCGTGGCCTCGGTGCTGTTCCTGATCCTCGCCTTCGTGAACGCCGCCGGGCTGTTCGTCCTGATGGGCGCCGAGTTCCTGGCGATGATCCTCGTCGTCGTCTACGTCGGCGCGGTGGCGGTGCTGTTCCTGTTCGTGGTGATGATGCTCGACGTCGACTTCGCCGAGCTGCGCCAGGGCTTCCAGCAATACCTGCCGGTGGGCGCGCTGATCGGCGCGATCTTCCTGGTCGAGCTGCTGCTGGTGGTGGGCTCGTGGAGCATCGATCCGGGCCTCGTCCAGGCGCCGCTCGGCAACGTGGCCTCCGCCGAGAACCTCACCAACGCCCAGGCACTGGGGCGGGTGATCTACACGGACTACGCCTACTTCTTCCAGCTCGCCGGCCTGATCCTGCTGGTCGCCATGATCGGCGCGATCGTGCTGACCCTGCGCGACCGGCCGGGCGTCAAGCGCCAGGACATCGCGGTCCAGAACGCCCGCACCCAGGCCATGGCGGTGGAGACCCGCAAGGTCCCCTCGCGCCAGGGTGTCGAGGTCTGATGCGAGGTCCGATGAAAGCCGGAGGTTTCGAACGATGATCGGCCTGAGCCACTATCTCACCGTCGCGGCGATTCTGTTCACGCTCGGCGTGCTCGGCATCTTCATCAACCGCAAGAACATCATCGTCATCCTGATGTCGGTCGAGTTGATCCTGCTCTCGGTCAACATCAACCTCGTCGCCTTCTCGACGCAGCTGAACGACATCACCGGCCAGGTCTTCGCCCTGTTCGTGCTGACGGTCGCGGCAGCCGAATCGGCGATCGGCCTCGCCATCCTGGTGGTGTTCTTCCGCAACCGCGGCTCCATCGCGGTGGAAGACGTGAGCATGATGAAGGGCTAGGGCTACCCCACCCCGCCGCCCCGATTCACATCCGGACGCCGCCGCTTCGCGGCCGGCCCGGAGGACGGAATGCAAGAGAGCGATGTATCACGCGATCGTCTTCTTCCCGCTCATCGGCTTCCTGATCGCCGGCCTGTTCGGCCGGTACATCGGGGCGCGGGCCTGCGAGTACATCACCACGGCGTTCCTGGCCTTCACGGCACTGATCGCCTGGGGCGTGTTCCTCGACGGCGGCCATGCCGAGCGGGTGCAGGTGGCCTCCTGGTTCTCGGCCGGCGACCTGCAGGTCGACTGGGCCTTCAAGGTCGACACCCTGACCCGGGTGATGCTGGTGGTGGTCACCACGGTCTCGACCCTCGTGCACCTTTACTCCGTGGGCTACATGGAGGAGGATCCGCACCGGCCGCGCTTCTTCGCCTACCTGTCGCTGTTCACCTTCGCCATGCTGATGCTGGTGACGGCCGACAACCTCGTGCAGATGTTCTTCGGCTGGGAGGGGGTGGGCCTCGCCTCCTACCTGCTGATCGGCTTCTGGTACGAGAAGCCCTCGGCCAACGCCGCCGCCATGAAGGCGTTCATCGTCAACCGCGTCGGCGATTTCGGCTTCTCGCTCGGCATCTTCCTGGTCTTCGCGCTGACCGGCTCGGTGGCGTTCGACGCGATCTTCGGCAAGGTCGACGCGATCAAGACGCTGAGCTTCCACTTCCTCGGCTACGACTGGAACGCCCTGACGCTCGCCTGCCTGCTGCTGTTCATGGGCGCCATGGGCAAGTCGGCGCAGTTCCTGCTGCACACCTGGCTGCCGGATGCCATGGAGGGCCCGACCCCGGTCTCGGCGCTGATCCACGCCGCCACCATGGTGACCGCCGGCGTGTTCATGGTCGCGCGCCTGTCGCCGCTGTTCGAGGAGGCGCCGAACGCCCTCGTCGTCGTGACGGTGATCGGCGGCATCACGTCCTTCTTCGCGGCCACGATCGGGCTGGTACAGAACGACATCAAGCGGGTGATCGCCTACTCGACCTGTTCGCAGCTCGGCTACATGTTCGTGGCGCTCGGGGTCGGCGCCTATTCGGCGGGCGTGTTCCACCTGTTCACCCACGCCTTCTTCAAGGCGCTGCTGTTCCTCGGGGCCGGCTCGGTCATCCACGCGATGCACCACGAGCAGGACATGCGGAACATGGGCGGCCTGCGCCGCTACATCCCCTATACCAGCGCCATGATGGCGATCGGCTCGCTCGCGCTGATCGGCTTCCCCTACACGGCCGGCTACTACTCGAAGGACGCGATCATCGAGGCGGCCTACGCGTCGACCCGCCCGGGCCACACGCTGGCCTTCCTGTGCGTGGTGGTGGCGGCGTTCTTCACGTCGTTCTATTCCTGGCGGCTGTTCTTCATGACCTTCGAGGGGCCGGAGCGCTGGGGTGCGCACGCCGCCCACGATCATCACGCGGCTCCCGCGGTCGTGCAGTCCACGATGGCCCACGAGGCCGACGGGGCTCCCGGCCACACAGAGGGCGCGGCCCACGACGACAAGGGCCACGACATCGAGCCGGCGCACAAGAGCGACGTGGTCGCCGACGACCATCACGGGCACGGCGACCACACACCCCACGAGAGCCCGCTCGTGATGACGGTCCCGCTGGCGATCCTCGCCTTCGGTGCGCTGTTCGCCGGGATCATCTTCCACAGCCGCTTCATCGGCGAGGGGATGGACGCGTTCTGGGGCCACGCCCTGGCGCACGGGCCGAACAACCACATCATGCACGAGATCCACGAGGTCCCGGCGCTGGTCTCCTACTCGCCGCTGATCATGCTGATCCTCGGCTTCGTCCTGGCCTACTGGATGTATATCCGCCGGCCGGAGCTGCCGGGCGAGCTCGCCGCGCAGCAGCCGTCGCTGTACCGGTTCCTGCTCAACAAGTGGTACTTCGACGAGATCTACGACCGGATCTTCGTCCGCCCGGCCAAGGATTTCGGCCTGTTCCTCTGGAAGGAGGGCGACGGCCGGATCATCGACGGGCTCGGTCCCAACGGCATCGCGGCGCGCGTGGTGGACGTGACCCGCGGGGTGGTGCGCCTCCAGACCGGCTACCTCTACCACTACGCCTTCGTGATGCTCATCGGCGTCGCCGGCCTGATCAGCTGGTACCTGATGTCCGGCCTGCCCAAGGGTGCTCACTGACATGCTCGGTCTCGGCATCCTCTCCGGCCTGCTGATCGTGCCGCTCTGCGGCGCGGCCTTCCTCCTGACGCTGAACGGCGACGAGGAGGCCGTCGCGCGCAACAGCCGCTGGGCCGCGCTCGCCACCACGATCGTCACCTTCGTGCTCTCGCTGGTGGCCTGGGGCCGCTACGACGCCGCCTCGGCGAGCTTCCAGCTGGTCGAGAGCCACGCGTGGCTCACCGACACGATCCGGTTCAAGCTCGGGGTCGACGGCTTCTCGATGCCGCTGATCCTGCTGACCACCTTCCTCATGCCGTTCTGCATCGGCGCCTCGTGGCACTCGATCCACTTCCGGGTGAAGGAGTACTTCGTCGCCTTTCTCGTCCTCGAGACGACGATGATCGGCGTGTTCGAATCCCTCGACCTGCTGCTGTTCTACCTGTTCTTCGAGGCCGGCCTGATCCCGATGTTCCTGATCATCGGCATCTGGGGCGGCGCGCGCCGGGTCTACGCGAGCTTCAAGTTCTTCCTCTACACCCTGCTCGGCTCGGTGCTGATGCTCCTCGCCGTGATGGCGATGTACTGGCAGGCCGGAACCACCGACATCCCGACCCTGCTGCAGTACCGCTTCCCGGTGGAGATGCAGACCTGGCTGTGGCTCGCCTTCTTCGCCTCCTTCGCGGTGAAGATGCCGATGTGGCCGGTCCATACCTGGCTGCCCGACGCCCACGTGGAGGCGCCCACCGCCGGCTCGGTGATCCTGGCCGGCATCCTGCTGAAGATGGGCGGCTACGGCTTCATCCGGATCTCGCTGCCGATGCTGCCGGTGGCGAGCCACGATTTCGCGCCCCTGGTTTTCGCCCTCTCGGTGATCGCGATCATCTTCACCTCGCTCACCGCGATGATGCAGACCGACATCAAGAAGCTGATCGCCTACTCGTCGGTCGCCCATATGGGCTTCGTGACGCTCGGCCTGTTCACCCTGAACGAGCAGGGCATCCAGGGCGCGCTGTTCCTGATGATCTCCCACGGCATCGTGTCGGGGGCGCTCTTCCTCTGCGTCGGCGTCGTCTACGACCGGATGCACACCCGCGAGATCGCCGCCTATGGCGGTCTCGTGAAGCGGATGCCGCTCTACGCGGTGGCCATGATGGTGTTCACCATGGCCAATGTCGGCCTGCCGGGCACCTCGGGCTTCGTCGGCGAATTCCTGTCGATGCTCGGCGCCTTCAAGGCGAACCCGAACGTCGCGTTCTTCTCGACCTTCGGAATCATCCTCTCGGCGGGCTACGCCCTGTGGCTCTACGCCCGGGTGATCTACGGCAAGCTGGAAAAGCCGAACCTCCAGGGCATCCTCGATCTGGATCTGCGCGAGAAGATCATCCTCGCCCCCCTGGTGGTGCTGACAATCTATTACGGTGTGCACCCGGCCCCCGTGCTCGACGTGTTCGCGCCTTCGACCGACGCGCTGATGGCAAGCATCAAGACCGCCCTCTCGAACACCCAGACGGCCGCCGCGGCGCTGCCGATCCCGCGCTGAGGCGGACACCATGACCAATGTCCACTCCGTCCTGCCCTCGCTGGCGCCGCTCCTGCCCGAGCTGATCCTCGGCGTCGGCGTCCTGCTCCTGATCCTCTACGGCGCGTGGCGCGGGGACCGCTCGGCCGAGACCGTGAGCATCGGCGCCCTCGCGCTCCTGCTCGTCGCCCTGTCGGTGGTGATCTCCCAGCCGGTCCACGGGCGGATCACGACCCTCTCGGGCGCCTTCGTGTCCGACTCCTTCTCGAAGGTGATGAAGTCGCTGGTTCTGCTCGGCTCGTCGGCGACGATCCTGCTGGCGCACGACTACTTCAAGCGCGAACGCATCGACCGGTTCGAGTTCCCCGTACTGATCGTGCTCTGCACCATCGGCATGATGGTGATGGTCTCGGCCAACGACCTGATCGCGCTCTATCTCGGCCTGGAGCTGCAATCGCTCGCCGCCTACGTGATCGCGGCCTTCCACCGGGACGACATCAAGTCCACCGAGGCGGGCCTGAAATACTTCGTGCTCGGCGCGCTCTCCTCGGGCATGCTGCTCTACGGTGCCTCGCTGATCTACGGCTTCACCGGGACGGTCTCGTTCCCCGGTATCGTCTCTGCGCTGAACGAGAACGCCGGCTTCGGCATCGTGCTCGGCATCGTGTTCGTGGCGGCGGGCGTCTGCTTCAAGATGTCGGCGGTGCCGTTCCACATGTGGACGCCCGACGTCTACGAGGGCTCGCCCACCCCGGTGACGGCGTTCTTCGCCACCGCGCCCAAGATGGCGGCCGTCTCGATGACCGTGCGGGTCTTCATCGGCGCCCTGCCGGAGGTGACGGCGGTCTGGCAGCAGATCTTCATCTTCGTCTCGGTCGTGTCGATGGCGCTCGGCTCCTTCGCGGCGATCGGCCAGAGCTCGATCAAGCGCCTGATGGCCTACTCGTCGATCGCCAATATCGGCTACGCGCTGATCGGCCTGGCCTGCGGCTCGGAGGAGGGGATCAGCGGGCTCGTCACCTACATGATCATCTACCTCGCGATGACGCTGGGCTCCTTCGCGATCATCCTGTCGCTCCGGCGCCGGAACGTGATGTTCGAGAAGATCGACGATCTGTCGGGCCTGTCGCGGACCCATCCGTGGCTGGCCTTCTGCCTTGCCGCGATGATGTTCTCGCTGGCCGGCATCCCGCCGCTCGCCGGGTTCTTCGCGAAGTTCTACGTCTTCGCCGCCGCCATCAAGGCGGGCCTCGTGACGCTCGCGGTGATCGGCGTGGTGACCAGCGTGGTGGGCGCCTATTACTACCTGCGGATCGTGCGGATCATGTATTTCGACGAGCCGAAGGAGCCCTACGAGGCGATGCCGCCGGGCCTGCGCGTGGTGCTCGCTTTGTCGAGCGTCGTGGTGGTGCTGTTCTTCCTGCTGCCCGGGCCGCTGGTCGGCGCCGCCGGCCGGGCCGCCAAGTCGCTGTTCTAGGACGACTTTGCCTTACCGACTCGGGCCCGAGGCGCGTGCCCAAGGCCACCGCCTCCATGTCCACGATACCCTCGGCTCCACCAACACGGAGGCGATGGCGCAGGCGCGGGCCGGTGAGACCGGGCCGCTTTGGGTGGTGACGCACCGCCAGGAGGCGGGCCGCGGCCGGCGGGGCAACGTCTGGGCCTCCCTGGTGGGGAACCTCGCGGCGAGCGTCCTCTGGCCCGTCGCCGGGGTAGCGCCCGACCATCTCGCCGAACTCGGCTTCGTGGCCGGGCTCGCCCTGATCGAGGCGCTGGAGGCGGCCTGCGGCACCCTGCCGGATACCGGATCCGCCGGCATCGCCCGATCTCTCCAGCTCAAATGGCCGAACGACGTGCTGCTCGGCGGCGCCAAGCTCGCGGGTCTGTTGCTGGAGGCCGAGACGCTGCCCGGCGGCCGGCGCGCCGCGGTGATCGGCTTCGGCGTCAACGTGGCGGCGGCTCCGGACGGCCTGCGCGCCACGAGCTTGGCGGCAGCGGGTTACGCGGGGGACGCCGAGGCGCTACTGGAACATCTCTCGGACCGGATGGCGGCGCGGGCGCGCCTCTGGGATCGGGGACGGAATTTCGCTGCCCTGCGCGCCGACTGGCTGGCGCGGGCCGCAGGTCTCGGATCGGAGATCGCGGTGCGCAGCGGCGGACACACCCTCAACGGCGTGTTCGAGACGATCGACGAGGGGGGGCGGCTCGTGATCCTCGCCCCCGATGGGAACCGGCATACCGTGACGGCGGGCGAGGTGCATTTCGGATCGGCCGCGACGGCGGCCTGAGTTTGGACGATCACAGATGGCAACAGGACAGGAGGAGCTGGTCTTCCTGCCGCTCGGCGGCGTGGGCGAGATCGGGATGAATGCGGCGCTCTACGGCTTCGGGCCGGAGAAGGGCCGGAAGTGGATCATGGTCGATTGCGGCATGGGCTTCGCCGGCGAGGAGAACATGCCGGGCATCGACCTGATGTTCCCGGACCTCTCCTTCATCGAGGAGAAGCGCAAGGACCTGCTGGGGATCTTCATCACCCACGCGCACGAGGACCATATCGGGGCGATCTCCGAGCTATGGTCGCGCATCAAGGCGCCGGTCTACGCGACGCGCTTCGCTAAGAACCTGCTGGAGACCCGCCGCCTCTCGGATCCCGGTGCCCCGAAGGTCGACCTGCGCGAGATCAAGCCCGGCCGGCGCATTACCGTCGGCCCGTTCGAGCTCGAATACGTTCCGGTCTCGCACTCGATCCCCGAGTCGAACGCCATTGCGATCCGCACCGCCGCGGGCCTCGTGGTCCACACCGGCGACTGGAAGATCGACCCGACGCCGGTGGCCGGCGAAGTCACCTCGCCCGAGGCCTTCACCGCCCTCGGCGACGAGGGGATCCTGGCACTGGTCTGTGATTCCACGAACGTGGTCCGCGAGGGTTTCTCCCCCAGCGAGCGCGAAGTCGCCGCGACCCTCAAGACCCTGATCGCCGACGCGCCCCACCGGGTCGCGGTGACCACCTTCGCGTCGAACGTCGCCCGTATCCGCGCGGTGGCCGAGGCCGCGGTCGCCTGCGGCCGCGAGATCGTGGCGGTCGGCCGGGCCATGGACCGGGTGATCGATGTCGCCCGCGAGTGCGGCTACCTCGACGGCCTGCCCGAGTTCCGCCGGGCGGACTCGTGGAAGAGCCTGCCCCGCGAGCGGGTCGTGGCCCTGCTCACCGGCTCGCAGGGCGAGCCCCGGGCGGCTTTGGCCCGGGTTTCCCGCCGCGACCACCCGGATATCAGCCTGACCGCGGGCGACCGGGTGATCTTTTCCTCCCGGGCGATCCCCGGCAACGAGCGCGATGTCGGCGCCATCATCAACGACCTGATCGAGCAGGGCGTCGAGGTCATCACCGACCGCACCGCCCTCGTCCACGTCTCGGGCCATCCTCGCCGGGACGAGATGGTCGAGATGTACAAGTGGACGCGGCCCGGCACCGCGATCCCGGTCCACGGCGAGGCGCTGCACCTCGACGAGCATGCCCGCTTCGCCCGCGCGCAAGGGGTGCAGAACGTGGTCAAGGCCCGCAACGGCAGCCTGATCCGCCTCAGCCCCGGCAAGCCCGAGGTGATCGACCACGTGAAGGCCGGCCGCCTGTTCAAGGACGGCGACGTCCTGATCGACGAGAAGGACCGGGCGATCCCCGAGCGGCGCAAGCTGATGCAGGCCGGGCTGGTCTCGGTGGCGATCGCCATCGACGAGGACGGCGCGGTGCTGGGCGAGCCGGCGGTGGACATCATCGGCCTGCCGAACCGCGGCCGGTCCGGCGAGCCGCTGATCGAGACGGTGATCGATGCGGTGACCCGCACCCTGTCGGGCCTGTCGCGGGGCAAGCTCAAGGACTCGGAGAGCGTCGAGAAGACGGTCGACCGGGCCGTGCGCACCGCGGTCAACGAGGTCTGGGGCAAGAAGCCTGCCTGCCACGTGCAGGTTGTGGAAGTTTAGGGTACGAAACCGCCACGACACACCGAGGCAGATCCCACCCATCCCCCTCATCCTGAGGTGCCCGCAAAGCGGGCCTCGAAGGAGCCCTCCAGAAAGCGCTGCGATCCCTGGAGCCCTCCTCGAGGCTGCTGCGCAGCACCTCAGGATGAGGTCTGCGGATTGGAGAGGAGCGACCTGCCGGTCGGTGCGCGAACGGGGAGGAAGCAAGAATGATCGGCCGTCTCAATCACGTGGCCATCGCCGTGCAGGATCTCGACGCCGCCTGCGCGATCTATCGCGACACGCTGGGTGCGACGGTGACGCCGCCCCTGCCGCAGCCCGAGCACGGCGTCACCGTCGTGTTCGTCGAGTTGCCGAACAGCAAGGTCGAGCTGATGGCGCCGCTCGGCGAGAACTCGCCGATCGAGTCCTTCGTGGCGCGCAACCCCGGCGGCGGCGTCCACCACGTCTGCTACGAGGTGGACGACATTCTGGCCGCCCGCGACAAGCTCAAACAGCAGGGCGCCCGGGTGCTCGGCAGCGGCGAGCCGCGGATCGGCGCCCACGGCAAGCCGGTCCTGTTCCTGCATCCGAAAGATTTCCTGGGTACCCTGGTCGAGCTGGAGCAGGTGTGATCGCATGATGACGACGCTGGTCCGCTCGACGCCGATCACCCTCGGCGTCATCACGGTGCTGGTCGCCGCCTTCGTGGCGGCCGGCGTGGGCCTGTTCAAGCTCACGATCGGCGGCGCCATCGCGCTCTACTTCGTGGTGTGGTGGACGCTGCTCTTCGCGGTGCTGCCCCTGCGCAACCAGCCCGAGACCCGGCCGAGCCACGTCGTGCCGGGTCAGGATCCGGGCGCGCCCGCAGCGCCGCGGCTGCGCGAGAAGGCGATCTGGACGACGCTGGTGGCGGGCGCCGCCTTCCTGATCGCCCTGGCGGTGTTCCCGCTGACGGGTCTGTGACGCGGCTCAGAGCAGGGTGCCCGAGGGCGACGCCACCGTCAGCGACTTGCCGGCCCGCGCCACCAGATGGGCGAAGGCCAGGGCCGCCGTGGAGGCCTGCGCGGCCGACGGGAAAGTCTGGTCCGACTCCGCGATCGTCTCGTTGGCATCGTTGAGCAGAACCCAGGCCCAGTGCGTGTCGGCCTGGCGGATCTCGAAGTGCATGGCAGGCTCACCCGGGCAAGTCCGAGGCCACCCTGCACCGCAAAAAGACGAGAGATGTTAAGGGCTTGCCGGCGCCGAAGAGAAACCGGACCACTGCGCCGGTTGTCTGCGCAATCGACACTGATCACAGGGGGCCGGGACGTCGCAGCCCCCGGATCGGCAAACAAAAAAAGCAAGGCCCAAGGCCTTGCTTTCAAGCTTCAGTGGCTCGACCTTGAATATCCTCCGCATTGGCTGCGGGGCGGTCGTTTTTCCTCCCGAGACTCGGACCTTGCGCCACCTCTTCCGGGTGTCGCAAACATCGCCGCCCGCTTATAGGAACAACAATTCGTGTTGTCACCGGGTCTGCGAGAAAAAACTGCGCTTTCTTGCCGGCAAATAGGCAGGCCGCTCTCCCGGTGGGCAGGGCCGGCTGGCCGACGGCCCCGCGCCACGGCTTCGCCGCGATTACGCCGCGTCGTGGTCGCGCAGTGCTTGTAATTTACGGCTCCGGCGTGTTGTGTGCCCGCGCGCCGCGGCTCCTCCCGGCCGGCTCCACCTGCAAGACTTTGGCGACATGCGTCTCTCCCGCTACTTCATGCCGACCTTGCGCGAGACGCCCAAGGAAGCCGAGATCGTCTCGCACCGGCTGATGCTGCGCGCCGGCCTCGTCCGCCAGGAGGCCGCGGGGATCTACGCGTGGCTGCCGCTCGGATTGCGGGTGCTGGAGCGCGTCTGCGCGGTGATCCGCCGGGAGCAGGATCGCTCCGGCGCGATCGAGATCCTGATGCCGACCGTGCAATCCGCCGAGCTGTGGCGGGAGTCCGGCCGCTACGACGCCTACGGCAAGGAGATGCTGCGCCTGAAGGACCGGCACGACCGCGAGATGCTCTACGGCCCCACCGCCGAGGAGATGGTGACCGAGATTTTTCGCGCGAGCGCCCGATCGTACAAGGATCTCCCGAAGAACCTCTATCAGATCTCGTGGAAGTTCCGCGACGAGGTGCGGCCGCGCTTCGGCACGATGCGCTCGCGCGAGTTCCTGATGAAGGACGCCTACTCGTTCGACTTCGATCAGGCCGGCGCCCGCCATGCCTACAATCGGATGTTCGTGGCGTACCTGCGCACCTTCGCGGGT
Source organism: Methylobacterium sp. J-030 (assembly GCF_022829545.1). GTDB lineage: Bacteria > Pseudomonadota > Alphaproteobacteria > Rhizobiales > Beijerinckiaceae > Methylobacterium. Next base: position 26,931 of record NZ_JAKSYM010000264.1, on the reverse strand, counting down.
CTCGGCCTCAAGGCGATCCCGATGCGCGCCGAGACCGGCCCGATCGGCGGCGACCTGTCCCACGAGTTCATCATCCTGGCCAACACCGGCGAGAGCGAGGTCTTCTGCGACAAGGCCTATCTCGATTTCGACACCCCGCCGGAAACGGTCGATTTCGACGATGTCGCCGGCCTCCAGGGCATCGTCGATGCCTGGACCTCCCACTACGCCGCCACCGAGGACATGCACGAGCCGGCGGCCTTCGCCGAGGTGCCGGAGGAGAGCCGTCTGGCGGCCCGCGGCATCGAGGTCGGGCACATCTTCTATTTCGGCACGAAGTATTCGGAGCCGATGGGCGCCAAGGTTGCCGGGCCGGACGGGATCGAGCGGCCGGTCCATATGGGTTCCTACGGCATCGGCCCGAGCCGGCTGGTGGCGGCGATCATCGAGGCGAGCCACGACGAGGCCGGGATCATCTGGCCGGATGTCGTCGCGCCCTTCGACGTGGCGCTGATCAACCTCAAGACTGGCGATGCCGCCACCGACGCCGCCTGTGCGCAGATCCAGTCCGACCTGGAGACCGCCGGCCTGTCGGTGCTCTACGACGACCGCGACGAGCGGCCCGGCGCCAAGTTCGCCACCGCCGATCTGATCGGCCTGCCCTGGCAGGTGATCGTCGGCCCGAAGAGTCTGGCCGAGGGCAAGGTCGAGCTGAAGCGGCGCGCCGGCGGCGAGCGCGAGAGCCTCGCGATCGTCGACCTGCTCGCGCGCATCAAGCGCGTCTGAGACCCCACACAATGGCGGGATCCGCGGCGATCGACCGGGTGAGGGGCCTCGCAGCCTCGTTCCGCCAGGGCACCGCGCCCTTCGCGCCGTTCGAGTGGATCATCGCGGGCCGCTACCTGCGGGCGCGCCGCCGGGGCGGGGGCGTCTCGGTGGTGGCGTTCTTCTCGGTGCTCGGCATCGCGCTCGGCGTCGCCACCCTGATCATCGTCCTGTCGGTGATGAACGGTTTCCGGGCGGAGTTGCTGTCGAAGATCGTCGGCATCAACGGCCACCTGTTCGCGACACCGATCGACCGGCCGTTCAACGACTGGACCGACCTGTCGGACCGCCTGTCCAAGGTGGCGGGCGTGCGCGCGGCGGTGCCGCTGGTCGAGGGGCAGGCCTTCGCGTCCTCGCAGTACGGCGGCTCCGGCGTGATCATCCGCGGCGTGCGGGCGGGCGACCTCGACGCGCTCGCCGCGGTGACCAGCTCGATCCGCGGCGGCACCCTGGAGGGGTTCGACGACGGCACCGGCGTGCTGATCGGACGGCGGCTGGCCGATACGCTGGGTCTCCAGGCCGGTGACACGATCACGCTGGTGACGCCGAAAGGCTCGTCGACGCCGTTCGGCACCGCGCCGCGGACGAAGAGCTACACCGTCAAGGCGGTCTTCGAGGTCGGCATGACCGAGTTCGACCAGACCTTCGTGTTCATGCCGCTCACCGAGGCGCAGGCGTTCTTCAACAAGGACGGCGACGTCAGCATGATCGAGATCTACGTCGACGACCCCGATCATGTCGGCGAGATGCGCGAGCCTCTGGAGATGGCGGCCGAGCGCCCGATCCTCCTGACCGACTGGCGCCAGCGCAACCGGACCTTTTTCGGGGCGCTGGAGGTCGAGCGGAACGTGATGTTCCTGATCCTCAGCCTGATCGTCGTGGTGGCGACGCTCAACATCGTCTCGGGCCTGATCCTGCTGGTGCGCGACAAGTCGAGCGACATCGCGATCCTGCGCACCATGGGGGCGACGCCCGGCACGATCATGCGGGTGTTCCTGATCAACGGCGCGCTGATCGGCGTGGTGGGCACCCTCGGCGGGCTGGCGCTCGGGATCCTGATCACGCTCAACATCAAGCCGATCCAGCACGTGCTGTTTCCGGGCGCCTGGGACCCGACCGTGCGGTTCCTGGCCGAGATCCCAGCCCAGATGAACCCGAAGGAGATCACCGCCGTGGTGATCACCACGCTGCTGCTGTCGCTCGCGGCGACGCTCTATCCCTCCTGGCGCGCCGCCCGGCTCGATCCGGTGCAGGCCCTCCGCTACGGCTGACGGGCCGCGCATCGATGACCGATTCGAGCCAGATCGCCGGCGACCAGCCGGTCCCGGCCCTGTTCTTCTCCCGCGTCGAGCGTCGCTACGCCCAGGCCGAGGGCGCGCTGGAGATCCTGCGCGGTGCCGACCTCGCGATCTGGCCGGGGGAACTGGTGGCCTTGGTGGCGCCGTCGGGCGCCGGCAAGTCGACCTTGCTGCACCTCGCCGGGCTGCTGGAGAAGCCGGACGGGGGGGAGATCTATATCGGCGGCCAGCCGACCGCCGCCATGGCGGATGCCGAGCGCACGCGGCTGCGGCGCGAGGAGATGGGCTTCGTCTACCAGTTCCACCACCTCCTGCCGGAATTCTCGGCCCTGGAGAACGTGGTGATGCCCCAGCTCATCCGCGGCCTGAAGGCCCCGGAGGCGAAAGCCCGCGCCACCGAACTCCTGAGTTTCCTCGGCCTCAAGCAGCGGCTGCCGCACCGCCCCGCCGAACTGTCGGGGGGCGAGCAGCAACGCGTCGCCATCGCCCGGGCGGTGGCCAACGGGCCGCGCCTCCTGCTCGCCGACGAGCCCACCGGCAACCTCGATCCGGGCACGGCCGGCCACGTCTTCTCGGTGCTGATGGCCCTGGTCCGCGCCTCGGGCCTCGCCGCACTGGTGGCGACCCACAACCTGGATCTGGCCGCCCGCATGGACCGGCGGGTGACGATCCGGGACGGGCTGATCACGCCGCTCGACTGAACACGGGCCTTTCCGTCGACAGGCACCCGCGGTGCATCCTCCGGCAGCCGGCCTGCGCCTTATCCGACCAATCCGATCAACCCGAAACGCCCTTACCCCGGTAAAATTTTAATCCGTCCTGCCGCGTGCGGGGCGTCACGTCGCGGAATGTTTTCGTTCTCTATATTGTTCTCGTGGAAGAAAAACCACGGCAGATCAACCAGATCTTGCTGAACAATATCGGAGATTATTCATGAAGAACCGTTTTTCCGCCGCCGTCACCGCGCTTGTCCTGGCCACCGCGCCGCTGTCGCCCGCCTTCGCGGCCAACGAGGGCCGCTGGACCGGCTTCAACGCCAACGCGCCGGAGACGACCGGTTCGCTCGGCCTCGGCGTCCACGACATGCCTTTCTACGACGGCTGCCCGATGAGCTCGGCCGCAGAGGGCAACGCCAACCAGCAGACTCGCCCGGTCAAGCAGTACGGCCAGACCGCCGGTGGCTACCGCTGCTGATCCGGCATAACGACGGATGAAGCTCAAGCCCCTCTCCTACGTCATGATCGGCGCTTTCGTGAGCGGCATCCTCATGACCCTGGTCGGCTCGGCGAGCGTGCTGCTCGGCCCGTGATTTCGGGTCGCCGCTCCGGGGCCGGCCGCCGGCCCCCGGAGCGGCAGCCGGCTCCGACCCGTCGCGCGCGGAGATGCTACACGCCGCGCCCGGCGGCCAGCCCCTCGACCTGATCGCAGGCATCGGCGATCGCGTCGCCGCCCTCCGCCATCCGCGCCCGGGCCGCCGCGATGGCGCGGGCGACCACGGGATCGGCGAGCAGCCGTCCCAGGACCCGCGCGCCCCGGGCGGGCCGGAAGGACCGGCGGCTCAGCGTCGCGCCGAGGTTCCGATCCTTGAGCCGCCGCCCCTCATCGAAATGATCGAACGCCACCGGGACCACCAGTTGCGGGATCCCCGCGGCCAGCGCCTGCGCCACCGTCCCGACGCCGCCGTGATGGACCAGGGCGGCGCTGCGCGGCAGCAGCGTGCTCAGCGGCGCGTAGGGCAGGTGGATCAGCCCGCCCGACAGCGGCTTCGGGATCTGCCCACCCTGGGGCGCGAGCAGGACGCCGCGTCGACCCATGCGCCGGCAGACCTCCACCGCGGTGTCGAAGAAAGGCGCACCCTGGCGCATGGCCGAGCCGTAGGTGAACACGATCGGCGGCTCCCCCGCCGCCAGGAAGGCGTCGAGTTCCGGCGGCATAGCCGGCACGTCGCCGAACCGGTCGACCAGCGGGAAGCCGAGCTGCACGGCCTGGGCCGGCCAGTCGGGTTGCGGGGCCGCGTACCAGTCGGGGAACATCAGGAGCATGCGCGTCGGGCTGTTCCACCAGTGCCGCAGCCGGTTGACCGGATCGAGTCCGAGGCGCGCGCGCAGGGCGTTCAAGGGCGGCAGCGTGAACGGGCCGACCGCCACGGCATCGACCCCGAGGTTGACGTAGGCACGCCAAGCCGCCGGCAGGAAGCGCGGCAGCGGTAGGCCGGGGAGCCGGGGCGGATCGGAACGGCTCTCGATCAGGAACGGCATCACGTGCAGCGTCGCGGTCGGCAGACCGTAGAGATCCTGGGCGAGCCGCGCGCCCCAGCCGAGGGGCGAGGCGACCACCCGCAGGTCGACACCCTGCGCGCGGGTCGCGCCGAGCCACAGGCAGGTGGCCTCCGCGACCCGCAGGGCGTAGTCGAACATGGGCCGGAAGCCCTGCTGCGGGTGCCAGAGATCCGGCTGACGGATCACGGCCTCGTAATCGGCCACCGTGCCCAGGGGCTCGAAGCCGAGGCCGGCCCGGCGGGCCATCGCCTCGAACGGCGCCGGGGCGGCCAGCGAGACGCCATGGCCGCGCCGCACGAGTTCGTGACCCAGCGCGATGAACGGCAGGACGTCGCCGTGTGTGCCGACGGCCACGAGGGCGACGTCGCATCGCTCGGCCGTCTTGTGCGCGGGAATGGCCTGCTCCTTCGAACCCCCGTTCGGATGACGGGCGCGTTCTCGGCGCGGGGCATGCCAGCCCACCCGATCCACATCAAGATACTTTTTACCATAACTAGAAGCGTCGATAGACGTGTTGCGCGGCAGCCCTGTATTAAGAACAAAACACGAACATTCTGGTCCAGAGGCACGGAGGCGCGGCGATGCTCAAGCGGTTGGTCCTGACCGGGATGCTCGAGTTCATGGCGTTCGGGATGCTGTTCGCGGCGGTGGGCGCCTGGGCGATAGCCTTGGCACCGGTCCGTTAGCCCGCCGCTGCGGAATCACGTCCGGTTCCCGTCCCAGCGACGTTATGCACAGGCGATCGGTCCGTCGGCGCCGATTGTCCACAGGGGCGGCCGGAACTGGTGCTTCCGGGGCACGACCGGTGGATATCGTGCAGCCAATGCTCCGGATCCGTCGACTCGAACCGGCCGAGCGGGGATGCTGTCCGTCCCCGGAACAAGGTCGTCCATGCCACGTCAGCTGAAGGAGGTCGGATTCGTCCACCTCCACGTCCACTCGTCCTATTCCCTGCTCGAAGGGGCGCTGAAGGTCGGCTCCCTGATCAAGGCCGCTCTGGCCGACCGGCAGCCGGCGCTGGCGCTCACCGACACCAACAACCTGTTCGGGGCGCTCGAATTCTCCGAGAAGGCGGCGGGCGAGGGCGTGCAGCCGATCGCCGGCGTGCAGCTCTCGGTGGCGTTCGAGGCGGCGGATCCGCACCAGCGCAACGCGCCGACGAGCCACGGCGTCGTGCTGCTGGCGCAGGACGAGACCGGCTACGCGAACCTGCTGCGGCTGGCGAGCCGCGCCTATTTCGACACGGCGCTCGGTGAATCCCCCCGCCTCGACGCGGCGGCCCTGGCGGGATCGTCCGACGGGCTGATCGCGCTCACGGGCGGCCCCTCCGGCCCCCTCGACGCCGCCTTCCGGTCCGGCCGGCCCGAGCTGGCCCTCGCCCGCCTCGGGCGTCTCAAGGAGGCGTTCGGCGAGGATCGGCTCTATGTCGAGCTGCAGCGCCACGGCCTGCCCGAGGAGGGGCGGATCGAGACCGCGCTCCTCGACCTCGCCGGCCGCCACGGCCTCGGTGTCGTGGCGACGAACGAGCCCTACTTCGCCAAGCCCGACGATTACGATGCCCAGGACGCGCTCCTCGCCATCGCCGAAGGCCGCATCGTCTCCGACGAGCGCCGCCGCCGCCTGACGCCGAGCCACGCCTTCAAGACCCGGGCCGAGATGGCCGAGCTGTTCCGCGACCTGCCGGACGCGCTCCAGGCCTCGGTCGAGATCGCCATGCGCTGCGCCGTCCGGGCTCGGACCCGCAAGCCGATCCTGCCGAACTTTTCGAAGGTCGCAGCGGGCGAGAAGCCGCCCATGGCGGATACCCTCGCCGAAGCCTCCGAGGCCGGCGCGCAGGCGGTCTCGGCCGACGAGCCGACCGAGCTGCGCCGCCAGGCCGAGGCCGGGCTGGAGCTACGCCTGAAGCAGCACGGCACCGCGCCGGGCTTCTCGGAGGACGATTACCGCAAGCGCCTCGCCTTCGAGCTCGACGTCATCGTCAAGATGAAGTTCCCGGGTTACTTCCTGATCGTCTCCGACTTCATCAAGTGGGCCAAGGATCACGACATCCCGGTGGGTCCGGGCCGCGGCTCGGGCGCGGGCTCGCTGGTGGCGTGGTCGCTGCTGATCACCGACCTCGACCCGCTGCGCTTCGGCCTGCTGTTCGAGCGCTTCCTCAACCCCGAGCGCGTCTCGATGCCGGATTTCGACATCGACTTCTGCGTCGAGGGCCGCGAGCGGGTGATCCGCTACGTGCAGCAACGCTACGGCGAGGCGCAGGTCGGGCAGATCATCACCTTCGGCACCCTGCTTGCCCGCGGCGTGCTGCGCGACGTCGGCCGCGTGCTGGAGATGCCCTACGGGCAGGTCGACAAGCTGACCAAGCTGGTGCCGCAGAACCCGGCCAACCCGGTGACGCTCGCCCAGGCGATCGAGGGCGAGCCCAAGCTCCAGCAGGCCATGGAGGAGGAGCCGGTCGTCGGCCGGCTGATCGATATCTCCAAGAAGCTGGAGGGCCTGCACCGCCACGCCTCGACCCATGCCGCCGGCGTGGTGATCGGCGACCGGCCCCTGGAGGAACTGGTCCCGCTCTACCGGGACCCGAAGACCGGCATGCGGGTGACCCAGTTCAACATGAAGTGGGTCGAGCAGGCGGGCTTGGTCAAGTTCGACTTTCTGGGCCTGAAAACCCTCACCATGCTGCGGTGCTGCTCCGATCTGCTGATGCAGCGCGGCATCCACATCGATCTCGCCGCCCTGCCGCTGGACGACGAAAAGACTTACGGGCCGATGGGCCGGGGCGAGACGGTCGGCGTGTTCCAGGTGGAATCGGCCGGCATGCGCAAGGCGCTCTGCGAGATGCAGGCCGACCGGCTGGAGGACATCATCGCCCTGGTGGCGCTCTATCGGCCGGGCCCGATGGCCAACATCCCGGTCTATTGCGAGCGCAAGCTCGGCCGCGATGCCGGCAACGAGGCCGCGTGGTACCCGGATCCGAAGCTCGAGCCGATGCTGAAGGAGACGTTCGGCATCATCGTCTACCAGGAACAGGTGATGGAGATCGCCAAGGTCCTGGCGGGCTACTCGCTCGGCGAGGCCGACATGCTCCGGCGCGCCATGGGTAAAAAAATCCGCGCCGAGATGGACGCGCAGCGCGACCGGTTCCTCAAGGGCTGCACCGAGCGCGGGCTGACCAAGGCCAAGGCCAACGAGATCTTCGACCTGCTCGCCAAGTTCGCCGATTACGGCTTCAACAAGAGCCACGCGGCGGCCTACGCGCTGCTGACCTATCAAACCGCCTACCTGAAGGCGAATTATCCGGTCGAGTTCCTGGCCGCCGCCATGACCCTCGACATCGACAACACCGACAAGCTCGCCGAATTCCGCCAGGACGCGCAGCGGCTCAAGATCACCGTCGAGCCGCCCTCGATCAACACCTCGGGCGAGGTGTTCGAGGTGCGCGACGGCAAGATCTTCTATGCGCTCGCCGCCATCAAGGGCGTCGGCCGCGAGGCGGTGCGGGCGCTGGTGGAGGCCCGCGGCGACCGGCCGTTCAAGGATCTCGCCTGCCTCGCCCGGCGCCTCAATCCGCGGATGATCAACAAGCGCACCCTGGAGAGCCTCGTCCAGGCCGGGGCGCTCGACTGCATCGAGCCGGATCGCGCCCGGGCCTTCGCGGCGGTGGAGCCGATGATGAAGCTCGCCGCCAGCGCGGCGGAGGCGGAGTCCACGGGCGTCACTGACATGTTCGGCGGCGTGGTGGCGGACGACGTGAGCTTGCGCATCCCGCCGCACGAGATCTGGCCGATGGCCGACACGCTCAAGCGGGAATACGCGGCGATCGGCTTCTTCGTCTCGGGCCACCCGCTCGACGAGTACGGCGACCTCCTGGACAAGCTGCGCGTGCAGAGCTGGGCGGATTTCTGCCGCGCGGTGCGGGCCGGGACCTCGAGCGTCGGCCGGGTCGCGGCCTCGGTGCTCGACCGGGCGGAGCGGCGGACCAAGACCGGCAACAAGATGGGCATCGTCACCCTGTCGGACCGCACCGCGCATTTCGAGGCGATCATCTTCTCCGAGGGGCTCGGCCAATACCGCGACATCCTGGAGCCGGGCCGCCCGCTGGTGCTGCAGCTTCAGGCGAACCTGGAGGGCGAGGACGTGCGCGCCCGCATCCTCACCGCGGAACCCCTCGACCAGGCGGTGGCCCGCCACCAGAAGGGCATCCGCATTCATCTGAGCGACCCGCGCGGGGTCGGTCCGGTGCAGCAGCGGCTGTCGATGCGCGGCGAGAGCGAGGTCTCGCTGATCCTCAAGCTCGACGGCGGCGAGCGCGAGGTCGAGATCCGGCTGCCCGGCAAGTTCCAGGCTAGCCCGGCGCTCGCCGGTCAGCTCCGGACCGTGCCGGGGGTGGTGCAGGTGGAGGTGAGCTAGAACGGCGTCGCCAGACACCCGCCGAGCGCCGCCTTCAGCGCGGCCACGTCGCTCTCCGACGGCATGAACACCGCCGTCAGGGTCGGATCGCCGGAGCGCGGGCTGGCCTGTGTCCAGGTGAGCTTCGTCCCGGGCTGGGTCAGCGCCAGGGCGACCCCACGCAGCGGATCCTCGCCCCGGCGCGCGCCCGTCACCGTCAGGGTGAAGCCCGACTCCGCCCCGCTCGCGGCCCCCTGGACCGGCATGCGTACCGAGCGCACGCTTCCTGCGCTCGACACCAGGATGCCGGTGAGCGGCGTCTCGCTGGCCGCACCTTCGAGCCCCGCGAAGTCGAAGCGCGGCCCCAGTTCGGCGAAGCGCGGCACGGTCAGCGCCGCCGACAGGCCGGTGCCGCCCGGATCGCAGGCGAGGTGCAGGGTCGCGTCCCTCTGATCGGTTCCCAGGTCGGCGGCGCCGGTGAGATCCGCACTGCCCCCGGGTGCCCGGCTTCCGCCCAGCAGCGGCGTCCGCCCGGTCATGATGTCGGACAGCCGCTCGCCGCGGCTCAACGGTCCCGCCAGGAGGGCCGCGGCCGCGATGATCACGACGCCCAAGCCCACGCCGATCCGAAGCCGCATCCTGTCCTCGTCTGTGGAGATCCCGGGCCGGGGGCATAGACGATCAAGCCAACGTCGCAACCCTTCGTTCACCACGATCACGCGAACTGCACCGCATCGACAGACGTTTGCGTTGCAGCAACTCCGTAAAAACCGATCGATCCTATGCACCGATGCTCAAGCTTGAGCGTCGCGATGCGCACGAAGATCCTGCTCGTCCTCACCTTTGTGGTCTACGTCACCACCGGCCGCGCCCCCGGCATCCGGGAGCCGCGCAACCCGGACGCGGAGCATGCGGGCGGGCGCGTCGCCATGGTGATGAAGCGCGCCTGGGCGTGAGCCGCGGCGGGTCTCGGGTGCGGCCCTCGGTCGATGCAGGCTGCAAAACGTCATCGCGAGCGCAGCGAAGCGACTGAGGACAGCGGGACGTCGGGGAGCGCGGCGCAACCCTGGGTTGCTTCGCTGCGCGCGCAAAGACGGCGGTGCAGCAGCCGTCATCGAGGGGGACGATATCAGGACTCTGGCGCGCAGGCCCTGAGCCGGTCGGCCACCAGGCTCTGGAGATTCCAGAGGTGCCGGTCGCGGATGCCGAGGCGCTCGCAGGCCTCGACGGTCCGGAATAGATACTCAGCGCTCGGCCCCTTGTGGCCGCAGGCGGCCGCGATCTTGTCCGCGAGCTCGGCATCCGAGAGGCGGCCGGCGTAGCGGTCGCTGGCGCGGTTGGCCAGGAAGGTCAGCGCCGGGACGGTGCCCGCTGCGGTGGCCACCGGGAGCCAGCGGGCGACGTAGCCCCGGCCACGCATCTCCCGCCGCCAGACCGGCATCAGGGCGTCGCGGATCTCCGCGTCGGGCAGGCGGAAGGCGACGCCCCGGCACAGGCCGCCGCGATCGAGCGCCAGGACGAAGCCCGGCCGCTCCGGCGTCCCACGGAAGCGCCGCTGGAGCAGGCAGAACCGGCGGTGGAAGCCGCGGACCGTCCCGATCCGGCGCTCGGCCACCGGGAATTCCGGATTCCACATCAGCGAGCCGTAGGCGAAGACCCAGACGTCGCTGCCCGCGCGCCCCGCGATGATGGCGTCCAGCCCCGGGCGCAGCTCCGCGTCCGACAGCACGGCGAGGGCGTCCGGGTCGTCGGGCACCGGGACGGAATGGGCGCGGGCGATCAGGTCGAGGCTGAGATCGAGGGTGCGGGCGAGGGGGCGGTCGGGGGGCATGGCCCATCAACGCAGAGGCCTCAGCGGGCGTTGCCCGAGGCGTCGAGCTCGGGGAAGGGGCGGGTGCGGTGCCCGGTGCAGACCTCGTCGTCGTCGAGCACCGTGAGCCGGTCGTCCGCGTAGCGCAAAGCCACCTTCGGCTTCTCGGGCTTGCCGAAGGTCCGGCCGTACATCCGCCCCGACACGCAGAAGATCACCCGGCCACCATCCGCGATCGGCCCGGCGATCCGGCTGCCCTCGAATCGCACCGGCAGCAACGAGACCGAACCGAAATCGACCTGCTTCAGCGCCAGGGCGGCGATCCGCTGGAGGAGGGCCGGGGAGGGCGCGCCCTCCGATCCGCCGGCGGTCTTGCGTGGCGCAGCCTGTGCCCCGACGACGGCGAGGACAAGGACAACGGCGAGGGCGGCACGGATCGACATCGTCCCTGGCTACCCGGCCGAGGCTGCCTGGGGCTGGACAGCACCCGGCGCCGCGGCTCCCTATATGTGAGGTTCCAGCGCCCCGCGCACCTCTCACCCCCGCGACGCGATTCCCGATGCAATGGACCGACGACGCCCTGGTGCTCGGCCTGCGCCGGCACGGGGAGAGCAGCGTCATCCTGGAGGCGATGACCGAGGCCCACGGGCGCCATCTCGGCCTCGTGCATGGCGGGCGCTCGCGCCGGATGCAGCCGGTGCTTCAGCCCGGCAACCGGGTCCGTCTGACGTGGCGCGCGCGGCTCGATGAGGGCCTCGGCGCCTTCGCGGTGGAACCCCTCGACTCGCAGGTCTCGCGGCTGATCGGGTCGAGCCTCGCCCTCTACGGCATCGGCCACCTCGCGGCTTTGCTGCGGCTTCTCCCGGAGCGCGACCCGCATCCGGAACTCTACGCGGCGGCCGGTATCCTGGTGGATCATCTCGACGATCCCGCCATCGCCCCGCCGCTGATGGTGCGGTTCGAGTTGGCGATCCTGACGGAACTGGGCTTCGGGCTCGATCTCACCGCCTGCGCGGCCACCGGCGGCAACGATGCCCTGGCCTACGTCTCGCCGAAGAGCGGCCGGGCGGTCAGCGCCTCGGCGGGCGAGCCGTATCGCGACCGCCTCCTGGCGCTCCCGACCTTCCTGCATGCCGGCGGATCCCCCGGCCCGGACGGCGTTGCCCAGGGGTTTACCTTGACGGGATACTTCCTCGATAGGCACGTCTGGGGTCCACGCGGCCTCGGGCCGTCCGAGGAGCGGGCGCGATTCGTTGCGCTCGGCCGCGAGGCCGGGTAATGTTCACGCTCTGTTCTGCGCGCCGCCGTTCATCGATCCTGCGATTGCCGGCGAAGCCCGGACCGATGGTCCGGTCGGCACGGGCGATTAGAAGTTAAGGAGCCGTCATGGGCCAGCCCTTCGAGCCGCCGTCCGGCGACGGGATCGAGAGCGTCGAGCTGAAATCCGCGCTGGAGGAGCGCTACCTCGCCTATGCGCTCTCCACGATCATGCACCGGGCGCTGCCGGATGCCCGCGACGGGCTGAAGCCGGTGCACCGGCGCATCCTGTACGGCATGCGGCTGCTCCGGCTCGATCCGAACACCGCGCACAAGAAATGCGCCAAGATCGTCGGCGACGTGATGGGTGACTTCCATCCGCACGGCGACCAGGCGATCTACGACGCCCTGGTGCGGCTCAGCCAGGACTTCGCCCAGCGCTACCCGCTGGTCGATGGCCAGGGCAATTTCGGCAACATCGACGGCGACGGCCCGGCGGCCTACCGCTACACCGAGGCCCGGCTCACCGAGGTCGCCCGCCTGCTGCTCGACGGGATCGACGAGGACACGGTCGATTTCCGCCCCTCCTACAACGGCGAGAAGGAGGAGCCGATCGTTCTGCCGGCGGCCTTCCCGAACCTGCTGGCCAACGGCAGCCAGGGCATCGCGGTCGGCATGGCGACCTCGATCCCGCCGCACAACGCCGCCGAACTGTGCGACGCGGCGCTCTACCTGATCAACCATCCCGAGGCGACCTCGGCGCATCTCGCCAAGTTCGTGCAGGGGCCGGATTTCCCGACCGGCGGCATCCTGGTCGATTCGGCCGAGTCCATCGCCGAGGCCTACCGGACCGGCCGCGGCGCCTTCCGGGTCCGCGCCCGCTGGGCCAAAGAGGATCTCGGCCGCGGCACCTGGAACATCGTCGTCACCGAGATCCCCTACGGCATCCCGAAGGGCCGGCTGATCGAGAAGATGGCCGAGTTGCTGCAGGAGAAGAAGCTGCCGCTGCTCGCCGACGTGCGCGACGAATCCGCCGAGGACGTGAGGGTCGTGCTGGAGCCGCGCTCGCGCACGGTCGATCCGGTGATCCTGATGGAATCGCTGTTCCGGCTGACCGAGCTGGAGGCGCGGATCCCGCTCAACCTGAACGTCCTCGTCGGCGGTCTCGTGCCGAAGGTGATCGGGCTCGTCGAGTGCCTGCGGGAATGGGTCGACCATCGCCGCGTGGTGCTCCAGCGACGCTCGCGCTATCGGCTCGGCCAGATCGACCGGCGCCTGGAGATCCTGGGCGGGTTGCTGATCGTCTATCTCGACCTCGACGAGGTGATCCGCATCATTCGCGAGGAGGACGAGCCGAAGGCCGCCCTCATGGCCCGGTTCGAGCTGACCGAGTTGCAGGCCAACGCCATCCTCGATACCCGCCTGCGCAGCTTGCGCAAGCTGGAGGAGATGGAGCTGAAGCGCGAGTTCGAGGCGCTCACCGCCGAGAAGGCCGAGATCGACGCGCTGCTGGCCTCAGAGCCGGCCCAGTGGAAGGCGATTCAGGCGCAGATCCGCGCCGTGAAGAAGACGTTTGGGCCGGAGACCAAGCTGGGCCGGCGCCGTACGACGCTGGCGAGCCCGCCGGATGTCGGCGGCATCGACTTCACGGCGGCGCTCGTCGAGCGCGAGCCGATCACCGTGATCGTCTCGACCAAGGGCTGGATCCGGGCGCTGAAGGGCCACGTCGCCGACCTCTCGGGGGTGGCGTTCAAGGGTGACGACACCCTGAAGATCGCCTTCCCGACCGAGACGACCCAAAAAATCCTGCTGCTCGCCACGAACGGGAAGGTGTTTACCCTGGAGGCCTCGAAGCTCCCGGGCGGCCGCGGCTTCGGCGACCCGGTGCGCCTGATGGCCGATCTCGACGACGGCACCGAGATCGTGGCGGCTCTGCCCTACAGGCCGGAGACCAAGCTGCTGATCGCGGGCTCGGACGGGCGCGGCTTCGTGGCGCCCGCCGACGCGCTGGTGGCCAACACCCGCAAGGGCAAGGGCGTGCTCGGCCTCGACGGCGACGCGACGGCGGTGGTGCTGATCCCGGCCGACGGCGACTCCGTGGCCGTGACGAATACGGAAAAACTGCTGCTGGTCTTCCCGCTCTCGGAGGTGGCCGAATTGGCCCGCGGCAAGGGCGTCCGCCTCCAGCGCTGCCGCAGCGGCGGCCTGGTCGACGCGCACGTGTTCAAGCTGGCCGACGGCCTGCCCTGGCAGGACGGCTCGTCGGAGGGCCGGCTCGCCAATGCGTCGGTGCTGGAGAAATGGCTCGGCCACCGCGCCGAGGTCGGTCTGATGATGGCGCGGAGTTTCCCGAAGTTCGAGCGGTTCGGGCGGTGAAGCAAGGCGATGAGAAGGTCACGGACCTCCAACCTACCCCTTCATCCAGAAGCGCCGGAGCGTTGGGAAGGCCTCGAAACGGCTCTCACCAGGTTGATCAAAATCGGCCTCCGGTTTTGCGACGAAAGACTGCGATACACCAGGGACCAGATCAGGCGACGCGTTGGCCTGCCGACGCATGATTGATGAGGATCCTGCGTTCCGGCCCGTCGGGGAAGCTCGACCGCGACCATGATGCCGTCGCGGCGCTCCGGACGACGGCGCGTGATCACGGTCGCGGTCACCGACCCTTCATGGCTCGCGAGGTCCTCATGGCCGAGGAGCGGGGGCCGGGTTCTGTGGCGATGAACCGGGTTGCGCAGGTGCCTGCGGGATCGAATTCTGGGGTGGAGGCGGTGGCTGCTGGCCGGAGGTGGGGGAGGTCCGATCGTCCTGCAGGGTCTGGTTCGCTTTGGTTTGGATCTGATCGGCGGTTTGCTGGCTGATCAGGCCGTAAGAGACGGCTGCGGCCAAGGCGATGGCGACGACGGCGCCGATGATCGTCTTCGTCAGCTTGGGCGGCATCGGTGCGTTCTCCTGATCCATAGCTGCGAAGGAGGGGGCGCCTCGTGAACGTGGCGCGACACGATCAGATCCCTCGAACCGCGCATCGGGGACGGGACGCGCGGCGATTGCTGCGCATGAAACGCTGATTGCCCGTGCCAGGCGGGCCAAGGCCCGTTGCCAGGGACGCCACGCGAGCGGCTTCGCCTACGAAACGCCGACTCTGTCTCAGCTTACGGTCGCCGGAATGGGCGCTTCATCGATGATGGCTTAGGTTCACTGCACGCGACGGCCCGGTAGAGGTCGATGCGCTGGAGGAGAAACATGAAGCCGTTTTCCACGCCCCTCCTGGCCTTATGTCTTGCGCTGATCGGCGCACCGGTACTGGCGCAGACCACCGAGCCCCCCAAGCCACCAGGTCCCCCCCAGGCGCCGGCCGGAGGAACGCCGGAGAAAATCCCTTTCGGGCTCCCGTACGGTGCCCCGGTCACCTACGAGCAGGCCAAAACGATCCTGGCAGCGGCGGAAGCGGAGGCGAAGAAGCGCGGATGGCCGATGAATATCGCGGTGGTCGACACCCACGGCGAACTCGTGCACTTCGCCCGGCTTGATGGCGCGCAACTGGCCTCGATCCGCATCTCCCAGAACAAGGCGCGCACGGCCGCACGCTGGCGGCGCGAGAGCCGGGTATTCTTCAACTTCTATGCTGCAGGTTCGACCTACTACGGCACCCTCGATCCGGATCTGGCAGCCTCGCCGGGCGGCATCCCGTTGATCGTGGACGGCAAGGTCATCGGCGCGATCGGCTGTAGTGGCGGCACCGGGGATCAGGATGCAACGATCTGTCAGGCGGGGGCCGAGGCATTGAAGTAGGCGACAACCCGATGTGGCGGGTGCGTCTCCGCTGGAAGAGCCCGGCGGGTCGCGAAGCTGCGGCAGCCTGGCGCGCCGCGATGGACGGGGCAGGGGGGCTCTCCGCCATGGCCGAGGACAGCCGGAGCGTCGGCGACCTGCGCCGCAAGTCCGAGATGACGGACGCGGAGATCGAGGCGCCCTGAGCGCGGGACAGGACCTGGGTGGGGGAAATTGACGGGGCATGGACGCCCTCCCAGGCGCCCGCGTACCCGATGACCTCTGGGCAGCGATCGCGCCGCGTCTGCCCCCAGGCCGGCGAAGCCGAAGGGGGGTCGGCCGCGTGCGTCGGACCGGGCGGCGCCGGCCCGCATCATCGTGGTCCTTGCGGGACGGCCCAACACCTTGGAGGGCACCTGCGAGGGCACCAGGCCATCGGCGGCGAGCAGTGCGACCGGCCTACATCACACGGTCGGCGATGGTCTGGGCGTAGGGCACCGAGTCTCGGAACGAGGGCCGCTGCTCCAGGCGGTCGCTGAGTGCCGCAAGGTTCGGGTGGAGGTCCCGCCAGGGCAGTTCCGCGAAGCGGACCGAGAGATAGCCCACCGCCGTGCCGGCCGCGATGTCGCCGAGGCTGAAGCGGTCGCCCACCGCCCATTCGCGGTTGCCGGCAAGGCGGGCGATCTCGGCCAGGCCGCCCTCGATCTTGCGGCGCTGGCGCGCCAACCAGGGGGCACTCGCGTGCTCGCCGCGCTGGCGCTCGAAGAAGGTGAGCACCAGGGCGTCGCAGACGCCGTCACACAGGACTTCGAGCTTGCGCGCCGCGAGCGTGCCGGCGATATCGTCGGGCAGCATCGGCGTCTCGGGGTGCATGAGTTCGAGGTACTGCAGGATGTAGCTTGATTCGTAGACGCTGCCGCCATCGGGCAGCAGCAGCACGGGCAGCTTCTCCAGAGGGTTGTGGCGCGGCAGGCTCGTGGTGGAATCCCACGGCACCTCGGTCAGCAACTCGAAGGGCAGGCCCTTCTCGGCGAGGGCAATGCGCACCTTGCGGGCGTAGGGGCTCGGGGTCGCGCTGATCAGCTTGAACATCGTCGAGGCTCTGGGATCACTCGGCCGGCACGGCGTCGAGGCGGTGCTGCGCATCGAATCGCGCCCGATCGGTGGCGCCCTGCCGACTGCGATCCAGGCGCGAGACCAGCCAGCAGGTTCCGAAGGCGAGCGGCAAGGTCACGAGGGCCGGCGGATCGAGCGGGAAGAGCGGGGCGGCATGCCCCAGCACCTTCACCCAAACCGCCGGGCCGACCACCGTGAGGACCAACGCGCTCACCAAGCCGGCTGTCCCGCCGGCGACGGCGCCGAGCGTCGTCAGCCCGCGCCAGTACAACGCCAGGATCAGAACCGGAAAGGTCGACGAGCAGGCGACCGCGAAGGCGAGGCTGACCATGTAGGCGACGTTCTGCCCCTTGAAGGCGATGCCCAGTCCGATCGCCACGAGGCCGAGGACGAAGGTCGCGATGCGCGAGACCTGCACCTCCCGGCGTTCATCGACGTGCCCGCGTCGAACCACGCTGGCGTAGAGATCGTGGCTGACCGCGCTGGCACCGGCGAGCGTCAGCCCGGCCACGACCGCCAGGATGGTGGCGAAGGCCACGGCCGAGACGAAGCCCATCATGGCGTCGCCCCCCACCGCGTGGCTGAGATGGATCGCAGCCATGTTGCCGCCGCCCCGCAGCATCCCGGCCGCATCGACATAGGCGGGATTGCCGACCGTCAGCGCCACGGCGCCGAAGCCGAGCACGAAGATCAGGGCGAAGAAGGCGTTCATGAAGGTCGCCGCCCAGAACACCGAGAGGCGCGCGGAGCGGGCATCCGGCACGGTGAAGAAGCGCATCAGGATGTGCGGCAGCCCAGCCGTGCCCAGCATCAGCGCGAGGCCGAGCGAGAAGGCCGAGAGCGGATCCTTGGCCGGAAACTGCGGCGCGAGGATCGCGGCGCCCTTCGGGTGAACGGCGGCAGCCCGCGCCAGAAGGGCGTTGAGGTCGAAACCGAAGCGGGCGAGCAGCAGGCCGCCGATCGCGAAGCCGGCGATCAGGAGCAGCACCGCCTTGACGATCTGCACCCAGGTGGTCGCCACCATGCCGCCGAACATGACGTAGCAGACCATCAGCACGCCGACGACGAACTCGGCGTAGAGGTAGTCGAGGCCGAACAGAAGCTGGATCAGCTGACCGGCGCCGACCATCTGAGCGATGAGGTAGAACGCCACCACCACGAGGGAGGCGCAGGCCGCGAACACCCGGATGGGCCGCTCGGCAAGGCGGGTGCAGACCACGTCGGTGAAGGTGAAGCGGCCGAGCCGGCGCAGTCGCTCGGCCAGCAGGAACACCACGATCGGCATGCCGGTGGTGTAGCCCACCGCGTAGATCAGACCGTCGAAGCCGTTGGCGAGGACGAGTCCGGTCAGACCGAGGAAAGCGCCGGCCGACATGAAGTCGCCGGCGATGGCGAGTCCGTTCTGAAAACCCGTGATGCGTCCGCCCGCGGCGTAGAAATCCTCGGCCGAGCGGGTGCGCTGCGCGGCCCACCACGTGATCCCTAGGGTGAGTGCCACGAAGACGAGGAAGAGGCCGATCGCCACGCGGTTCATCGTCGTATCCCGGGTCCGGTGCGGGCGCGGATGGCCCGCGCCTCGGCACGGTTCGCGACCACGACGTAAAGGCCGGTGAGGGCGACCCCGAGCCCGATCACGCCCAGCCCGAGGACGAAGGCGACGTTGACGCTGCCCCCCCGGACGAGGGGCGCGGCGCTCCAGGCCGGCGCGAAGGCGCAGAGCCCGATGAAGCCGAAGAACGCGGCGGCGAGCAGGCCCAGCAGGAGGAGGCCGAGACCGAGCGGCTCTGTCGTGGACGGTTCGGAGCTCACAGCAGATTCCGGTCCCTCGTTCGCCCTGAGCCGATTGCACGGCTCGTGCCAGTCCCGGTCCGAGAGCTGTGCCGTTCGGCGCGTCCCTGTTCCAAGCCGGAGGCGTTTCCCGAAGCGGCCCGGCCGTGTCCGCCGGACCGGCCGGGCGGGGACAATGCGGCCTGTGGCGCACCATCGGCCGGACGGCATGGGCTACCGATCGTGGCGCGGGCAGGCCGCTCGGACGGCGGCGCTCTGTCCGGCCGCGCCATGTCCGACAGGGCTCTTCAGTACATTGCCGGGTCCGGGCTGTCGCTCGGATGCATCATGGTCTTGCTCATGGCCGCGTTCATTGGGAAGTTGAGGTTGATCCCGCGCGGCGGGATCGGCTTGGTGAACCACTTGTCGTAGAGCACCTTGCCCTCCGGGCTGGTGTAGAGCTTGGCGGTCGCGGCATCCGCCACCTTCTTGAACGCCGGATCGTCCTTGCGCACCATGATCCCGTAGGGCTCGGGACGGGAGAGGGCGTCCGACGAGATCCGGTAGGCGCCCGGCTCCTTCGAGGAGGCGATCAGCGAGGCGAGCAGCACGTCGTCCATGATGTAGGCGGCGGCACGGCCGTTCTCGACCATCAACCACGCCTCGCCGTGGTCCTTGGCCTG
The DNA here is from genome assembly GCF_022829545.1 of Methylobacterium sp. J-030. Lineage (GTDB taxonomy): Bacteria > Pseudomonadota > Alphaproteobacteria > Rhizobiales > Beijerinckiaceae > Methylobacterium. The sequence goes on along the minus strand of NZ_JAKSYM010000264.1, from coordinate 7,757 downwards.
CAGGACCGTCATCCCGAGGTTTCTCGCGGTGTTGACCTCAAGGGTCTGAAGGATGTTCGTCGAACCCGGGATCGACACGACGGTCTTGCCCTTCAGGTCGTCGATCTTGTCGATCTGCGCCGATTTCTTCGAGGCGAACCGCGTCGCGGTGAGAAAGTGGGTGTTCGTGAACCAGACTTGCTTCTGTCGATCCGCGTTGTTCGTGGTCGAGCCGCATTCGAGGTCGATCGTGCCGTTGGCCATCAGCGGAATGCGCGTTGAAGCGGTCACCGGGACCAGCTTGACCGCCAGCTTCGGCAGCTTCAGCTCGGCTTTGACCGCATCCGTGATCCTGTAGCAGATGTCCATCGCGAACCCGACCGGCTTCTGATCACCGTCGAGATAGGAGAAGGGGATCGACGCATCCCGATAGCCGATCGCGATCTCGCCGCTGTCCTTCACCTTCTTCAGCGTACCGGTGAGTTCTTCGGCCCCGGCGGCGTGAGTACCGAGGAGGAGGATCGCCGACAGGATCAGCCAGGACTTGCGCGACATAAAGATCCTCCAGCCACACAGGGTGCCGCGCTTCCGGGCGAGTCCGGGACGGACATTGCGGCCGCTCCGATACGGCACGGCAGCGGGTGAATGACCCGGGGCAAGTTCTGCGCCGTTCCCGATCTTGCATGGCGATCAACAAGCCCGGCCGATGACGCGCCGCCGGGCTTGCGCAGCCGCGTCGATCCGCGATTGACGCGGCAGAGCAAGCGGCGCGTCCGTTGGCCAGCCGTTCCAACCCTCCGGTCCGGTGCCGCGGAGGAGCCGGTGACCTGCCCGGTTCGGCAGGGCGTCGCCACCCCAGGAGGCGCCACCCCAGAAGTCGCCACCCCAGGACGAGCCGAACACAGTCCAGCCGCCCTCGTGGCCCGGCCGGTGGCCCGCTGCACCACGCTGCCCCAGACGGTGAAGGATGGATCCGGCGTGCAGACGGGGATCGTCAGATCGACTCGGCTGCCGGGCTCGTCTCCCCCGCGAGCCAATCGATGACCGCCTTCAGCGCCGTGCCGTCGGTCGCGCCTCTGTCTATGGCGGCCGCGTAGGCAGACAGCTGGTGGGCCGCGCTCGATCCGGTGTGCGCAATCACCTTGGCGTGCGCGATCTGGGAGGTGCAGCCCAGCGCGGCCGCATCCTCGGCGATGAGATCGAGTAGGGCATCGACGGCCTCGGCCACGGGCACGGCGCGCTCGGACGCCTCGTCGATCAGGGAGGCGCCCGTGCCGTTGCGCTCGGCCCGCCACAGGTTCTCCATCACGAATCCCCGGGAGGCGCCGGTCAGGCCGGCATGGATGTCCGGGCGGCGGTCGATCAGGCGGACGAGGCAGCGGTAGAGCTGGGCGATGGTCAGGGTGTCGTCCAGCCGCGTGCAGCTGTCGGCGACGCGCAGTTCCAGGGTCGGGTACCGGATCGAGGGCCGGATATGCCACCAGAAATAGGTCGGATCGGGCACGGCGCCGGCCGCGGTCATCACCCGCACATACCGGGCATAGTCGTCGGCATCGTCGAACAATTCCGGAAGGCCGGTCCGCGGCAGCTCGGCGTAGGCGCGCAGGCGATAGCCGTGCAGGCCAGTCCGGCGCCGATCGTAGAACGGCGAGGATGTCGAGAGGGCGAGCAGCAGCGGCAGGAAAGGGTAGATTCGCCGCATGATGTCGACCCGCCTCTCGGGTCGCGGCACCTCGACATGGACGTGCATGCCGGCGACCACGGAGCGACGGCCCGTGATCTGCAGGTCATCCATCATCCCGCGGTAGCGCGGCTTCTCGGTCTCCTTCTGTGCGGACCAGACGGCGGTGGGATGCGTCCCGGCGGCAAAGAGCTTGAGACCGTGCGTGCGGGCGGTCGCCTGGAGCTTGCCGCGCAGAGCGCCGAGCGCCGAGCGCGCTTCGTCGACGCTGGCGGTCGGCTTCGAGCAGATCTCGACTTCGTTTTCCAGGAGTTCCCGCTCGACCGAACCCAGGCGCTTGGCCGCATCGTGGAAGCCGTGGATCGCGCTGCGCGGTGCCCCCCGCGAGCGGGCGCTGGCCAGGAAGAACTCTTCCTCGATCCCGAACTTGTAGTCGTGTCCCGATTGCCGCGCCATGATGTGTTTCCGATCCCCGGAGGTGCCGCGGCCGACCTGTCCGCCGGGGGCGTCCCTGTGCCCTCTGACGCGGTGAAGCGCAGTTTCAACCTCAGCATGCGCGATCTGCGCCAAAACGCGTCGACGCGCGTTCGCCAACGCGCGACGCCCGGCGCGTTTGTCAGCCGGCAGGCGCTGGCACGCGCGGTCTCAGCCGACGGGACGCCCCGTCGGCTCCTGCGGTATCCGGATCGGCGCGACGCCTGAGGACGCGGCTTCGCCCGATCGTGCAGCAGGGTTGAGGGTCGGAGCCGTCCATCCTGCCCGGTGGCAGGCGGCGCGTCCGTGACTGGTGTCGCCGTCGAAGAACCCGTGGATCGGGGAGCGTCCTCGGTCCCCGTGGCTCCGGGATCGGCACCCGGTCGCCGAGGAACGGCCGACGATGTGCCCGAGCCGGTTGGAACCGCGACGCGGAACCAGCGATACGAAACGGCGGACGTTTGCAGCCTTTCACGGTAAGCGGCACGGCAGCATGTCCGGTCGATCACACGAGCCGGCGCGCGCGGCGTAGCGATCGAGCGCCGGCTCGCGTGATCTCCGGGGGCCGGACCGTCGTGGCGGCGGCCCGGCCTCTCTGAGCGGCGCGGATACGGATCCGAGGAGAGCCCCCATGACGCCGCGTACAGAACCCCACGCGGGCGCCCCCTGCGACCTGCGCCTGTCCGACGCCACGCTCGCCGACGGGAGCCGGGCGATCGTCGACATCCTGGGCGACCGCGTGGCGGCCCTGCGGGATCCCGGCGCGCCGCGGCCGCCCGCCGGCCGCACGATCGATCTCGGCGGCGCCCTGGTGCTGCCGGGCCTCTCGGACGGGCACGTCCATCTCGACAAGTGCCTGCTCGGCCTCCCGTGGCGCCCGCACGCGGCGGCGGGGTCCGTCCGCGCGATCATCGCGGACGAGAAGGCGTTCCGCCGGGCCGCGCGGATCCCGCTCGCCGCGCAGGGTGCGGAGGCGCTGCTCGAACGCATGCTCGGCGGCGGCACGACGAGCCTGCGGACCCATGTCGACATCGACGACGTCACGCGGCTCGACCACCTCGCCCAGATCCTCGACCTGCGGGCGCGCTGGGCCGACCGGCTGCAGATTCAGGTCGTCGCCTTCCCACAGAGCGGGATCCTGGGCTGCCCGCCAGTCGCCGCCGACCTGGACGCGGCCCTGCGGATGGGCGCGGACCTCGTCGGCGGTCTCGACCCCGTCGGCATCGACGGCGACCGCGACGGTCACCTGGACGTGGTCTTCGCCCTGGCCGAGCGGCACGGAAGGGGCATCGACATTCATCTCCACGACGGCGGCGCCGCCGGCCTCGACACGATCGCGGCGATCGCTTCCCGCACGGAAGCGGCTGGGCTCGGCGGGCAGGTCACGATCAGCCACGCCTTCGCCCTCGCGGAGGCCGACGACCTGGACCTCGGCCGGCTCGCGGAGGCCCTGAACCGGGCCGGCGTCGCCATCCTCAGCAGCGTCCCGGGCGGGCGCCGATGTCCGCCGATCCCGCGGCTGCGGGACCTCGGCGTCCCGGTCTGCTTCGGCACCGACAACGTCCGCGACTGCTGGAACCCCGCCACGGTCACCAGCATGATGGCCCGCGCCCAGCTAGCCGCCTACCGGTTCGATCTGCGCGGCGACGCCGATCTCGCGCGGCTCCTCGACCCGATCACCGTCACCCCGGCACGGGTTCTCGGCCTCGGCCCAGGCGTGATTGCGCCCGGCGCGCGGGCCGACCTGATCGCCTTCGTGGCCGGCGGCGTGCCGCAGGTGATCGTGGAGCGCCAGGAGCCCATGCTCGTCGTCGCGCGGGGCGCCGTCGCGATCGACCGGCGCGCCGCCAGCACGGTGCCCGCGCCGTGAACGACCGTGCGCTGCGCTACCTCCTCGCCGTCGTACGCGCGGGCTCGGTCCGGGCCGCCGCCGAGGGCCTGAACGTCGCCGCCTCGGCGGTGAGCCGGCAGATCATCGAGCTTGAGGCGCAGATCGGCGAGACCCTGCTCGAACGCCTGCCCCGGGGCGTAGTCCCCACCGAGGCCGGCCGTCTGGTCGCCGCGCACGCGCAGCGGCAGGCCGACGAGGCGGCCCTGCTGGAGGATCAGCTGAAGCGCCTGCGCGGCGTGCAGCGGGGCACGGTCAGCCTGCGCTGCGGCGCCGGCTTCCTGATCGATCTCCTCGACAACGCGCTGGCGGGGTTCGCGCAGGACCATCCGGGCATCGCCTATCAGGTCGAGATCGGCACCACCGACGGGATCCTCGCGGCGATCGCCCGGGGGGACGCGGATATCGGCCTCGTCTACAACCCGCCCGCGCATCCGGATGTCCGCGGAATCGTCTCGGCCCGGCAGCCGCTGCTCGCCATCCTGCCGAAAGGGCTTCCCCTTGCCGACGGGGCGGCGCCCGTCCCCCTGCGCAGCTTCGCCACCGAGCCCGCCGTCCTCCTGCCGCCCGACCACGGCGTGCGCCAGCTCCTCGGCCGCGTCGAGGCGGATGGCGGCTTCCGGCTGGTGCCGCGGCTGGAGACGGCCGCCTTCGAGCTGCACCGCCGCTTCGTCATGGCGGCGATGGGTGTCGCGTTCCTGCCCCGTTTCGTGGTCGCGGCCGAGCTGCGCGACGGTCTCCTCGCGGCGGTGCCGCTGCGCGACGCCATCCTGTCCGAGGCGAGCGCCCATCTCGTCATCCGCGCCGGACGGCGGCTGCCCGAGGGCGCGGCGCGGCTGCTCGGCTGGCTGGCCGACCACATGGTGGCGTTCCGGCCGCCGCCGGGCTGACCGGTACCGTTCTGAATTCCCGCACATGATGTGCGGAAATCAGCGATTGTCGCAACGCTCGTTTGCCGGAACTCTCGTGCCGCTTCGTGGGGACGGATCGGCATGACCATCGCAATGGTAGGGGTCGTCGGGCTCGGCAACATGGGTCTGGGCATGGCCGCGACCCTGGCCCGCAAGGGCTTCGCGGTCCTGGGCTACGACCTCGATCCGGCCCGGCGTCCCGCCGCCGAGGCGGCCGGCGTGACCACCCGCGACGCCCTCGACGACGTGCTGCGCCGGGCCGACGCCCTGGTCTTCTCGCTGCCGCTGGCGCGGGACGTGGAGGCGGTCGTCACCGCCGAGGGCGGCCTCCTATCCCGGACCGACCGGAAGGTGGTCGTCATCGACACCTCGACCTCGGATCCCGGCACGACTAGGCGCCTCGCCGAGCGCCTCGCCGCGGCCGGTCACGCGCTCCTCGACGCGCCGGTGAGCGGCGGGCCGTCCGGTGCCGCCGAGGGCACCCTGACCATGATGGTCGGCGGGGCGGAGGCGGATTACGCGCTTGCCCGGCCGGTCCTGGAGGCGATGTCGGCCCGGGCGCCGCATGTCGGGCCGTCGGGCGCCGGCAACATCGTCAAGCTCGTGAACAACCTCCTGGTGGCGGCCCATCTCGTGACCACCGGCGAGGCCCTGCGCCTATCCGAGGCGGCGGGCCTCTCGGCCGAGGAGGCGGTCAAGGTCGTCAACACCGCGACCGGCCGCAGCGCGATCAGCGAGGTCATGGTCCCACGCTGGGTCCAGTCCGGCACCTTCGACAGCGGCTTCTCGGCCGGCCTGATGCGCAAGGACGTGCGCCTCGCCCTCGAACTCGCCGCCGAATGCGGGATCGAGCTGCCGCTCTCCGCCGAGGTGAGGCGGATCTGGCAGGCGACGCAGGCCGCCATCCCCGACGCGGCCGACTTCACCCGCATGGCCGATTACCGCGATCGCAAGGGAGCAAACTGATGTCCGGCACGCCGCACGCGCCCGCCGCCGACCGGGTCGCCACCCTCCTGGCCGACCTGCTGCCGGGCGGCCGCATCGGCAGCGTCGTGGCCGGCGCAATCCTCGCCGGGACCGGCGCCGCCCTCGATCTCGTCAACCCCGCCGACGGATGCGTGCTCGCAAGCTTCGCCGATGCCGGTCCGTCCGTGGTCGAGGCCGCCATGGCGGCGGCCCGCGACGCCCAGCGCGCGTGGTGGGGGATGAGCGCCGCCGCCCGCGGCCGGGCGCTCTGGGCCGTGGCCGCCCTGGTCCGGCAGCACGCCGCGGCTCTGGCGGAGCTGGAGACCCTCTCGGCCGGCAAGCCGATCCGCGACACGCGCGGCGAGGTCGCCAAGGTCGCCGAGATGTTCGAGTACTACGCCGGCTGGTGCGACAAGCTGCACGGCGACGTCATCCCGGTCCCGACCTCGCACCTGAACTACACAAGCCACGAGCCCTTCGGCACCGTGGTGCAGATCACCCCCTGGAACGCGCCGATCTTCACGGCGGGCTGGCAGATCGCGCCGGCGATCTGCGCCGGCAACGCCGTTGTGCTGAAGCCCTCCGAGCTGACGCCCCTGACCTCGCTGGCGCTGGGCGTGCTCTGCGACCGCGCCGAGGGGATGCCGCGCGGCCTCGTCTCGGTGCTGGCGGGCGCCGGCCCGACCACAGGCGCCGCCGCGGTGGCCCATCCTGAGACCCGGCTCGTCGTGTTCGTCGGCTCGGCCGAGGCCGGCGCGCAGATCGCCGCCGCGGCGGCCCGCGCCATCGTGCCGAGCGTGCTGGAACTCGGCGGCAAGTCGGCCAACATCGTGTTCGCCGATGCCGACCTCGACCGGGCGCTGGTCGGCGCGCAGGCCGCGATCTTCGGCGGCGCCGGGCAGAGCTGCGTGGCGGGCTCCCGGCTCCTCGTGCACCGCTCGATCCACGCCGCCTTCGTCGCGCGCCTGTCCCACGCCGCCGCGCGCATCCCGGTGGGCGCGCCGACCGACACGGCGACGCAGATCGGGCCGATCAACAATCGGCGCCAGCGGGACAAGATCGCCGCGATGGTCGAGGCCGCCGCGGGAGCAGGCGCCACGATCGCGACCGGCGGGGCCTGCCCCGCCGCCCTGCGGGACACGGGCGGCTTCTACTACGGCCCGACCATCGTGGACGGCGTCGCGCCGGACGCGGCGATCGCCCGGGAGGAGGTGTTCGGCCCTGTCCTGGCGGTCCTGCCGTTCGACGGCGAGGACGAGGCGGTCGCGCTGGCCAACGGCACGCCCTACGGCCTCGCCGGCGCGGTCTGGACCCGCGACGGCGGGCGCGGCCACCGGGTTGCGGCGGCTCTGCGGGCCGGGACCGTCTGGGTCAACGGCTACAAGACCATCAACGTGGCCTCGCCGTTCGGCGGATTCGGCCGCTCGGGCTTCGGCCGCTCCTCGGGCCGCGAGGCGCTGATGGCCTACACCCAGACCAAGAGCGTCTGGGTCGAGACCGCCGCCGCGCCGGCCGTGGCCTTCGGCTACGTGGGCTAGGCCGGTCTCGCGACGAGAACCGGCGATCGACCAGGGACGACATCGTACGAAGCCTCCGGCGGATCTCTGTGCACGCCCCTCATCCAACCCACCCCCTCATCCTGAGTTGCCCGCGTCAGCGGGCCTCGACGGAGAGTTCCAGGGATCGTGCCGGTTCGTGGGGGGTTCCTTCGAGGCCTCCTCTGCGCCCCGGCACCTCAGCGACGGTGTTTCGGGTTAAGCGGTTTGCCATGTGTTTTTGTCCCGGATCATGGCGTTGAGGGTGGTGAGGCGCTTGCGGTCGCCCGTGACTACGGGCTCGGCCTTGGGGTTGCCGGCGG
>NZ_JAKSYM010000183.1 GCF_022829545.1 Methylobacterium sp. J-030 | reverse complement strand
CGCGAAGGAGGACGGGAAGGGGGAGTGACGGGGCGGAAGGGGGGGCTGTGTTGAATGAAGGCGGCAACGAGTTCTGGACCCGGGTTCCCCTCTCCCGAGCCCTGCTGACGCAGGGGTCGACCTCCCCCACAGAGGGGGGAGGGGGAGCCGCGACGCGGCTCAATCGTCCATCTTCAGCGCCGCGATGAACGCCTCCTGCGGGATATCCACGCGCCCGAACTGGCGCATCTTCTTCTTGCCTTCCTTCTGCTTGTCCAACAGCTTGCGCTTGCGCGAGATGTCGCCGCCGTAGCACTTGGCGGTGACGTCCTTGGACAGGCAGAAGGAAGGCAAGAAGAAGATGCGCCAGTTCGGGCGCGTGGAGATCCCGCAGGAGGCGTTCATCGCGGCGCTGAAGATGGACGATTGAGCCGCGTCGCGGCTCCCCCTCCCCCCTCTGCGGGGGAGGGTGGCCCCTGCGTCAGCAGGGGTCGGGAGAGGGGAACCCGGGTTCAGGACTAGGTGCGGCCTTCATGCAGCACAGCGCCTCATTCGGCACCGTCGCTCCCCTCTCCCGCCCCCCTTCGGGGGCCACCCTCCCCCGCAGAGGGGGGAGGGAGACGCGCGGGTCAGCCCGGCGGCAGCACGTCGACCTGGATGCCTGAGTAATACGCCGCCAGGTTCGCAATATCGGAATCCGACAGCTCCTTCGCGACCACGTTCATGATCTCGTTCTGCCGCTTGCCGTCG
>NZ_JAKSYM010000241.1 GCF_022829545.1 Methylobacterium sp. J-030 | reverse complement strand
AAGCAGCGCAAGGCCTATGCGGGTCAGGCGGTGCGTCTGCTCGATGTCCCCGCTGATGCCGGCCGCGGCTTCGGCCTGTTCGACCACGCTGGGGCGGAGGGGGATCCTGCCCGGCTTGCCGAAGCCCTGCAGAAGGCCGCCCTGTCGGCTTACGGCGATGCCGGACCGGCCTTCGTCCGCGCTCTGATGGACATGGGCCAGGAAGAAGCCCGGACCCTCGTCGTCGCCCTCGTGGGTAGCATCGGTTTGGAGCACGCGCCGGCCGACGCCGACGGGCAGATTCGGCGGGCTGCCGCACGGCTGGGCATGATCCAAAACGAAGCTATCCACGAGGTCGACGACGAGGGTCCGGGCTTCCTCCTGGCCCATGTCCATCAGAGCGCGGACGAAGGCCGGTCCGGCCTCGCCGTAAGCCGACAGGGCGGCCTTCTGCAGGGCTTCGGCAAGCCGGGCAGGATCCCCCTCCGGCCCAGCGTGGTCGAACAGGCCGAAGCCGCGGCCGGCATCAGCGGGGACATCGAGCAGACGCACCGCCTGACCCGCATAGGCCTTGCGCTGCTTGTCCTCCGCGATCTTGGCCGCCATCGGCAACTCGCCGGTCGAGAGCGTCAGCACCCGCCATGTCATCGGCGCACGCATTGAGCCGTCCCGAGCCGAGCGGCCTTTGCCGACGCCGGAGGCCAACTGGTAGACGGCCGCCGCTGCATCCCGGCCTTCAGCCACCCCGATCTCGTCGAGGCACAACAGGGTGTCGGTAACGATCGCCGCGGTGGCTTCCTG
>NZ_JAKSYM010000239.1 GCF_022829545.1 Methylobacterium sp. J-030 | reverse complement strand
GGCCCGCGCCGATGAGCCCGCTGCGTCGCCCAAGCTCGTCCGGCTGATCGCGAAGCACGATCGCATCAATGCCCTGCTCAATGCATCGGGGGGTGACAGCGGCATCGACTACCCGAAAGGGTTGATCCGAGCAGCTGGAGCAATGCGCTCACGCGTGCTCGGCTTCCCATCGCGTAGCCTGCCCGACATCCTCGCGAAGGCAGCATGCATGGCGCGGCTGTACCCCTTGGCGGATCTTGAGGAGGAGCTGAACAGTAAGGCAGCCAGCGGCCACGCCTACATCGATGAGGTGGTACTAGGCGTCGCGCTCGACCTGATGAAGCTTGGGGAGGGCACGCTATGCACCTGATCAGTCCCTTCATCATCGCGGTGGCGTGGTGGCAGATGCGGCGAACCCATCGGGCCACCGCCGACGTGCGCAGGGCGAACTACTACGCCACCCGTGCCCTGCGGACGCTGATCGCGGTGGGCAAAGGGCCAATCCCCTTCACCGCCAGCGGCGTGCCCGCCGATGCCAGTGCTGTGTCGGTAGGAGTCAAATGCGAAACGGTTTCGCTTTTGGAAAACGGACACCGTGTCCGCTTTGCGCTTCCTAGATCTCGGGAGACCAAACACGACACCGTCTCGCTTTGAAAAACGGAAACGATTTCCGTTTTGCCGCCGCATCCACGCCCGCCCGAGACCCGGCTGTTGAGACGTGCAGGCGGACGTGGAGGTCGAGGGGAGGCCCACTCTTGGCGTCTCAGGCTTCTTCGGTGCGTCCAAGCATCACGCTCGCGGGCAGCAAAGCGTAGTCGATCAGCTCCTTCGCGGTCGCGCCTGCGATGCCGCGGGGGTCCTCGGTGCCGACAACCTTCAAGTTTTCGGCCAGCATCCTGATCACCGTATCCCGCTGCGTATCGTTCATCAGCGAGATCACGGTGCCCAAGGTGGCCTGAAGGACCTGGAACCTCACTGACAGATCGCGAAGCTCTTCGAGAAGGATGTTTTCCATAGGGGAGGACAAGGCGGGCTCCAGCGTTTGGGTGCCCAGCCCATGTAGGGCAGCCTAGGTCCTCAGCCGCCCTTCACGAACGCCGCTCGCGCATCCGGTGCGGGCGGATCAGACCAAATCAGCTAGCGAGGAGGCGATGGCCAGCTTCTACCGAACCGGCAGCGGTCTCATCCACGAGGACGCATTCGAGAACGACGCCTGTCCCTCTCCTGAGAGTCGGAGGGCCTACAACGGCATTGAGGATCTGGAACCGGGTGACGTGGTTTGGGACGGCGGCGACATAATCAGGGTCACGGCCGAGATGATCGCCGCAGCAAAGGCCGAGAAGGCGCGGCAAGCCTGACTACCAAGGCTGCTCGCGCATCCGGTGCGGGTGGCAGCCGACGGAAGGGTGCGCGGTTACCCGCTGCGTTACCCTGAACCGCTTAGCGATATCCTGAAACCAAGCTAAGTGATGGCGCGCCCGAAAGGATTCGAACCTCTGACCCCCAGATTCGTAGATTGGGGCAGCGCGCTGAAAATAGACAAGAATTTTGCAAACTCGGTCTCTACCAGCCTATTACGGATCAACAGGTTAGCGGCCTGTCTGCAAACCAAAAATCGCGCTTGCTGAAGTCGAAAAACGAAAACGCCGTCGCGGGGGTCGGATCCCGCAACGGCGCTAAGATTGGTGGTCCTGATCAGAGAACCGGAAGCAGAGATAGGGCAGCGTGCCCATTTCTGGCAAGCGATCTCATCGCAGTCCTCGACCGTGAAGGAATGGTGCTCGGCGTCGTGGCAGGCCATGCCGCTGCACGGTGTTTCCTGCTGCGAGGTGCCCTATGAGCACTGAGCAATCACTGATCGAGGCAGGCCACCCTTCACTCGCGGTTTCGCTGCATCGTGAAGCCATCGCGGATATGGCCTACAAGGCCGCGATCTTCGCACAGCACGCGGCTGACTATGCCGCGCTCGGTGATGATCGAGGGCTTCAGCGATCCCTGCGAATGCTCGCCATCTGCGCTACGCACGCTGCTAATGCCCTGCCAGGCTTGGCCCGAGCCGTCGAAGCCGATGACCGCCTGCGCCAATCCGCACGAGCCGCTCGACCGCTGAAGCGTCGAGACGCAACGGAGCTTCGGCCATGAGGTCGGAGCCGCCCGTTCTTGAGCTCGACCGCTCAGATCCGCCTGAGGCCGATGATCCGCCGCCGCCTGCCCCAGCTTCGAAGCCGAAGGGTGCTCGGAAGAAGGCCGCGCCAGCGGTTGATCTGCTGACAGAGGATTGGGCCGCGCAGATCTTCGCCGACCGCCATGCCGGCGATCTGCTCTACTGCCACGATTCGGCGCGGTGGCACACATGGACAGGCGCTGCCTGGATTCCGAACCGATCTGGGCTGGCTTTCCAGTGGGCCCGCGAGCTCGCCCGGGAATTGTGCGCACAGCAGGACCAGGCCACGCGCTTCATCGCCAGCAAGGTGAGCTTCGCCAGCGGGGTCGAGCGGTTCTGCCGTGTCGACCCGCTCTTCGCCGTGACGGCCGACGCCTGGGACCGCGATCCTTGGCTTCTCGGCACCCCCGGCGGCACGGTGGATCTCCGCACGGGTGAGCTCCGCCGGGCGCGGCCTGAAGAGCAAATCACAAAACTGACCGCCGTCGCGCCTGTGGGGGCCCCTGACTGCCCCCTGTGGCTCACCTTCCTCCAGGAGGCGACGGGCGGGGATGCTGCGCTGATCCGCTTCCTGCGGCAGTGGGCTGGGTACTGCCTCACAGGCCTCACCCGGGAGCATGCGCTCGTCTTCGTCCACGGGGCCGGCGGTAACGGCAAGAGCGTGTTCCTGAACGTCCTGATCGGCATTCTCGGCGCCTACGCGACGACCGCAGCGATGGACACGTTCACCGCAACCCGGGGCGACAAGCACCCGACCGACATGGCGATGCTCCGCGGGGCTCGCCTCGTCACGGCTAGCGAAACCGAGGCGGACAGGGCCTGGGCAGAAGCCCGGATCAAGCAGCTGACGGGCGGTGATCCGGTCACGGCGCGGTTCATGCGCCAGGACAACTTCACTTTCGTCCCGACGTTCAAGCTCACGATCGTCGGCAATCATCGGCCGATGCTCCGCAACGTGGATGAGGCCGCGCGCCGCCGCTTCAACATCGTGCCGTTCACCCGGAAACCGGAGCGTCCGGATCGCGAGCTAGAGGAGAAGCTTCGAGCCGAGTGGCCGGCCATCCTACGGTGGATGATCGAGGGCTGCTCGGATTGGCAGCTTAACGGTCTGGTCCGGCCCGATGTCGTTCGTGACGCGACCGAGGAATATTTCGCCGCTCAGGATTCATTCGGGCAATGGCTGGAGGATCACTGCTTGGTCGAGGCGGAGAACCCGTTCCGCAAGGCCACGACGCAGGAACTGTTCGCATCGTGGGGCGAGTTCGCCAAGTCGCACAACGAGCCGATCGGCACGCTGACCAGCTTCGGCGATCGCATGGATAAGCTCGGTTTCCGGAAGAATAAGAACGTCCCGAATGCCACCGGCGGCCGCAGCCGAGGCTACGAGGGGATCGAGCTCCGCAACCTGTCACGACGGCCAGATGAGGCGGGTGAGGCGACATGAGGCGTCGCTGCAGCATTGCCCCGCACACGCGCGCACACACGCACATGAGTGCCATTGGTTTTGGTGGCCTCAACCCGCCTCAGCCGCCTCACCCCTCGGCAGCCAACGCGCTCCACGCGCACCCCACAGCGTCGGTGAAAGCCCATGCGTGAACCCAGCATCCCTTTGGTCGAGCTTCGGGAATACCGCTCGGCGGCCGGCTCGACTTACTTCGCGGGCTACCTCGGCAAGGCGCGCATCGTCATGCTGCGCGACGATCGGGCGGAGTGCACCGGCAAAGAGGTTGCTCGCTGGACCATGCTGCTCCAGGCCTCGCAGCCGAGACCAGGCGAGTCGGCCTCACCACCGCGGAAGACGGCAGCCGCACCATCACGACGCTCGAAGCCCCAAGCATCGCGAACCGATGCCGCACATGGCGCCGCCACGGACCGGCGCGCTGCGGCGCTGATGGCCGACATGGGGCTCAATCCGAAAGGAGCCGATCCGAACGATGAGCTGCCGTTCTGAGGTCGTCAGCAATGAGCGCGCCGCCAGAACAGAGCCACCCCGGGGGGTAGAGGCAAATCTTCAAAGTCGAGGAGAGCCAGAACCGCATATGGTCCCATTTGCGCAACTTTTTTCCGGCGCGAGGATTTTTGGGCCGTTTTCCGAGTTTTCTGCCTTTTGCGCCGCCTCCGCTACAGGCTTCGCAAATGAGATCAGGGATTTGCGTGATGATGACAGGCAAAATTGAGCCGCCGAAGTGGCTCGAACGGCACGAGAAACACGAATTTCGACGCATTATCGCTGCGCGAGCGGCCCTCAACGCACCGGTTCAAGCGGCCGAGATCAACACGCTCGCGGACTACGTGCAGTCGCGAACGCGGATCGATCACCTGACGATCCTAGCTGAGAAGGAGCGCACCAGGGGCTTTACCAAAGACTATCTGGCCGCGACCCGGGCGGTAGAGGCCGCCATCGCGACCAGTCGGCGCCTAGCGATCGACCTTGGCCTGATGGCGACACCGACCTCGTAGGCGACGCAACCCGTTCAAAAAAATTCCTCACATGGAGACGACGAATGCCCGAGTGTTTTCCGAGTTTGAACGAGGATCTAACCGCCGAGCCACTCCATGGCGAGGTTCAGGCGCTCCTCCGCAGCTTGATCGAACGCGGCCAAGATCCTGCCGCCGTGGCTGATGCCGCCTTGTCTGTAGCGACAGCCCTCAACGTTGACACCGCTGGTGCGGAGAAGACCAGCGTCATGCTTTTGCTGGTGAGCGAGGGGCTGAAGCAGGCGGGCGGCGGTCATGCCCCGTCGAGCCCGCCCGCCACCTGCCATTAATCGGATCTTTGAGTGAGGTGGACGAGCTTCGTGCCCCGCAAATCGGATAACCAGGACGACGGCCTTGCGCTCCTCAGACGGTGTGCAGCGGCATGCGGGTCCCCCCCTGATTTTCCAGCTCTAACGGCTTTGGCCGAACGGATAGAGCTCTACCTGCAGGGCGCGTCCCGGGGCGTTACGCTGGAGGCGGCCTTGGGAGTTGCGTCCGGTTCGAGCGGGGCACCGTGGTGGGTCGTTGAACGTCGCGAGCGTAGAAATAAGGAGCTCCGAACGCTGAGCAGCCGGTTCGGTCCGGCCGACGGATCGGTGCGAGCCCGCGCTTTGTGGCTGAGGCAGCGCATCAAGCTCTACGCTGCGACCTGCTGGCCGCGGGATCGAGATGCCGCCGAGATGCCACGGCGCTACGCGGGCGGCGAGAAGGAGCTCCTATTTCGCGCCTTCTCCGCATCACCGCCGCCTATCAGCGAACGCCAATTGCGCGCTATCCTAAATTCAGGCGAAGTTGGCAACGAGCAGCCTGTACCCATTGCCAACAACGGTCGGTAACTCCGGACAACCCCGGAGGCCCGCCATGAAATTCGACAGTAAACGCATCGCCCGTGATGCCGGTTCTAACCGGCCCGCAATTCTCGGCGGGATCCCGGCAAGCTTTCTCGCATCATGCACGATCCCCGGTATGCCCCGCGTTGTGCTCGCCCCGCCGGATGTCGGTGGTGAGGCCGAGTTCAAGGCGATGGCGCTCGGGCTCAAGGCCGCCACCGATGAGGTGAAGCGGTTCGCCACTCGCTCGAACGAGTCTCTCAACAAGATGGAAAAGCGCCTCGACGACGTCGAGCAGCGGGCGGCCCGCCGGCCGGGTTCGGCTGAAGGACTGCGCGAGCTCACGCCCGGCGAGAAGCTTATCCAGTCGGACCAATTCAAGGCACTGGCGGATAGCTCAAGCCAGCGTGGCAGCGCCAAGGTCGAGGTGAAGACTGTGTCGACGATGACGAGCGCTGCTGGCAGCTCGGGCGCACTCGTGCCACCTGACTTCCGAGCCGATCCCGTCATGATGCCGAAGCGGCGCATGACGATCCGCAACCTCCTGGCGCCCGGCACCACAACGTCGAACGCGGTCAGCTATCCGCGCCAGACCGTGCGAAACCTGAACGCCGCCTTCGTCGCCGAGACTACGAAGAAGCCTGCCTCCGAGATCGATTTCACATTGGTCAATGCATTCGTCAGGACGAATGCGCACACCATGAAGCTATCTCGGCAGATCCTCGACGATGCACCTCAGCTTCAGGCTGTGATCGATAGCGAGATGCGCTATGGCCTCGACCTGACTGAAGAGCAGCAGCTTTTGTACGGGGACGGAACGGGGGTGAATTACTTAGGGATCATGGCGCAAGCCGTTCCCTATTCGCCCCCGGCCAATTTCACGGTTCCGGGTGAGACAGCGATCGACCGCCTTGCCCTGGGGCTTCTGCAGGCCGAGACCGCCCTCCTACCGGCGACTGGCATCGTGCTGCATCCAACTGACTGGAGGCGCATTCTCGTCACCAAAGACGGGCAGGGTCGATACATTGTTGGCGACGTCTTTGGACAGAATGTTCCCATGTTGTGGGGTGTTCCAGTCGTAGCAACATTGGCGATGACTCCCAACAACTGGCTGGTCGGCGCATTCCAAGACGGGGCACAAATATTCGACCGGATGGAAGCCGAGCTCCAAATAGCTACAGAAAACGTGGACGATTTCGAGAATAACCTTCTGACAGTCCGCTGTGAGCGTCGCAGCGCGATGACGGTCCGCCGGCCGCAGGCGTTCGTCACCGGCATCTTCCCCTGATCGAGTTCCGCCGGAGTGCGCAACCATTGCGGCAGGATCCTCCGGGCGACCGGAGACCCGGCGGTCGGTGAGCATCTCATCGACGCGGCCGGCAGCATCGGATCCGCCGGTTTCCGCAGGAGACCGGTAGGGCAGTCGGGGCTCGTAACCCCGGCCGGGCCACTCGGCGGTGCCCGCATGAACACCGAGAGCCGGCGGACCCGTCATTTTCCCGGGGCGCGGCCGGCATTTTCTTCGGCGTCCGGTACTCAGGGCGTCCTGCCTCAGACGCCGGCCCCGACCGGTGACACCGCGGCGCCTGAGGCACCTTATCGCTAGCTCGGCAGGATCAGCGTGACCGCCATCAACGCCATAGCCTCTGGAGCCCGCGGCCGCCTGATGGTCGACGCCGCGGCCTACGATCGCGAAGGCGTCATGGTCGGCCTCGTCAACAAGGCTGTGGCCGTCCCGCATCTCGGTATGGCCTTCGCAACCCGGGGCGCGGTGGCCACGCGGCGGACCATGGCGGAGGAGCTTGAGGCCTACGTCAGCTTCGACGACGTTGTGGCCGGCGTTCCCGCGGCCCTGCGCGAGGCCTATGACGCTGGTGCGTTCTGGTCCGAAGACAGCGAGACCGAATTCGACTTGGTGCTGATGGGTTGGTCGACCGCCCGTCGATGCGTCGAGTTGCAGATCCTCTCGACGGTTGCCCATGGTGGCGTTCCACCATTCACGCTTCAGGCGATGGCCGTCACCCTGGCTCCCCTGCCGGACAATGAGGCTCTGCGCAGCATTGGCCTGAAGGTCGGCCGCACCTTCGATTTGAGCCGGCCGGCCGAGAAGCTGCTGGACGTCATCGAGCTGCAGCGGCGCACGCCCGGCCCGATCGGCACGCGGTCATCAGCGCCGACAGGCTTCGCGATTGGTGGAGCGGCCGTGCTCACCGAGGTGACCGAGGCCGGCATCGTGCAACGTGTGGTCCGCCGCTGGCCGGATCAGATCGGCACCAGGATCACGCCCGAGGGCGTCGAGGCGCCACGCCAGCCTCCGCAACTCCGCGTCGTCGCCTGAGAGGATCCCGCATGCCCGGACGATCGAACCTCGCCACCGCCGAGCCGCCCCGGCGCCAGCTGCCGCGCAATGCCTCCTGCCCCCTCGTGGGCGCGCTTGGAGGCGCTCTGACTGGCCTCATGACCGGCGATCCGCTCGGCGCCTGCATCGGCCGCGGTGGCCTGATGGGGCGGCCGACCACCGACGATGCCACCAAGGGAGATGAGCCGTGACCGCGATCAACACCATCCTGCAGCGCGACCGGGTGACGGTGATCACCGATACCGCCTTCTACGACGTCGGCGGCTACGTGCAGGGGTTCGCCCCCAAGGCCATGGTGATTCCGCATTGGCCCGGGATCGTGGCCATGCGCGGCGCCATCTTCGTGCACGCCCTCCTGGTGGCGAAGCTCAGCCTCCGGTTCGACAGCCTGGATGCCTTCGCGGACGAGGCCGAGACGTTCCTGGCCGAGTTCTGCGAGGAGCATTACGAGATGCTCCATTCCTCAGAGGCCGCGCCTGGGTTCCAGGTGACCGCGGCTGGTTGGTCTCACAAACGGGGCACCTGCCGCGCCTTCTCGATCGAGGCGGGCGATGTGGGGGACCTCAGCCTGTCGGACGGCGATACGTTCGGCGCCGAGGCAGTCGACATGCACAGCCGGGAATTGGTCGAGCTCCCGCTGAACCGCGCCATGATCCTGCCCCTACCGTCCGCCGAGGCGATGGAAGATGTCGGCCTCGATCCGCGCGTGAACATCGCGGCGCTGGACCTGCATGGAATTCGCCGGTTCGGAACACAGGTGCTTCGAGCACAGCGTCAGGTCTGCGATGTGCTGGCTGAGGACGAAGAGGCAACCTATGCCGTCGGGGGCCGGCCGGTGTTCCTGACCGTCACCAAGGACGGCGTCACTACCAGCACCGGCCCCGCGTGGCCGGACAAGATCGGCGAGCGGATCGACCCAACGCAGGATCTGCCGGTGGAACCCGGATCGGTCCCGGGCGGACTGAACCGCCAGGAGCGACGTGAGCTTGAACGTCAAAAGCGGCTCGCAGGGAAGCGCTCTGCAGCCTGAACTTGCAAAGCTCAACCATCGAACGAAAGCGCTGTGCCTCTCCGCGCTGCCGGTGGTCGATTGGTGCTCCTGACGTGCTTCAGTTCAGCAGATGAACGCTGTAGGCGCTTCCGCCAACCCTAGCCTAAACCAAGTCCCAACGGCGTCGAAGTTCCGCGAGTCGAGCATCTGAAGCCGTTTCAGGTGCTTGAGCGAGAAGCTCGAACGCTTGCTCAACTTGGTGCGGCCAAGTCGAGACATCCTCACCGAGAACGGCCCATAGCAGATCGAGGGTCGCCGCTGGGTAAGTTACCGCCGAATGCTCGCCTTCAGAACCAAATGTGCCTTCAAATCGCAACGGGGTGTCGCGGATCGGAACGAGACGAGGAAGTATCACCTCCAGTAGGTTTGGCATCAAATCCCCGCTAGCAAGGACAAAATTTGCCAGATGACCTGATAAATGCGAAGTGTGCAACGCCCTCTGTTTTGGCCAAACTTTAGTAAAAAATAGCAAAGTCCTCGCGCGCCACGGTCCTGCTTTATCCGATATCCACCGCTCCAACTGCCAGAGAAGGGCTACTCGTAGTTTATCGTCGGTTTGAATCAGGACCTCGCGGAGGTCCTCAGAAGAGAGAAGCCGATCGCCCTTCTCGTCTGCTCCCCAGCCTCCAAGAAGCATTTGAGCTAGGAAGCTGGTTCTTGGTCTGAGATCTTGAGGCAAAATAGATCGACTCAACAAGCTGGCCTTGATAAACGTAGCGAGCTCTTTTGATCGTACACCTCCTGGGAAACTCATTCCTTCCCAGATAGCTTCACCATCCGCACCCGCGTCGAGCAATGCTTCAATTAAGCGGCCTTTGACCCAAGCCGGAGCGACTTGAAAGAGCCAATTTATTTGCTGACCGAGCAAAGCTAGGACGTAGCGGCGCTGGTCACCTGTCAGCGAGAGCAGGTCGTCGAGTCGAGAAAGCCAAAGCGAAGGCAATTCGTCGTTAATCTTGCGGCCGGTTACCGAAGGATCTTTGACGAGTAGATCGAAGAGTCCCCCAACCGGCGCGTTCATGGCCCGGTCTGCCCATTTTCGACGTCGCGGGACTGCATCTTCGTCTTTCACAGCGCGCAGCGCTACAATCATCGCGGCCCATAGCTCCGGAAAAATCTCGGTTGCGTCGTCGTACAGACGTGCGCCGATACGATTCATCCATGCGGATACTGGGTAGGCGAGATCGCTCAGGCTGGCGGCCGGCAAACGCTGCAATCGCACAGCGATCGTCCGAATCATTCGCAACGGGTCGTTGGGTCGACGATCGGCGCGTAGAAAAACGGACCATGCTTCTTTCGGAGCTTCGCCGCTGCGTGCCGCGTGAGACAACGCCGCGAGCGCTCGCACGGGCTTCCGAGAAACTAAACCACTAAAAGGAGCGCGATCAATCAAGTTTCGTAGGTCTAAGCCTTCAATATTCTGAGAGTGCCGCAGGATCTCGGAAACAGGAATTGCAAGGAGTGGATCGTGACCATGATCCGATACTACGTCGAGAAATCCTCCCGACTTGGTGTCTGCAGCAGTCTCGCCGTCACGCGGCTCCCAACGCACCGCGACGGCACGCAGTGTTTCCATTGCCTGACCTAGGTCGAAACTGAAACTTACACCGGCATTGGATAGCCAATAAAGACGGTTAAGCCGCTCGTGAGCTACCAGTTCCTCGATCCGTTCAACCGCGTCGACTTCCCACGGATAAGACCCGTTTAGAAGTCTCTGTTCAATTCGCGTTCGATCTTCGTCATCAATTGTGCTCCAACGCGCAGCAAGAGAACGGAGTATGTCACTCTGATGCGCCGTTCCCCAAAAAATACGTTCCGATAGCCCCGCTAATAAAGATCCATTCTCAGTTGGCGTCAAATAACCAGATCCAGAAGCCCAAATTCTCAATCGGGCAAACACGTGCTCGTCATCTGCTGGCCAAGACCGAACTTGCTCGGCCGCACGATTTGGGTTGATAGCAGCAAATCTCTTGAAAAGCTTTTGAAATCTGACAATTAGTGAAACAATGCCATAATTATTATAAGAATCAGTCTCACCTTCCAGGCCGCCTGTAGAGCCGAGATGAATTGAGCTGTAGCCGCGAGTTTCAAATTCTAAGTCGATAGCGAGTTCGAGATGGGCTCGGAATTCGGCGATAGCCAACGCGACGAAGGTATCCGGGACATCAACTTCCTGATGAGGATTTGGATATTCGACATCCAGGCTAATTAGATCCGTAAGAGCATCATCAGGCGACCACAGCAGCGGATGCGAAAGAGCGAAGCCGGTCCTGACTATTATCTTTGGACGGTACACCTCTGCTAAGTCACGAATAAGCGATGCTGACCATCCTGATAGAGCCGCTTCCCGGCTCACTTCGTACACTTTTAGATCTGGATTAGGGCGCACGTCCGCCCACGCCTTAATGAGCATTCGCCACCCGCGCCGGATAGCTGAAGGGAAGCGGGTTGGTTCATGCTTGAGAACAGCTTCGAGTGCTCGCAATAGCTGCGGATGCAGCGCCGGTTGACGCGTTGCCCACCAGAGCGCGGTCGGCTGATGGGATATATTTGCGAGCCACCATCCAAGATCGCGCAAACGGGATGGGAGTTGGGCTTGGAACTCTTCTTCGCTTCCGTAAAGGGCAAGTAAAAAGGATGTGCGCGAGGAACTCTGGTCTAAAGCATTTGCTCTGAAGCCATTAAATATATTTGCAGGCACTTTCCGATTGTCTCGTATGTTCTCGGGATCGCCCGGATCAGGAAGCGGATCATTATCCAAATGGAGATGATCATATGGATCGAAGATAGCGGATGTACCATCGGTCGACGACGTGTTCTCTGGTTCATGGTAGCGCTGTGCCGGGTCGCACACGAGGATCCACTTAGCGTCGAGTAGATCCGACGAAGCGCTCAGGCGTCGCGCGCCTGCGCGCGTCGAAAGAATGTGGGCGACCTGGCCACGCTCGTGAGGAAGTAGGTGCTGTGGCCCTCGCCCGGCGCGCGCCAGAACCTCTCTGTGCCAGCCGTTGATGTCACGGGCACGCCGAGACCAGGCTGCTAGAGAATCCCAGAGCGGCGAGAAGCCGCTGCTGGCGTCAAACGGAATCGCTCTGACACCACGATGCTCCCATAAAGCAACTGCAGAGGCCTGCTCACCGTTCTGGAAGGCATATAACCGGTTGGGGGTGCCTGCCTTGAGATTCAATCCTTCCAAAAGGTACTGAACCGGTGGGTCGTCGGCACTGTAACCGACAAATACGATCTGGTATTTCGCAAGCAATTTTTGAATGAAATGAGTAGCCCACCCAAGTGAAAGATAAGCACGGCCGAAGTCAGCGCTTGAAATTACAAATTCTTCGTCTTGAGCTCGTCGATAAGTTGCGTCGACACGTCCGTGCAGATGTACAATGCCGCGAAATTCGCGATCGCTCCCTGGATCTGGCAAGTTGGGCGGCCCGGACTTTGAGAGTGACGGATCGCAGTTTTCAAACAGAAGATCAAAATTTGTAGTCACCAGCCGTGTGATTCCACGGGCGGTAGCTAAATCAAGTAGAACTCGATGCGCGCCCAAACCAGCATTGCTTTTCGGCTCAATAGCTTCGGCAACAGCCGAACGTACATCGGCAACTTCAAATTCGCGTTCTAGCAGCCCAAAGACCCTGTCGGCCGCGATGAGACCGCCGACACCAGGCATCGGACCGATATGCTTCATTCGTGATAGCAAGGACCGGGCGCGGCTGTCCTGTGCCGATCCCAGAATTTCGATGACGCTTTCCGCTAGTTCCACGAAATTGGGCAGATCTGCTTCGTGTTGGCTCACCCCGGCGCCACAGAAGAAGATGACGTTTCCGGCATCCCGCGCGACGAGGAGCTCATCCGGAATGTCGGGGCCGTTCGCTAGGAATCTCATGGTGCTGCGGCACTATCCTCGTTCGCTCTGCGTCCCAGCGCCAGCGTGGCACGACTAAGTTCGGGGGCTAAGCTCAAAGTCTTACAGAGCGTCGATTTTGAATTCGCTTCGTACGCATGTCACAGCACCTCCAAAGTGCGTGCAAGTTCATAAATCGATCTCCCCAGCCTGGATCAACGCCCGGCCGTCCGGATCCAGATCGCCGCGATCGAACTTCCCAGCGGCGCAGAGCAGGATCTTCCGGCGATAATGATCGAACACCTCGACCGGATCCTGATCCGCCGTGTCGCCGATCCCAATCGCTTCATACCTAACGAAGCCGGTCAGACGTTCGCCCTTATAGTCGAACGCGAAGGCTACCCACCGTCGGTGGTCGACGTCATCCCTACGAAACAGGCGGACGAATCGTGGCACAGGACGAATGAAGCGAGCGCCGTCGCCGCCGCCATTCTGCTCGATCAGCTCAACTCCGGCCTCCGTGAAGGCGGCTCTTAGGGCATCCTCGATCTTGGTTTGAAGCTGCCCTCGCCCCTCGCGCTCGAACTCGGCGATCGTTCGTTTCGCTACGCCTGAGCGCTTCTCAAGATCCTCCTGTGACCATGTGAGAAGAGCGCGGGCGGCTCTGCATTGCGCGGGTGAAATCATCATGTGCCTCAAGAATGCAAATCGGACGCATTGATTTTATGCGCTTTTGATGCATATTCAAGGCGGCCTAGGGATTGGGTGCAACCTTTCCCCAGGCCTAACCGCAACGTCGCTTGAGGACGTCATGGCTTCTTTCCTGATTACTCTTCGCCGCCTTTTCAGCAAGCCCGAACCACGGCAGGCCTGTGGGCCCGTCACGCTCGCCCTGCGCGCCCTCCACGCTGAATTCGGGGGGCACTGATGGGTCAGATCCTCGATTTCAGCGCGCCGATCGGACCGCGCCGGCAGCCCGGACAGCAGCGTAGCGCGGGCTATGAGTTCCGATATCAGACGAACCGTGGCCAGCCCGGCTTCATCTCCCTCGACGTGTTCGACGGCCCGAAGTTCATCGGATTCGTCACCTGTGAAAGGGTGCACGGCGATTTTGCGGCTTGGTCCTGGGATCGCGCAAGCATCATCGCCTGTCCAGACCTAGAGACGGCGCTCGCCACCGTGCGCGCTATGGATCAACGGGGACGGCAATGATCCGGTATCGGGGGGAACAAGCTGCGGAATGGCAGCTCGCAACATCAGAGGTCCGGCGGGCTTTGTTCGATGAACTCCATGATCGCCACGAGCTCGCCGAGCTTGCGGCGGCGGCCTACGGTGGACCCGTGCGGTTCGCTGATCGTCTCCGCAAGACAGCGTTCGGCAGCCGCGATCAGGATCCGTCAATGAGCCGAGAGCAGTACCTCGGCGTCATTTACGGCGAGGACGCGTGCTTCGGCGATCCCTATAGCAGCAGCTACCTGTATCACTTCCAGGCAGTCGCGCCGTTCGTCGCGTCGCTGCACTGATCGGAAAGCGTGGGCATCGCCCACAGTATGCGGCCGCTCCTCTGATGGGGCGGCCGTTACTGCGGCCTCGAAATTTCGACTGCCTGAAGCAGCGAAAGCTCGGAGGTGACGCGGCTGCAGAGCGTTGGCCACGTGATCTAGCGACTCAGCAGTTGACTTGATGCAGCCGCTTTAGGTATGCCTGGCTCAAGCGGTCGCTTTAGGTGCGCCATGCTCGACGATCCCAGATATACTCTTTCTGAAGTCGCTATCGCGTCAGGCGTCCAAGTTGGTACGCTTCGGTCTTGGTTGCAGCGCGGTCATTGGCGTGTCGATACGGCCGTTGGTGATAGCCCGGCAGCAATCGCTGGCAAGGCTCACCTCGTCACCCTCCGCCGCGCCTTGCACATTGGCGCAGCCGTTGAGTTGGTGCGCAACGATGTGGAACCGGCTCGCGCCTTTCGCGCCGCACGCAGTTTCGTGGATATCTTCGATCCGCACTGGGAGCATGAGGGACGACCACGAGATGAGGGTGGCCTCTTCGTAGCCGGCTGGACCCTGCTCGTTGTCTATCCTAGTCGAGAAGATGGCATTGTCATGTGGATCGATGACACACAGCCGCTAAGTAAAACTCCTCTACAAAGCATTCTATTTCCAAAAATTCAGCAATCGCAGCAAGTGTCCGGCACTTTTGTCTGGCTGAACCAGATAGACCGTCGGATACGGCTCGGTCTTAAGAACGCTGAGGGCTAATCATGCCCCGCCGCCAGATCATCACCCAAGCCGCAATTGCTCGCGCGGTAAGAGGCGCGCAGGCTGCTGGCCTCAAGGTAGGCCGCGTCGAGATCGACCCTAATACGGGCCGTATCATAGTCGTTTCCGGAAACGATCCGGTTCAGCCTCTGACAACGCTTGAGGCCTGGAGGGCGAGCCGTGGTGCGAGCTGACTATCCGGGCGTCTTCGCTACCTACAAGACCCTCA
This sequence comes from Methylobacterium sp. J-030, assembly GCF_022829545.1. GTDB lineage: Bacteria > Pseudomonadota > Alphaproteobacteria > Rhizobiales > Beijerinckiaceae > Methylobacterium. The sequence continues at coordinate 45,599 of NZ_JAKSYM010000239.1, read as the reverse complement.
AAGACGGTACGCGGCGCGTCTACTGGTATCATCGCGCTACCGGGATGCGCATCGAGGGCGAGCCCGGCGAGCGCGCCTTCATCCTGAGCTATGCTGAGGCCGAGCGGGCGCTGAAGGCTCGACATTCAGGCGATACCTTCAACGGTTTGGCGCGCGAGTTCACCGCCTCACTGGAGTTCGAGACCAAGCTCTCGGCTGGGACGCAGCGCGAGTACAAGCGCATGCTGACCAAAGCCGAGCCTGAATTCGGCGATATGCCGATTGAGGCTTTGAACGAGCCCGGCGTTCGCCGCGATTTTCTCGACTGGCGCGCAAAGATCGCTCGCGCCTCGGGCGAGCGCGAGGCGGACAACCGATTGTCCGTCATCTCGGCCATGCTGACCTGGGCGCAAGAGAATGGCCGGGTCCAGGCCAACCACGTTCGCGGGTTCAAGCGCCTCTATCACGCCGACCGGTCCGAGATTGTATGGCTGCCCGAGCACATCGCGGCCTTCATGCGGGTCGCGCCGATCGAGCTGCAGCGGGCGCTCATCATCGCCCTGCACACCGGCCAGCGGCAGGCGGATATCCTGCGTCTGCCGTGGTCTGCCTACGATGGGTCCGCGATTTCGCTGCGGCAGGGCAAGAGTGCCCGCGGTGGCCGTGTGGCACCCCTGATCACTATCCCCTGCACGAGGGCGCTGCGGCGCATGCTGGACGGCATGCCGCGAGGGTCGCCACTGGTGCTGACCACCAAGACCGGGCGGGCGCTGCAAAAGCGCTACTTCGCCCGGCTCTGGGAGGAGGCCGCGGCTGAAGCGGGTCTCAGCCGGATCAGCCTGCCCGGCCTGGATGAGCCGGTAGCACTGCATTTCCACGACCTGCGCGGAACAGCGGTGACCATGCTGTCTGAGGCCGGATGCAACCCGCAGCATATCGCCACCATCACCGGCCACTCGCTCAAGACGGTGACCGTGATTCTGGACCGCTATCTCGCGCGAACTCGGGCGCTCGCGGACCAAGCCATCTTCAACTGGGAGAACTCACCGCGAACCGAATTTGCAAACCAACTGCAAACCGCACCTCCGAGGCCGAAGGCAGCAAAAGGAAAACGCGATGTGTAATAATAGGTTAGATGGCGCGCCCGAAAGGATTCGAACCTCTGACCCCCAGATTCGTAGTCTGGTGCTCTATCCAGCTGAGCTACGGGCGCCTGACACGGCGGCGGGGTCTCGGCCCGCCGGTGTGAGGGGGCTTCTAGAGGCTCGGATCGGGCTTGGCAAGACGCCGCGTCGGACGACCTTCACATCGCGCGAGCCCATCGGTCCGGCAGCCGCCGGGTCACAGCACCCGCGCGCTCGCCTTCACCCGCTCCTCCGCGGCCCGGATCGCCTCTGGCGTGCCGACATGCAGCCACTGGCCGTCGAGGCGCATGCCGAACAGCCGCCCGGCCGTGATCGCCCGGTCGAACAGGCGGTTCAGCGAGAAGGCCCCCTCCGGCGTGTCGGCGAACAGGCCGGGGTGCAGGATCGCAACCCCCGCGTAGATGAAGGGCGCCACCGCGCGCTCGCCGCGGCGCTCCAGGCGACCGTCCGCATCCATCACGAAGTCGCCCGCGCCCTCGTAGCCGAGGCTGGTGGTGGTGGGCGCCACCAGGAGCAGCCCGTCCATGCGCGCTCCCTCCCAGGTCTCGATCAGCCGGCGCAGGTTTGAAGCCGGGCCCTCCAGCCAGAACGAATCCGAGTTCAGAACTGCGAAGGGCGCGTCGCCGAGGAGCGGCAGCGCCTTGCGGATGCCCCCGCCCGTCTCCAGGAGCGCCCCGCGCTCGTCCGAGACGATCGTGGCCGGCCCGCGGCCCGGCTGCTCGGCCCGGCGGGCGAGATGGCCCTCGATCAGATCGGGGAGATAGTGGACGTTGACGATCGCGGTGCCGATCCCGGCCTCGGCGACCCGGTCGAGGGCGTGGTCGAGGAGTGCCTTCCCGGCCACCTCCACCAGGGGTTTGGGCACCGTGGCGGTCACCGGCCGCATGCGCTTGCCCAGGCCCGCGGCCAGGACGAAGGCGCGACTGACGGCTGGCTCGGTCTCGCTCATGCAGGGACGGGTCCGATGGTCAGGGTTCGGGATCCGGCGCGACGAGGCCCGGTAGATGCGCCGCGTGCCACGCCCGCAGCCCGGCGAGCGCCGGATGGGCGAGGTTGCGGGCGAGGTAGCCCTCGATCCGCGGCAGGTGGGCGAGATAGCCGGGCTTGCCGTCGCGCCGGTCGAGGCGGGCGAAGATGCCCAGGATCTTGGTGGCCCGCTGCGCGGCGAGCAGCGCGTAGGCGGTGGCGAAGGCACCGACATCGAAGGCCGGGTCCCGGCCCCGCCGCTCCCGCGCGTAGAGGCCGAGCAGCCGCAGCTCGAACTCGGCGCTGGCATCGACCCGGGCATCCTGCAGCAGCGAGGCGACGTCGTAGGCCGGGTGGCCCATCACCGCATCCTGGAAGTCGATCAGCCCGACCCGCTCCAGCCCGTCGCGCTCGGGCAGCCAGATCAGGTTGGGGGAATGATAGTCGCGCAGCGTCCAGGTCGGCCGGTCGGGGACCGCGCCCCGGAGCGCCGCCCGCCACAGGTCCCCGAAATCCGACCGCGCCGCCGCCGACAGGGTGACGTCCCGGATCGCCGGGGCGTACCATTCGGGCAGCAGCTCCGTCTCGAACAGCAGCGCGTCGCTGTCGTAGGGCGGCAGGACGTGGTCGATCCCCTCCGCCACCGGAAGGGTCGCGGGCAGCGGCGTGGCGTGGAGCTTGGCGAGCAGCCGCACCGCCTCGGCGTAGCGCTCGGGCCGCGGCGCGCCGGCCTCGACGACGGGCTCGCTGCCGAGATCCTCCAGGATCAGCAGGCCCTCGGCGAGGTCCTCGCCGTAGATCCTCGGCGCCGAGAAGCCCAGAGCCCGCAGGCCCCGGTCGAGGGCCACGAAGGCGTGGACGCTCTCGGCCAGGTGCACGATCGCGCTGTAGGGCTTGCCGTCGCGCACCGGCGGCCCGTCCGGCCGGGGCGGGGCAATCATCAGCACCGCGCTGGTGCCGTCGGGCTTGGTCAGGCGCTCGTAGGCGCGGGACGAGGCGTCGCCCTGCATCAGGACGCGCTCGGCGATGTCCCAGCCGCTGCGGTCGAGGAGGCGGCGCACCGCCCGGGCCCGGTCGAGACGGGCGCGCATGCCGCCGGACCCGTCGATCCGGGCCAGCCGCGCCCCGGGGCCGAACTCCGCCCGCAGGGACAGGTCGATGGTGAGCACCGGACCGTCGCGGGGCGGCATCCGCTCGGGCCACTCGACGAGCGTGATGGCCTCCTCGGCCATCTCGTCGAAGCCGAGTTCCACCAGCTCGTCGGCGTCGCGCAGGCGATAGAGATCGGCGTGGATGATCGGCCGCCCGTCCCGGGCCGCGTAGGGCTGGATCAGCGTGAAGGTCGGGCTCGGCACCTCTAGGCGCGGGTCGCCGGTCAGTTCGCGGATGATCGCCCGGGCCAGCGTGGTCTTGCCGCCGCCCAGGCCCCCCGAGAGCGCTACGACATCCCCCGGGCGCAGGAACTCGGACAGGAACAGGCCGAGATCCTCGGTGGCGGGCTCCTCCGGCAGCACGAATTCCCACGGCGGCGCGGATGCGCCCGCCGGCCCGCCGGCCGTCTGCCCGTCCCGATCGTCTCCGCCCAAAGCCGCCTCCGAGACCCGAAGACGCATGGTCCGAAAACACGCTCCGGATGCAAGGGTTTCCGGCCGCGGTTGTGCGCTTCCCGCCCATCCGGTGCACCGAAAGCACGCTCCTGAGCCATTTGCCGCAACGGTTGGCATACGGCTTGCCGAAGCGGCGCGGCGACAGCGCGGGCCGAGACCGGCCGAACCATTAAGACAGGGAGAGACCCATGAAGCGCGAGGACCTCACCGAGAAGCTTCTCGACATCAAGCGCGAGAAGGGCTGGAGCTGGAAGCACATCCACGAGGCGATCGGCGGGCTCTCGCCGTTCCTGATCACGGCGGCCTGCATGGGCCAGATGAAGCTGCCGAAGGCGCAGGCCAAGCGGGCGGCCGACCTGTTCGGCCTCTCGGCCGCCGAGGAGCGGATGCTCAACGAGGCCCCCTACCGGGGCTCGATCCCCACGATGCCGCCCACCGACCCGCTGATCTACCGGTTCTACGAGCTGGTGATGGTCTACGGCACGACCTTCAAGGAGCTGATCCAGGAGGAGTTCGGCGACGGCATCATGTCGGCGATCGACTTCAACATGGACATGGCCCGGGAGGCCAACAACAAGGGCGACCGTGTGAAGCTCACGATGTCGGGGAAGTTCCTGCCGTACAAGTATTACGGCAATGACGACGACACGCCGGAATATGGCTTCAAGGAGGGGTGAGCTTTTCCCCTCCCCCTTGTGGGGAGGGGTCAGGGGTGGGGGTGGTGCAGAAGGCACCGCCTCGCCCCATCCTGAACCACCCCCACCTCCAACTCCTCCCGACAAGGGGGAGGAGAGAGCGCCGCGCCCGACCCTCAGGCCGCCGCACCGCCCTCCGGCTCCAGATAATCCGCCACCGGCTGGGCCGGCCCATTGCGCATCAGCACGTAGAGGAACGGCACCAGCAGCAGCGTCGCCGGGGTCGCGAAGGCGATGCCGCCCATCACGGCGCGGGCGAGCGCCGCGTTCTGCTCGCCGCCCTCGCCGGTGCCGAGCGCCATCGGGATCAGCCCCAGGAACATCGCCGAGGCGGTCATCAGCACCGGGCGCAGCCGCGTCTCGCCCGCGGTGATCGCCGCCTCCAAGGCGCTGCAGCCCGTCGCCTCCCGATGCTCCTTGGCGAAGGTGACGAGCAGGATCGAGTTCGCCGAGGCGATGCCCACCGACATGATCGCCCCGAAGATCGACGGGATCGAGAAGGCGGTCCCGGTGATGAACAGCGCGAAGGTGATGCCGCAGAAGGCCATCGGCAGCGCCGCGATCACCACGAACGGGTCGCCCCAGCTCTGATAGTTCACCGCCATCAGGAGGTAGACGGCGATCAGCGCGACGCCGAGGCCGATCTCCAGGCGGAAGAAGGCCGAGCGCATGTTCTCGATCTGCCCGCGCACGGCGATCTTGTCGGGCGCTTCGAGATTCTTCTGCTCGTCCTGCATGATCGCGTCGATGTCGCGGGCGACCGCGCCGAGGTCGCGGTCCTGCACCGCGGCGTAGATGTCGAAGGTCGGCTGGATGTTGACGTGGCTGATCATGGTCTGCGTCGGCGTCCGGCGCAGGTCGGCGAGGCTGGAGAGCAGCGTCAGCACTCCGGGGCCGGAGCTGGACGTCGCGGCCGCGCGCACGAACATCGGCGTGTTGCGCAGGTCGGTGAGCGAGCTGTTGCGGTATTCGGGCGTCTGCACCCAAAGCTGGTAGGGGATGCCGGTCTTCGGATCGGGCCAGAAGTTCGGCGTGACCTGATAGCTGCCGGACAGCGAGATGTTCATGTTCTGCGCCACCTGCTGCTCGGTGAGCCCGAGTTCCGAGGCGAGGCGCCGGTCGACATCGACGTAGAATTGCGGCTCGTTGACGATCTGCTGCAGGTGGACGTCGACGAGGCCCTTGGTGTGCTTCAGCCGCTGGACGATGCGCTGAGCGACCTCCAGATCCTTCTCCGGGTGCCGGCCGGAGACCTGCACGTCGATCGGGGTGATGACGCCGAAGTTCAGGATCTGGGTGATCATGTCGGCGGGCTGGAAATACACGGTCACGTCGGGGAAGCGCTTCATCAGCACCGCGCGCAGGCGCTTCGTGTAGCCCGCCACCGAGCCGTGGCCCTCCTTGAGGCTGATCAGCATCTGGCCGTCGTTGTAGGAGACGAACGACCCGTCCGAGAACGCGAAGTTGTAGTTGTTCGACGGCAGACCGATATTGTCGAGGATCTGGTCGATCTCGCCTGCCGGGATGACCTCGCGGACCATGTCCTCCACGTCGGCGAAGACCTGCCGGGTGGTCTCGATGCGCATGCCGGTGCGGGTGCGCAGATGCATGGTCATCTGGCTTGCCTCGATCTGCGGGAAGTAATCCTGCCCGACGAAGACGAACAGCACGCCCGTCATCCCGAGCACACCACCGACCACGCCGAGCGTGACGATCCGGTGGCGCAGCACCACGTGCAGGAGCCCGACATAGCCCCGGTGAAACCGCGTGAAGCCGCGCTCGAAGGCGCCGTGGATCCGGCCGGCGAGCCGCATCACGGGCGCCCCGATGACGCCGACGGCGCGGGCGATGCGGCCCCGCCGGGGCGACTCATGCTGGTCCCGGTCCTTGGCGTGCTTCTGGCGGTATTCCGGCGCCACGATCACGTCGATCAGCAGCGGCACCAGGGTCCGCGACAGCAGGTAGGAGGTCAGCATCGCGAACACGACCGCGAGGGCCTGCGGCGTGAACAGGTATTTCGGCGTGTCGGTGAGCGCGAACACCGCCGTGAAGGCCGCGCAGATCGCCAGCGTCGAGATCAGCGCCGGCTTGGCGATGCCGGCGGCGCCGTGGACCACGCTCTCGCGGAATTCCTCGCCCTCCTCGAACAGCCGGTAGGTGTTCTCGATCGCCACCGTGGCATCGTCCACCAGGATGCCGACCGCGAGCGCGAGGCCGCCGAGCGTCATCACGTTGATGGTCTCGCCGAGCGCCGCCAGCACAGCCAGCGAGGTCATGACGCAGAGCGGGATCGAGATCAGCACGATGATGGTCGAGCGCCAGGAGCCGAGGAACAGGAGGATCGCGAGCCCGGTCAGGGCCGCCGCGGTCAGCGCCTCGTGCAGCACGCCCTCGATCGCGTTCGAGACGAAGACCGACTGGTCGAACAGCTGCTTGATCGACAGCCCGTCGGGCGCGGCGGCCCGGATCGTCGGCATCGCGGCCTTGACGTTGTTGACGACGTTCAGCGTCGAAGCGGTGCCGTTCTTGATGATCTGCATCAGCACGGCCTGCTGGCCGTCGGCGCTGACCACGTTGACCTGCGGCGGCCCGCCGTCGCGGACATAGGCCACGTCGCGCATCAGCACGGGCTGGCCGGCCACCACCTTGATCGGCGCGAGGTTGAGGGTCTCGATCGAGGGCGGGGTGGCGTTGAGCTGGACCGGGTATTGCTGCTCGCCGATCTTGGCGAGGCCGGACGGCACCGTCAGGTTCTGGGCCGTCATGGCGTTGGTGACGTCGAGCGGCGTCAGACCGAGCGCCTGGAGGGCGTTGAGGTCGAGATCGACCATGATCTGCCGCGGCGCGCCGCCGAACGGCGACGGCAGGGTCGAGCCCGGGACCTGCGCGAGCGTCTGGCGGATCCGGTACTGGGCGTAGTCGTAGACCTCGTTGAGGCTCTGCTTGGCCGAGGTCAGGGCGAGCTGGATCACCGGCACCGAGGAGGCCGAGTAGCGCACGATCACCGGCGGCTGCGTGCCGGGGGGCATCACGGCGCGGATCGAGTTGGTCGAGGAGACCACCTGGGCGATCGCGAGATCGAGGCTCACGGACGGGTCGAAGTAGATCCGCTGTACCGCCGTGCCCTGGAGGGTGGTCGATTCCGCGCGGCGGATGTTGTTGACGTTGTTGGAGATGCCGTATTCGGCATAGGTTGTGATGCGCTGTTCCATTTCCGGCGCCGACAGGCCGGTATAGGTCCAGACGACCACGACCACCGGGATGTCGACGACCGGCAGCACGTCCTTGGGCATGACCACGATGGCGCCGATGCCGCCGAGCATCATCAGCACCGCGAGCACGTAGGTCGTGATCCGGAACTTGAGGGCGTAGAGGACGAGGCCCATGCGGTCTCCGTCGGCCGGCGGCGAGCCAGACGCTTCGCATCGCGTGCCGGCGTATCGGACACCCGAAATGATTCGCTATCATGTCCGACCGGGCAAGGATCGCGCCGAGTCGCCGCAGGGTTGTCGTCTATCCCGGGGATTTGGGCGGGCGGATCAGCTCCGGGGCCGCCCAGCCCGCGGCGTCGCCGAGGGGCGCCCGCGCGCCGGACGGCGCCGGCTCAACCGCCGCCCGCGCCGGGATCGCGGCGATCCGCTCCAGGATGTCGGCGCGGGCGGCTTCGCCCCCGCGGGCTCGGTGCAGGCCGGCGGGCTGCCCGGCAGGTGCACGATCCGGCTCTCGGCCGTCGCGCCGTCGCGCCGTCGCGCGCCGCGACGGCCACACATGGAACGGACCCGTTCCCGATCGATTCAGCGCAGCAACGCCGTCTTGTCGACCTGCAGCGCCGCCGCGATCTCATCCAGCGCCTTGTGCTCGACCGCGCTGATCCCGTCGATATCGGCCACGTCGGCACCGATCAGGAACACGTCCTGGCGCTGATCGATCGGCCGCTCCGCGATGGCGCCGACGAGGCGCAGGTTCTCAAGGCGGCCGGCGCGCGTCTTGGCCCGGGCGATCGCCTCGTAGAGTTCCTGCTCGACCCGCAGGGTGTCGTAGGATTTTTCGAGGATCGGGTTGGCGCGGATCCCGCTGATCGCCGACTCGATCTCCTCCTCGGCCACGTCGCCGTCCGCCACGATGACGTTGGCGGCGGAGGAGACCGCGGCCTGCAGGAAGACCGCGTCGCCCGCATACGACATGATCGTGCGGCCGAACCGAAGGATGGCGTCCTGGAAAATGCTCATGCCGACCTCCTGTCTGGTCGGAGATGGCGGATATTGTGGCGGCCGAGTCAAGCTCCGGCCGAGCTTAAGGGCGGGGATGGCGCCGTCAGGTGGCGGGTTCGTGGCCCGGCCAGTCCCGCCCGAGATGGGCCGCCACCCGGGCCGGATCGTCGCCCACCGCCGCCACCGCGGCCTCGACCTGCTCCACCGGCACCATGAACCGGCGCGCCCAGTAGGCCCGCTCCCAGGCATGGGCGACGTTCACGGCCCGGGGCTCGGTCGGTTCCTGCGCGCTCTCGTCGGCCATTGGCCCTCCGCGTCTCGCGAGGGCTGATGACCCCCGGCGTGACAAACGCCGGTCGGGCTCGATCGGGTCCGGATCAGCAGCAGCGAAATCCCGAGGTGTTGCCCACCCCGAAGCGGGCATTCTCGCGATTGCGAAAGAACTCCACCTCGGTCATCGGCGCCCGGTCGGGGTGGGTGCGGCGGATATGCTCGGCATAGGCCGCGTAATCCCCCTGCCCCACCATCAGCCGGGCGCCGTCGCAGACGCATTTGGACAGCGTCCGGATGCGGTCCCGCAGGTTCGGCTGCTGCAGCATGGCGCGCCCTACTCCGCCGCGGCCAAGCGCGGCTCGGTCTCCAGCGCGGTCCAGCGATCGGCGCGCCACGCCTTCAGGCAGGCGGCGATGCCGAAGCCCGCGATGGCCACGACGAGGGCGATGAACAGGGCCGCCAGCACCGCGTCGATCCGGTCGTTGAGGATGATCTGGCTCATCTGGTCGGCATTCTTGGCCGGGGCCAGGATCTTGCCCTCGGCCGCGGCGGCGGCGTAGCGCTCGGCATGGGCCAGGAACCCGATCTTTGGGTCGGCGGACATGATCTTCTGCCAGCCGGCCGTGAGGGTGCACAGGCACAGCCACGCGGTCGGGAGGATGGTCACGAACGCGTAGCGCTCGCGCTTCATCTTGAAGATCACCACCGTGCACAGCGTCAGGGCCACCGCGGCCAGCATCTGGTTCGAGATGCCGAACAGCGGCCAGAGGGTGTTGATGCCCCCCAGCGGGTCGGTCACGCCCTGGTACAGGAAGTAGCCCCAGGCGCCCACCGAGATGGCGGTGGCGGCGATGCTCGGGCCCCACGACGTGGTGTTCTTGAACGACGGCACCGCCAGCGCGACGAGGTCCTGCACCATGAATCGGCAGGCGCGCGTGCCCGCATCCACGGCCGTGAGGATGAACAAAGCCTCGAACAGGATCGCGAAGTGGTACCAGAAGGCCATCATCGCCTTGCCGCCGATGGCCGACGAGATGATGTGGGCCATGCCGACCGCGAGCGTCGGCGCGCCGCCGGCCCGGGAGATGATCGTGCGCTCGCCGACATCGGCGGCGGTCTGGGTGATGATGTCGGGCGTCGTGGTGAAGCCGAGCTTGGTCACGGCGGCGGCCGCCGACTCCGGCGTGGTGCCGATGAGGGCGGCCGGCGAGTTCATGGTGAAATAGACGCCCGGGTCGATCACGCAGGCCGAGACCAGCGCCATGATGGCCACGAAGGATTCCATCAGCATGCCGCCATAGCCGATGAAGCGGGCATCGGCCTCGCTGGCGATCAGCTTTGGGGTGGTGCCCGACGCGATCAGCGCGTGGAAGCCCGAGACCGCGCCGCAGGCGATGGTGATGAACAGGAACGGGAACAGGCTGCCGGCCCAGACCGGCCCGGTGCCGTCCACGAACTTGGTGACCGCCGGCATCTGCACATGCGGAGCGACGACGGCGATGCCGAGCGCCAGCCCCACGATGGTGCCGATCTTGAGGAAGGTCGACAGGTAGTCGCGCGGGGCGAGCAGCAGCCAGACCGGCAGGATCGAGGCCACGAAGCCGTAGCCGATCAGCATCCAGCAGAGCTGCGGGCCCGTGAAGGTGAAGGCCGGGCCCCAGACCGGGCTCGCCGCCACGGAGCCGCCGGCCACGATCGCCAGCATCAGCAGCACGAAGCCGAGGATCGAGACCTCGCCGATCTTTCCGGGGCGGATATAGCGGGAATAGACGCCCATCAGCATGGCGATCGGGATCGTCGACATCACCGTGAAGGTGCCCCAGGGGCTCTCGGCCAGCGCCTTGACGACGATCAGCGCCAGCACGGCGAGCAGGATCACCATGATCAGGAAGGTGCCGAACAGGGCGATGATGCCCGGCACGGTGCCGAGCTCGGCCCGGATCAGCTCGCCGAGCGAGCGCCCGTCCCGGCGCATCGACACGAACAGGACCATGAAGTCCTGGACGGCGCCGGCCAGCACCACGCCGGCCAGGATCCAGAGCATGCCGGGCAGGTAGCCCATCTGGGCAGCCAGCACCGGGCCGACCAGCGGCCCCGCCCCGGCGATCGCCGCGAAATGGTGGCCGAACAGAACGCTGCGGTTGGTCGGTACGTAGTCGAGCCCGTCATTGTGGCGCATGGCCGGCGTCACGCGCTTGGGATCGAGGCGCATCACCTTGTCGGCGATGAACTGGGAATAGTAGCGGTAGGCGATCAGGTAGACGCAGACCGCCGCGACCACGATCCAGAGGGCATTGATCGTCTCGCCCCGCTGGCTCGCCACGATCGCCAGCGCCGCGGCGCCGAGCGCGCCCACGAGGGCCCATGGCCCATGCCTGCCGAGCGCCGTACCCATCTGTCCCCTCCCGGATCGCCGCCTCGAACTCGGAGGACCCGCGAGGCCCCCCGGCCGGGATTCGTGGATCCCGTGCGACAGGTCCGGTTTATCCTATTCACCTCCCGTTGACGCAAGCGATCCGAACTGTGATGCAGCGCTTGAGACCGCACGATAATCGCCCCGTGTAACAGCGGACATTCGTGACGGACCAGTCTTCCGCAGACGGGCCGAACCATGGAAACCCGACGCCGCTCGCCGCTGATGTGGCTCCTGCTGCTGCCCTTCCTGGGACTCCTGTGGGTGCCGTTCTACAACCAACACGACCCGGTCCTGCTCGGCTTCCCGTTCTTCTACTGGTATCAGCTGGCGTGGGTGCCGCTGACCTCCATCATCCTCTACGTCGTCTACCGGACCGTGCGCGATGACCGCTGATCTCGATATCCCGGCCCTGTCGGTCTTCGTCTTCTTCTTCCTGCTGGTGACCGTGATGGGCTTCGTGGCCGCGCGCTGGCGCCGGCCCGAGACACTCGCCCACCTCGACGAGTGGGGTCTCGGCGGGCGCCAGTTCGGCACCTGGATCACGTGGTTCCTGATCGGCGGCGACTTCTACACCGCCTATACGGTCATCGCGGTGCCGGCGCTGGTCTACGCGGTCGGCGCCTACGGGTTCTTCGCCCTGCCCTACACGATCATCGTCTACCCGTTCGTGTTCGCGGTGATGCCGGTCCTGTGGCAGGCCGCCAAGGACAAGGGCTACGTCACGGCGGGCGACGTCGTGTACGGCACCTACGGCTCGCGCACGCTCGAACTCGCGGTGGCAATCACCGGCGTGATCGCCACCATGCCGTACATCGCGCTCCAGCTCATCGGCATGGAGGTGGCCATCAAGGCGCTGGGCCTGCACGGCGAGATCCCGCTGATCCTCGCCTTCCTGGTGCTGGCCTTCTACACCTACTCGTCGGGCCTGCGGGCGCCGGCGCTGATCGCCTTCGTCAAGGACATCATGATCTACGTCGTGGTGCTGGTGGCGGTGGCGATCGTGCCCTCGAAGCTCGGCGGCTACGGCGCGGTGTTCGACGCGGCCGACGCCGCCTTCAAGGCCAAGGGCTCGGGCGGCACCCTGCTGAGCCCGGCGCAGATCCTGCCCTACGCCTCCCTGGCGCTGGGCTCGGCGCTCGCGGCCTTCATGTACCCGCACACGCTCACCGGCATCTTCGCGTCGTCCGGCGGCAACACGATCCGCAAGAACGCGGTGCTGCTGCCGGCCTACACGCTGCTGCTCGGCCTGCTCGCGATGCTCGGCTACATGGGCCACGCCGCCGGCCTCAAGGTGACCAGCAACAACGACGTGGTGCCGGCCCTGTTCAAGACCCTGTTCCCGGGCTGGTTCGCGGGCTTCGCCTTCGCGGCGATCGCGATCGGCGCCCTGGTGCCGGCGGCGGTGATGTCGATCGGCGCGGCCAACCTGTTCTCGCGCAACGTCTGGAAGGCCTACGTCAACCCGAACGTCAGCCCGTCCGGCGAGGCGCAGGTCGCCAAGATCACCTCGATGCTGGTCAAGATCGGCGCGCTGGTGGCGATCCTGGTGCTGCCGACGCAGTTCGCCCTCGATCTGCAATTGCTCGGCGGCCTGTGGATCCTGCAGACCCTGCCGGCCCTGGTGTTCGGCCTCTACGTCTCGTGGTTCCGGGCCCCGGCGCTGCTGGCGGGCTGGGCGGTGGGCTTCGTGGCCGGCAGCCTGATCGCGTGGTCGGACGGGCTGAAGCCCCTGCACACGCTCACCTTCGGCGACACGAAGCTCACGCTGTATACCGGGCTCCTGGCGCTCGCCGTGAACATCGTGGTGGCGGTGGTCGTGAACGCGGCGCTGACGCTCGGCGGCCGGAACCCGGCCGTCGCGGCCGGGCGCTGAGCCCCCCGGAACCCTGTTGAGGAGAACACGATGGCGAAGGTCGCATTCCTGGGCCTCGGCGTGATGGGCGGCCCGATGGCGGGCCACCTCGCCAAGAAGGGGGCCCACGACGTCACTGTCTACAACCGCACCACCCCGAAAGCGGAGGCCTGGGTGAAGACCTATGGCGGCGCCTCCGCGGCGACGCCCCGGCAGGCCGTCGAGGGCGCCGAGATCGTGTTCGCCTGCGTCGGCAACGACGACGACCTGCGCAGCGTCGTCCTGGGCGAGGACGGGGCGCTCGCCGGCATGAAGCCCGGCGCGATCTTCGTGGATCACACCACGGCCTCGGCCGAAGTCGCCCGGGAACTCGCCGCCGCCGCCGAAGCCAAGGGGGTGGGCTTCATCGACGCGCCGGTCTCCGGCGGTCAGGCGGGCGCCGAGAACGGCGTGCTCACCGTGATGTGCGGCGGCGACGCGGCGACCTACGCCAAGGTGGAGGGCGCGATCGGATCCTACGCCCGGGCCTGCCGCCTGATGGGCCCGGCGGGCGCTGGCCAGCTCACCAAGATGGTCAATCAGATCTGCATCGCCGGTCTGGTCCAGGGCCTGTCCGAGGGCGTCCACTTCGCCAAGCGGGCCGGCCTGGATGTCGAGGCGGTGCTCGACGTGATCTCCAAGGGCGCCGCCGGCTCCTGGCAGATGGAGAACCGCGGCAAGACCATGAACCAGGGCAAGTTCGACTTCGGCTTCGCGGTCGACTGGATGCGCAAGGATCTCGGGATCCTGCTCGACGAGGCCCGCCGCAACGGCGCGAAGCTCCCGGTCTCGGCGCTGGTCGATCAGTTCTACGCCGAGGTCCAGGCCATGGGCGGCAAGCGCTGGGACACGTCGAGCCTGGTGGCGCGACTGGAGCGCTGAGGGTTCGTTTCGCGCGTTGCGAAACGGCCCCCGCTGCGTCTCCCTCGCCCCTCTGCGGGAGAGGGTGGCCCGCGAAGCGGGTCGGGAGAGGGGAGCGACGGCGCAGAACAAAGCTCTGCCCCTCATGAAAGGCGCGCCTTTTCCGGAGCCCGCGCTCCCCTCTCCCGACCCCTGCTGACGCAGAGGGCACTCATTGGGCCACCCTCCCCCGCAGAGGGGGGAGGGAGAGATGCGGTAAGCTCACAGCGCGCTCTGAGCCACCTCCGGATCCATCCACCGCCAGCCCTCCCCCATCTGGTGGCGGAACCACGTGAGCTGGCGCTTGGCGTAGGCGCGCGTATCCGCCTGCCCCCGGACGATCGCGTCCTCAAGGCTGATCGCCCCGTCGAGATGGGCGATCAGGCCCGGCACGCCGTGGGCGCGCATCACCGGCAGCAGCGGATCGAGTTTTCGCGACCGCAGGCGGGCGACCTCGTCCAGCGCGCCCGCCGCGATCATCGCCCGGAAGCGGGCATCGATCCGGGCGCGCAGCACCGCGCGATCGGGCGCCAGGAAGATTTTTTTGAGAGGCCACCCGGCCAGGGGGCCAGGCACCGGGTCCCCGTAAAAGCTGGCGATCGGCCGGCCCGTGGCAAAAAAAATCTCGAGGGCGCGCATCACCCGCATCCGGTCGCTCGGGCGCAGGCGGGCCGCACCCTCAGGGTCGCGCCGGGCGAGGTCGGCGTGCAGCGCCTCGGTCGGGCGCCCCTCGGCCTCCTCCCGCACCCGCGCGCGCACCGCCTCGGGCACGGGCGGCAGCTCCGAAAACCCCTGCTCCAGCGCCCGGAAATACAGGCCGGTGCCGCCGACGAAGACCGGCAACCGCCCGTCGAGGGTCGCGAGCAGCGCCGCCGCGTCGCGGGAAAAGTGCCCCAGCGAATAATTCACGGCGCCGTCGACATGGCCGTAGAGCCGGTGGGGCACCCGGGCCTCCTCGTCCGGGTCGGGCCGGGCGGTCAGGCGGCGCAGATCGGCGTAGACCTGCATGGAATCGGTGTTGATCACCACGCCGCCGTGACGCTCCGCCAGCCGAGCGGCAAGCGCCGACTTGCCCGACGCGGTGGGCCCTGCGATGAGGATCGCCGCCGGGCGCCCCCCGGCCTCTCGGTCTGGCAAGGCGAACCTCCACGATGCTGGTCGCGGTTCTGATAGCAAACCCGGATCGGCCGTCCATCACCGACGCGGTCTTGGCCGAAGCGCGCGCCGTACTGCGAACGGAACACCAGCCCCGGATCCTGCACGGGGAGGTCGCGGCCGAACTGTTGGTATCGGGCGAACCTTCGGACGCCCTGTCCCTGACGGAGACGCTGCGGACGGCCTTTTCCGACGAGCCGATCGACCTCGCCGTGCTCCCCGCCGACGCCCACCGGCGCAAGCGCCTGTTCCTGGCCGACATGGACTCGACCATGATCGAGCAGGAATGCATCGACGAGCTCGCCGGGACGCTCGGCCTCAAGGACCACGTGGCGGCGATCACAGAGCGCGCGATGCGCGGCGAGATCGCCTTCGAGCCGGCGCTCCGCGAACGCGTGGCGCTGCTGAAGGACATCCCGGTCGGGGCGGTCGACGGGTTGATCGCCGAGCGGTTGAGCCTCACGCCGGGCGGACCCACGCTGGTGCGGACCATGCGGGCACACGGCGCTCAGACCTGCCTCGTCTCGGGGGGCTTCACCCTGTTCACCGGCCCGATCGCCGCGATGATCGGCTTCCACGAGCACCGGTCCAACGTGCTCGGCGTGTCGGACGGCCGCCTGACCGGGACCGTCGAGGATCCGATCGTCGGCAAGGCTGAGAAGCGCGCCACGCTGATCGAATTGCGGGGCACCCTCGGCCTCAGCCCCGCCGACACGCTCGCGGTGGGCGACGGCGCCAATGACCTCGACATGCTGGCCGAAGCCGGCCTCGGCGTGGCGTTCCGGGCCAAGCCGGCCGTGGCCGCCGCGGCGCAGGTCCGCATCGAGCATGGCGACCTCACCGCGCTCCTGTACCTCCAGGGCTACACGGCGGCGGAGCTCGTCGCTTAAGCGCTCAGTGGATGGTCCGGGTCAGGGCGACCACGGCGCCCAGCACCGCCAGCGTCTGAAAGCCGATCGCGCCGACGAGCCAGCGTACTGTCTCGACCTTGGCGGAGGCGATGGCGCCTTTCACGGTTTCGATGTCGGCCTTGGTCTCAAGTCGCAGACCATCGATGTCGGCCTTCGTAGATAGGCGCAGGGCTTCGATATCAGAGCTGGTCGATAGGCGCAGGGTCTCGATATCCGACTTGGTCGACAGACGCAGGGCCTCGATGTCCGAGCTGGTTGACAGGCGCAGGGCCTCGATATCCGACTCGGTCGACAGGCGCAGGGCTTCGATATCAGAGCTGGTCGATAGGCGCAGGGCCTCGATGTCCGACTTGGTTGATTGGCGAAGATTATCGAAGTCCGCTTTGGTTGATACGCGAAGGGATTCGATATCTGCCTGGGTTGTGAGCCGAAGGGCCTCGATATCGGCGCGCGTTTGAATCTTGAGGGCTTCGATATCCCCGCGGACGATCTGTATATCCGCCTGCACGTCGCGGATATCGGCCTTCGTGGCAAGGTTGCTGTCGAGGCACATCGACCAAGGCATCCGCCAAGCCCTCGGCCTGCTCGGGCGACAGCTTCGCCTTCTCGCGCAGGGCGCGGGCGAACTTCAGGGTATCGAAGGCGACGGCCGTCATAGGTCCAGGATCGTCCGAGCCGCACCGACTCGCCGTGCCAGTGTGACCGCCCGCGGCCCCGCGTCAATGCGCAGTCCAGATGACAGAAAGGCCGCCGCTCCTCGCGAAGCGACGGCCTGAGATCGTTCGTACGACGATACCGCTCAGTCCAGCCCGAGCGCCACGAACCGCACGTCGCCGGTGGCGCTCGCCACCAGCAGCAGCACCGACTTGCGCCCGTCCTTCTTCAGGGCATCGATCCGCTTGGTCACATCGGCCGGCGTGTTCACCGCCTCCTGGCCGACCTCCACGATCACCTCGCCGGGCTGGATCCGCTTGTCGGCCGCCGTCGAGTTCGGATCAACGCGGGTGACGACCACGCCCTTCACGGTGTCCTTGATCGAATACTTCTTGCGCAGATCGTCGGTCATGCCGGAGAGGTTGAGGCCCAGCGCCTGACGGGTCGCGCTCTCGGGCTCCGGCTGGCGCAGGTTGGCGAGCTGCGGCTTGTCGCTATCCTCCAGGCGGCCGAGGGTGACGGGCTTCGTCACCTCCTCGCCCTTGCGCATCACGAGCACGTCGACCTTCTGGCCCACCGGCGTCGAGGCCACGATCCGTGGCAGGTCGCCGGACGCCTTCACGGGGGCGCCGTTGAACTTCAGGATCACGTCGCCGACCTCGATGCCGGCGGCCTTGGCCGGGCCCTTCTCGTCGACTCCGGCCACCAGGGCGCCGCGCGCGCCGCCCTTGAGGTTCAGCGCCTCGGCGGCGGCGTCGTCGACGTTCTGGATGCGCACGCCGAGCCAGCCGCGGCGGACCTCGCCGTAATCGCGCAACTGGTCGATCACGGGCTTGGCCGTGTCCGACGGCACCGCGAAGCCGATGCCCACCGAGCCGCCGGTAGGCGATAGAATCGCCGTGTTGATGCCGATCACCTCGCCGTCCATGTTGAACAGCGGACCGCCCGAATTGCCCTTGTTGATGGCCGCGTCGGTCTGGATGTAGTTGTCGTAGGGGCCGGACTCGATGTTCCGGCCGCGAGCCGAGACGATGCCGGCCGAGACCGACCCGCCAAGGCCGAACGGATTGCCGATGGCGATGACCCAGTCGCCCGGCCGCATCTTGTCGGAATCGCCGAACGGCACAGCCTTCAGCGGATGATCGGCCGGGGGCTTCACCTTCAGCACCGCGAGGTCGATCTTCGAATCCTTGCCGACGATCTCGGCCTTCAGCTTGGTGCCGTCGTGCAGGATGACCTGGATGTCGTTGGCGTCGCCGATGACGTGGTTGTTGGTCACCACGAGCCCGGCGGAATCGATGATGAAGCCGGAGCCGAGGGAGTTCGACTTGCGCTGCTGGCGCGGCGCGTCGTTGTCGCCCCGTTCGCCGCCGCCGCGGCCCCCGCGGCGGTTGAAGAACTCCTCGAACAGATCCTCGAACGGGGTGCCGGGTGGAACCTGCGGCCCGGCGCGGCCGGCCCGGGCCTCGACCGTAGTGGAGGCCGAGATGTTCACAACCGCGTCGGTGACCTGATCGGTGAGGTCGGCGAGCGAGGCCGGGCCTTTGGCGAAGGCCGGGACCGGCAGCGCCGCGGTTGCCACGGACGCGCCGACGAGGATTGCCGCCATCAGGCCGCGGGCGCGGGAGCGAGGCTGCGCCTGGGCGCGGCCGAAGGGCGCCACGGAGGCGCGCGCGACGGGGTACATGATCGACCTCTTCAAGACCGCGTTTCCGGCTCCGCGGATCCCCGACCGGCGATCGGGGTCCGCGTGTTGTCGCACAAGGTAGTCCCCGGGGGCCGGGGCGCCAACACGCTCAGCGTGCGGCGCCTGCGGTGGACCCGGTGGTCGCGCTCGGATCGGCCGGCCCGCGCGGGGGACGCGCCGCCGCGGCGGCCCGGCCCTGCGGGTCGCTGAAGTAGCGGAAGAAGTCCGTGTTCGGGCTGATCACCAAGCGCGTGTCGGATCCCTTCAGCCCGACCTCGTAGGCCTGCATCGAGCGGTAGAAGCTGAAGAAGTCCGGGTCCTTGCCGAACGCCTCGGCGAGGATCCGGTTCTTGTCGGCGTCGCCCTGGCCGCGCAACTGCTCGGACTTCTGCGTCGCCTCGGCCAGGATCACCGTGACCTCGCGGTCCGCCTTGGCGCGGATCGTAGCGGCGATCTGGTCGCCGTTGGCCCGGACGTCGGCGGCTTCGCGCTCGCGCTCGGTCTTCATCCGCTTGTAGACCGCGGCCGAGTTCTGCGCGGGCAGATCGACGCGGGTCATGCGCAGGTCGACGATCTCGACGCCCAGCGCCTTGGCCTGCCGGTTCACGTCCTCCTGGATGTTGTGCATCAGCTGGCCGCGCTCTGTCTTGACGATGGCGTCGCGGGTCGAGCGGGCGAGCACGTTGCGCAGGCCGGAATTGGTGAAGCTCGCCAAGCGCTGGTTGGCCAGCCCGATATTGCCCACCGCCTGATAGAACCGCAGCGGATCGAGGATCCGGTAGCGGGCGAAGGCGTCCACCTCCAGGTTCTGCCGGTCGGCGGTGAGCACCGTCTGCACCGGCAGGTCGAGGTCGAGCACGCGCTTGTCGAAGATGATCACGTTCTCCATGAACGGGATCTTGAAGTAGAGGCCGGGCTTGTCCTCGCCGGTGGCGTTGAGGACGGCGCGGACGCGGCCGAACTGCAGGACGAGGGCCTGCTGCATCTGGCCGACGGTGAAGATCGAGGCGTAGAGCCCGATCGCGACGATCGCGGCGACCGCGATCAGGCCGGTGCGGAGCGCCTGTTTCATCGGCCGGCCCCCGTCTGGGTCTGGGCCCGGGCGCCGAACTCCGAGAGCGGCAGCACCGGCAGCACGCCGGCCGCGGTCGCGGTGCCCGGCTGCGCCCCGTTCTGGTCGATGATCACCTTGTTCACGGAGCCCAGGACCTTCTCCATCGTCTCCAGGAAGATCCGCTCGCGGCTGATCGCCGGGGCGGCCTTGTAGGAGGCGTAGACCTCGCTAAAGCGCGCCGCCTGTCCGGTGGCGTCGGCCGTCGCCTTGGTCCGGTAGGCCTCGGCCTGCTGGACGATCTGGGACGCCTTGCCGCGGGCCTGCGGCACCTCGCGGCTCGCGTAGGTCTTGGCCTCGTTCTGTGCCGTGTCGGCGTCCTGCTGGGCAGCGTTCACGTCGATGAAGGCGGGGCGCACCTCCGGCGGGGGGTTGACCGAGACGAGCTGCACCACCTCGATGCGCACGCCCGCGCCGTACTCGTCCAGCGCCTTCTGGACCATCTCCTTGACCTCCTGGGCGATGCTCGACTGCTCGTTGGTCAGGATCGCCTGGATGTTGCGGCGGCCGATCACCTCGCGCATCGCGCTCTCGGAGATCGCCTTGATGGTGCCCTCCGGGTTCTGAAGGTTGAATACGAAGTCGGAGGCCTTCAGCGGGTTGACCCGCCACTGCACCTCGAAGTCGAGATCGACGATGTTCTCGTCGCCGGTGAGCATCAGGCTCTCGTCCGGCACGTCGCGGGTGCGGCCCTGGCCGCCCGGGCCGTTGCGGAAGCCGATCTGGATCGCGTTCTGGGAGCCGACATCGGGCTTGACCACGCTGCCGATCGGGTAAGGGAAGTTGTAGCGCAGGCCCTCGCCCTTGGTGCCGACGTAGCGCCCGAAGATCGTCTCGATGCCGACCTGCCGCGGGTAGACGGTGTAGAAGCCGGTGGCGAGCCAGACCGCCACGGCGAGCGCCGCGATCACCGCGGCGCTGCGGCCGCCGCCGAGGCCGGTCGAGCCGCCTCCGCCGTAGCCGCCGGTGCCGCCGCCGCCCGGAATCAGGTTGCGCAGGCGGTCCTGCCCGCGCTTGAGCAGATCCTCGAGGTTCGGCGGGGTCTTGCCGCCGTTGCCCCACGGGCCGCCGCCGCCGTTGCCGCCGGGCCGGCCCCAGGGACCTCCGCCGCCGCTCTGATTGCTCCAAGGCATCCTAGCCGTCGTCTCCCGCCTGTCCGCGCCCGGCCCATACTGGCCGCGCCCCCTGCCTGAACGGCCACGCTCGCCCGGCTAGTCCCGACCAACCGGGCAAATGCCTAAGCGCTTGCACGGGCGCACCTTCCCGCAGGATGTGCAAGCCCGACGTGAACTCGCGCACCCGACAGGCACCTGCGGGCGCATGCGCCGTGCTGTCAAGGCTGGCAGGTGGGCATGCGGGGGGCCAAAGGCAAATGCGGCGGCGCGCCTCAGCGCACCCGTTCCCAATCCACGAACGCGAAGGCGTGCTCGTCGCGCGGGCCGACGGGGTGCGCCTCGCGGAACGTCTCGCGGAACCGCGCCCGGTCGAAGGCGGGGAATCGCACGTCGCCATCGGGCTCCGCCGCGACCTCGGTCAGGTGGAGGCGATCGGCCTGCGGCAGGGCCAGGGCGTAGATCGCGGCGCCGCCCACCACCATCAGCTCCGTGTCCGCGGCGGCCGCCAGCGCGGCCGCCCAGTCGTGGACCGCCTCGGCGCCCTCGGCCCGGAAGCCGCGGTCGCGGGTCAGCACCAGCGTGCGGCGGCCCGGCAGCGGCCGGCCGATCGAGTCCCAGGTCCGGCGGCCCATCAGCATCGGCTTGCCCATGGTGAGCGCCTTGAACCGCTTCAGGTCGCTGGACAGGTGCCAGGCGAGGCCGTTGTCGCGGCCGATCACCCCGTTGCGAGCGACGGCCGCGACCAGAGAGATTCTCGGGTTCATACCGCCACCGGCGCCGCGATGGCGGGATGGGGGTCATAGCCCGCGACGGAAAAATCCTCGTACCGGAAGGCGAACAGGTCGCGCACCGCCGGGTTCAGCCGCAGCTGCGGCAGCGGACGCGGCTCCCGGGCGAGCAGGGTGCGGGTCTGCTCCAGGTGGTTCCGGTAGAGATGCGCGTCGCCGAAGGTGTGGACGAAGTCGCCGACGCCGAGACCGGTCACCTGGGCGATCATGTGGGTCAGGAGCGCGTAGCTCGCGATGTTGAATGGCACGCCCAGGAAGGCGTCGGCCGAGCGCTGGTAGAGCTGGCAGGAGAGCCGCCCCTCGCTCACGTAGAACTGGAACAGGCAGTGGCAGGGGGCGAGCGCCATCCGGTCGAGGTCGGCCGGGTTCCAGGCCGAGACGATCAGCCGGCGGGAATCCGGGTTGCGCCGGATCTCGTCGAGCACCCAGGCGATCTGATCGACCGTGCCGCCGCCGGGCTTCTCCCAGGAGCGCCACTGCTTGCCGTAGACGGGCCCGAGGTCGCCGTGCGCGTCGGCCCACTCGTCCCAGATCGTCACGCCGTTGGCCTGCAGCGCCGCCACGTTGGTGTCGCCGGCCAGGAACCAGAGCAGCTCGTGGATGATCGAGCGCAGGTGCAGGCGCTTCGTGGTGACCAGCGGGAAGCCCGCCGACAGGTCGAAGCGCATCTGATGGCCGAACACCGACAGCGTCCCGGTGCCGGTGCGGTCGTCCTTGGCGGCGCCCGCGTCGAGGATCCGCTGGAGCAGGTCTTGATAAGCGTCCATCGCTCATTCCTGCGCGCGGCGGGGGCGCCGGGCAAGCGCGCCGTCGACATCTATGCACCGCCGTCGCGCATCATGGTGATCGGAGCCGTGTCCGATCGCCCCGCGCTCGGCTACCGCTCTGATTCTCTCATGTGACGCGCGCTCTCGCGCCGAACCGGGGTCCGATTCGGCGGAGAACGCTTCAACCCGGCCAGAGCAGGTAGGTCACGAGCGCGAGGTTCGACCAGCCGTGGAGGGCGATGCCCGGCCAGAGCCGCCCGGTCCGCCAGCGCAGCCAGCCGAGGGCGAAGGCGAGCGGCAGCAGCGAGACCGGCCGGGCGAGCCCCCAGGACGAGACATGGGCGGCCGCGAAGACGAGCGCGGTGACCAGAACCGCCCCCACGGGCCCGACGGCGGCCTGGGCGCGGGCAAAGGCCTCGCCGCGCAGCAGCAGCTCTTCCGCCACGGGGGCCAGGATCGTGAGGTAGGCGAGCCACGCCGCCACCGCGGCCCGGCTCATGAACGGCGACAGCCGGACGTGCTGGCCGAAGCTCGCACCGAACAGCTCCGCCGTGCCGGTCACCCAGGCGATGTGCAGCACCGGCCAGACGAGGAGGATCCCCAGCAGTGTCACGGGCCGCATCCCGTTCGGACGCTCCCGGTCGAGGGCGAGGCGGCGCCGCCAGCCGGCCCGGTCCCGCAGCCACGCCCCGCCGATGACCAGGAGGGCGAGGAAGACCTGCCGCAGGGCATCGACCGCGAAGGCCCGGTGGGCGAGTTCCACCGCGCCGAGGAACGGCCGCCGCTCCGGCGGCAGGAACGGGTCGATCCCGTTCCACAGGTCGAACCCGACGCGCACGGCGGCCAGCGAGAGCAGGCTCGCCGCGCCCAGGTAGAGGACGACGAGCCCGACCAGGACGCCGAGGCGCCAGATCGCGGACCAGATCCGGTCGAGACGGCCCCGCCCGTCCGGCGCGGCGGCGCCGGACTGCGCACTTCCGGCAACAGCCTCGGCCGGAGGCGCGAGAAGTGGCGATGGCGCGACACGATCGGGCTTCAAAACCGGACCGATCCCCTCTATATCTCGGGAGCCGGTCGCGAGGCCGGCTATGGCGATAAACGTTCTTCGCAATAAACCTATCGGACCCGGGGGCGGTACCCGGCGCCTCCACCCGAACCCAGGACATGCTGCCGCAAGGCGCATGATCGCGAGCCTGGGCTCCGGCGGGGGCGAAATAGGATCGACGAGGGCGTAAAGGTTGGACTTTCGCTCGGCATGGTTCCGCCGTTATCGGGCCTTTGCAAGAGTTGCCAACGACAACTTTGCTCCGGTGGCGGTGGCCGCGTAAGCGGTCCCCAATATCGACCTCAAGTCCTAGCGGGTAGCACCGCATAGGCGGGGTTCGGAGGCACCTGGCAACAGAAGCCTCCACTTCCTTCCTCGGTCCGGCCATCCGCGGCGGGGCGCCGGGTATCCGGGCGAGAGCGCGACCGCAGATGGCAGACGACCTGATCCGTTACGATCTTCTGGTGCAGGACGCCCTGCGCGGCGTGGTGCGCAAGGTGCTGACCGACGCGGCCCGCGAGGGGCTGATGGGCGAGCACCATTTCTACGTCTCGTTCCGGACGGAGGCGCCCGGCGTGCGGATGTCGCAGGCCCTGCGCGAGAAATACCCGCAGGACATGACGATCGTCCTGCAGCACCAGTTCTGGGACCTCAACGTCACCGAGCACGCCTTCGAGGTCGGCCTGTCGTTCTCGGGCGTGCCGGAGCGGCTGCTGGTGCCGTTCGAGGCCCTGTCGGGCTTCTTCGACCCCTCCGTGCAGTTCGGCCTGAAGTTCGATCTCAGCGAGGCCGGCGAGGCGCCCGAGGAGGCGAATGCCGCCCCGGCCAAGGCGGGACCGCGCGGCGCGGGCTCCGAGCCCGGCGAGGTCCGGCCCAAGGGCTCCGGGCTCGCCACGATCGCGCCGAAGGGCCTGCCGGCCCCCGCGGCGGCGAGCGACAAGGGCTCGCCGAAGCCGGACGAGAAGGCGCCCCGCCCCGCCGCCAAGAAGGAGGGCGAGGAGGCCGGCGCCGAGGTCGTGAGCCTGGACGCGTTCCGCAAGAAGAGCTGAACCCACCGGGCCGAATCGACGGCCCGGGGAGTCTCAGGTGGACGAGGGTGTCGCGCCGTTAGGGCTGTCGGCGAGCACGCGGAAGCACCGCGCGAAGCGCTTCAACGAGGGCGTCAAGCTGGCTGCGACGTTCTTCAACGCGACGGCAATCCTGACACTCGGTACAGCGTTCATTACGCCGCTCGTTCGACACCCGGCCGACGTGTTGACCAACAACGGCTGGGCTTTTCTCGTCGCTGCCTTACTCCTACATCTGATTGGACAAACCGCGATTCGGTTGTTCCTACGGGCCGAAGAGTAGCGGAATGCCTCAGACCTACGCGCTTCAGATCTTGGCCCTCGCCGTAGCCATGTCGGCCCTCGGCCTCGGCGGTCTCTTCATCGCGTCACGGCTCTACGACCGTAAAACGCGTCAGCTTGAGGCGCGGCGGGGCGATTAGCGTACGTTCAAACAAACGCCTGAAGACTTACCCGATCGCCGGTATCGATCGCTCAGGACGACCTGCTCGATGATCGCCCGGAGAGCCGGCACGCGACACCGGCCGGATTTTAGACCGTGCCGACGCCAATAGACTTGTCGTGTCCTGTAGCTGATCACGGGCTCAGCAATTTGACGAAGGCCGCGCCCGCACCGAAGAACGCGGCCGCAGCCGCCATCCCGGCGAAACCGATGGAGAGCGGGGCCAGGACCCGGTCCCGGCCGAGCTTCAGCGTCTCGGCGTGAAGCTTCGCCGCTTCGGCTTGGCGCTTGGTCTGCTCATCGATCAGCTTGCGCTGCTCGGCGACGAACTGTTCCGTCTCGGCATTGGAGCGCAGGACGCGGGCGACCTGCTCGGCGTAGTCCAGCGTGGCGGGAGCAATGGTATCGGCCATCGCGGTTCGTGCCTGAGTCCGGCCTGGACGACTCGTTCGCCCCGGTCGGCAATGTGAGAACGCACGGGGAACCCGTCAACCCGCTCAAGCTCGCCCCTCAGCCTCCATGCGCAATCCGTGCTCCGGCCGCAGCGTCACCCGGTGGAGCGGCGTGACCGGCGGGTGGTCGGCCGGCAGGTGGAACCGCACCGCCCGCACGATGTGGGCCAGCAGGATCACCGCCTCCTGCACCGAGAAGCTTTGCCCGATGCAGACCCGCGGCCCCGCCCCGAACGGCAGATAGGTGAAGCGCGCGATGCTGTCGCGATTCTCGGGCAGGAACCGCTCGGGCACGAAGGCCTCCGGGTCGTCCCACAGCAGCTGGTGGCGGTGAAGGACCCAGGGGGCCACCATCACCAGCGAGCCCCGCGGCACCTTGATCCGGCCGAACCGATCGTCCCGCACCGCCTGCCGGCTGAGGAACGGCACCGGCGGGAACAGGCGCATCGCCTCCTCGATCACCGCCCGCGTGAAGGGCAGCCGGTCCATGGAAAAGTCTCCCGGCCCGGCGGCGTCGACCTCGGCTTCAAGCCGCGCCTGGGCGGCCGGATCCTGCGACAGGCAATAGAGCGTCCAGGTCAGGGAATTGGCGGTCGTCTCGTGGCCAGCCGCGATGAAGGTCACGATGTTGGCCTTCACGGCGAGGTCCGAGAGGCCGGTGCCGGTCTCGGGATCCTGCGCGGCGAGCAGCAGCGTCAGCAGGTCGCGCGGCGCATCACCCTGCGCCATCAGCGCCTTGCGCCGGGCGATCAGTTCGTCGACCACCTCGGCGAAGAAGCGCCCCGCCGGCCGTGCCCGCAGGCGGCCGATCCGCGGCACGAAATCCGGCACGCCGAACACGTCGAGCGGATCGATCGGCCCCACGGCCTCCAGGAAGCGGGTGATGGCGCGCCCGAGGGCATCCGGATCGCTCGGCAACCCGTGCGTGAAGATCGTCCGCTCCAGCACGTCCAGCGTGACGCGGGTCATCTCCAGGGCGACGTCGACCGGCTTGCCGGCCCGGCGGGCGAGACGGCGCCCCAGCTTGGCCCCGGCCGCGTTCATCGCGTCGGAAAAACCCTGGACCGTACGGGCGTTGAAGATCGGCGCCAGGGTACGGCGCTGGAGCCGCCACTCGTCGCCCTCGGCGCTGAGCAGGCCGTTGCCCAGCCCCGGAGCGAGCACCCGGCGCTGGAGATCGTCTTTGCGGTAATTCTCGGCCTTCTCGATCAGCACGTGGCGGACCAGCGCTGGGTCGCTCACCAGGGTGATCCGGCCCATCGCGCCCTCGGCCGCCACCACCGGCAGCTTGAAATGCGCGTCCATCCAGGTGGTGATCGGGTTCTTGCGCGCCGCGCGGAGGAACTCGAACAGTCCGAGCGGCTCCTTCAGCGGCGGCGGCACGGTGGGGCGGAACCGGGTGGCGGCCTTCGGCTCGGGCAGATCGATCGTCGCGCTCATCGGCTCCTTCCGGCGGGGACAGAGCCCCGCCCTTGTCGGTGCGCCGCTGAAAACCGGCATCGCGATTCAGCCACGCCTCATTTAAGTAGGCACCGCACTGCACCAGACGTAGAGGCCACGATGTCGCCCACCGAGACCGCCACCCGCACCGAGTCCGATACCTTCGGTCCGATCGAGGTCCCGGCCCACCGCTACTGGGGCGCGCAGACGCAGCGCTCGATCCAGAACTTCAAGATCGGCACCGACCGGATGCCGGCGCCGCTGGTGCACGCGCTGGGCCTCGTGAAGCAGGCCGCCGCCCTGGTGAACAAGGATCTCGGCGCCCTCGATCCGAAGCTCGCCGACGCCATCGCGTCCGCGTCCGCCGAGGTGGTGGAGGGCCGCTACGACGACGAGTTCCCGCTCGTCATCTACCAGACCGGCTCGGGCACGCAGTCCAACATGAACGCCAACGAGGTGATCGCGAGCCTCGCCAACGAGCGGCTCGGGGGCCAGCGCGGCGGCAAGGCGCCGGTCCACCCGAACGACCATTGCAACCGCGGCCAGTCCTCGAACGACACCTTCCCGACGGCCATGCACATCGCGGTGGCCCGCGAGATCCAGGTGCGCCTGCTGCCGGCGCTGTCCCACCTGCACGGGGCGCTCGACGCCAAGGCCAGGGCCTTCGCGTCGATCGTGAAGATCGGCCGCACGCACCTGCAGGACGCGACCCCGGTCTCGCTCGGCCAGGAATTCTCGGGCTACGCCGCGCAGGTGGCGCTCGGCGGTTCGCGCGTCGCCGCGACCCTGCCGGGCGTCCTGGCGCTGGCCCAGGGCGGCACCGCGGTCGGCACCGGACTCAACGCCCATCCGGAATTCGCGGAGCGCTTCGCCGCCAAGGTCGCGGAGCTGACCGGGCTTGCCTTCACCTCGGCGGACAACAAGTTCGAGGCGCTGGCCACCCACGACGCCCTGGTGTTCACGCAGGGCGCGCTCGCGGCGCTCGCCGCCGGCCTGTTCAAGATCGCCCAGGACATCCGCTTCCTCGGCTCGGGCCCGCGCTCGGGCCTCGGCGAGCTGTCGCTCCCTGAGAACGAGCCCGGCTCCTCGATCATGCCCGGCAAGGTCAACCCGACCCAGTGCGAGGCGCTGACCATGGTCTGCGCCCAGGTGATCGGCAACGGCACCACGGTGAGCTTCGCCGGCAGCCAGGGCAATTTCGAGCTCAACGTGTTCAAGCCGGTGATCGCCAACGCGGTGCTGCAGTCGATCCGCCTGCTCGCCGACGCGGCGGTGAGCTTCACCGACAATTGCGTGGTCGGCATCAAGGCCAACGAGGACAAGATCGCCGACCTGATGAGCCGCTCGCTCATGCTGGTCACCGCGCTCGCCCCCTCGATCGGCTACGACAAGGCCGCCGAGATCGCCAAGACCGCGCACAAGAACGGCACAACCCTCAAGCAGGAGGCGCTGCGCCTCGGCTACGTCACCGAGGAAGAGTTCGAGCGCGTGGTCCGGCCGGAGACCATGCTGGCCCCCAGCGCCGAATAATTTTGCGACGTGGCCGGCGCGGACGTCACGCGCCGGCCGTCACTATCGGGAGGCGATCCGTGGCCGAGATCATCAACCTGCGTCAGGTTCGCAAGGGAAAGGCCCGCGCCGAGGCGGACGCGAAGGCCGAGTCGAACCGGATCGCCTTCGGCCAGCCGAAGAAGGCCAGGACCCTGCAGCAGCGGCGCAAGGCCCTGGAGACCGAGCGCCACGAGGGCCACCGGCTCGAACGGCCCGAGTCCGAGTCCGGGGAATGAGCCCATCGCGCCGCGACCGGCGTCTTTGCGCGCGCAGCCAAGCAACCCGGGAGCGGCGCGCTGACCGGCGTCGCGCTGCCCTGGATTGCTTCGCTGCGCGCGCAAGGCCGAGGGGCGCAGCCGGTCCCGCATGAGCGCCGGCCTCAGCAAGCACTCCGTGATGATCGCGGGCCATCGCACCAGCGTGTCCCTGGAGGATCCGTTCTGGACGGCCCTGCGCGAGGTCGCGGCGGCGCGGGGCCAGTCGGTCCAGGCGCTGATCGGTGCGATCGATGCCGGACGCGGCGGCCAGAACCTGTCCTCGGCGATCCGGGTGTTCGTGCTGGAGGCCATGCGCCGGCCGCCGATCCAGCAAACGTGAGCGTATGCCGGATTGACCTTCCGGTCCGCTGCGCTCTCTGACATTTGCGTGACAGAACCACGCAGGACTTGCGACTCATGACCACACGCGAACCGCTGCTCAAGCCCGTGCCGATCGACGAGCTGCGGCCGACCCAGATGACCGTCGGCTACCGGGAGGTGCAGGAGAAGCGCCGCCGCTGGCGCGCCTATGACGGCGACAAGAAGCGGGAATTCCTCGGCGCGCATCAGATCCCGACGGTGCTGGGCCCCAAGAAGCGCCACTACGTCGTCGATCATCACCACCTCTCCCGCGCCCTGCAGGAGGAGGGCGTCAAGGATGTGCTGGTGACGGTGATCGCCGACCTGCACCACTTGGAGAAGGATGCCTTCTGGACGGTCTGCGACCACAAGTCGTGGGTCTATCCCTACGATGCCGAGGGGGTGCGCCGGGACTTCAAGGACCTCCCGAAGACGATCACCGACCTCGCCGACGACCCCTTCCGCAGCCTCGCGGGCGAATTGCGCCGGGCCGGCGGCTTCGCCAAGGACACGACGCCGTTCAGCGAGTTCTTGTGGGCGGACTTCCTCCGGCGCAACATCAAGGAGAAGCGCGTCGAGCACGATTTCTCGGACGCGCTGGAGAAGGCCATGGCGCTGGCGAAATCCAAGGATGCCGGCTACCTCCCGGGCTGGTGCGGGCCCTCGGAGGGCTGATCAGATCCCCCAGTAGGGCGCCGCGTCGTAGTAGCGGTGGATCTGCTCCTCCCAGGCGCCGTCCGCGGCCGGATCGGTGCCCTCGGGGGTGCGGGCCGGGGCGGCGCGCAGGTGCTGCTCCGTGAGGTCGAGCACGTAGGCGTCCTGCCGGGGCTCGAACCGGAGCACCGACCAGGGCAGCGTATAGAAATCCTCGCCGAGCCCCAGGAAGCCGCCGAAGCTCATCACCGCGTAGGCAACCCGGCCGGAGACCTTGTCGAGCATCAGCCGCTCGATCCGGCCGACTCGGGTCCCGTCGGGCCGGCGCACATCGGTGCCGATGACCCGGTCGCTGGCGATCAGGCGGCGGGGTTCCCGCAGGGCGGGCTGGCCGGTCGCGGGCATGGGCGCCTCCGATCTGTCGCGCGCGTCTGCCCGAAAAACGCCCCGGGCGCGGGCCACGTTCCGACACGCACCCGCGCCCGCCCCCTCAGACGGACGAACACCCTCGCATGCCGATGCCGCGCCCCGCCCCGTCCCTCGCCCACGGCCTCGCGCTCGCCGCCCTGCTCCTGCCGGCCTCTGCGCAGGCCCAGGATCGCGGCAGCGTCAACCCGAAACCCCTGCCGCCCCTGGAGCATCCGGACGCGCCCGCGACGCCCGCCAAGGCCCTGTTCGGCCGGGTCACGAAGGGCGCCGCGGGGCCGGCCCACATCTACGGCTTCTACGCGAAGGGCTGCTTCGCCGGCGGCGAGGCCCTGCCGATGGACGGACCGAACTGGCAGGTCATGCGCCCGTCCCGCAACCGGATGTGGGGCACACCCTACCTCGTCGATTTCATCGAGCGGCTGTCGCAGAAGGCCGCCCGGGTCGGCTGGCCGGGGCTGCTCGTCGGCGACATGGCCCAGCCCCGGGGCGGCCCGATGATCACCGGCCACGCCTCGCACCAGATCGGCATCGACGCCGATGTCTGGCTGACGCCGATGCCCGACCACCGCATGAGCCGGGCGGAGCGCGAAGAGACCTCCGCCACCGACATGGTCCGGCCCGACCGCCTCGACATCGACCCGCAGGTCTGGACACCGACCCACCTGCAATTGATCAAGCTCACCGCCGAGCAGCCGGAGGTGGAGCGCATCTTTGTGAACGCGGCGATCAAGAAGGCGCTATGCCGGGACGCCGCCGGCAGCCGCTGGATGTCCAAGGTGCGCCCGATGTACGGGCACAACTACCACTACCATATCCGGCTCGCCTGCCCGGCCGGCCAGGAGGATTGCCAGCCGCAAGGTGCGCCCCCCGGCGGCGACGGCTGCGACGACCTCGGCTACTGGTTCTCGGATGCGGTGCTGCACCCGAAGCCCCCGAAGGTGCCGCCGAAGCCCAAGCCCGCCATGACCATGGCGGCGCTTCCGGCGGCCTGCCGTGCGGTGCTGAAGGCACCGTGAGGCGATCGGGGGCGGTTCGCGAACCGGCGCGATGTGCTAACGCCCCGGGATGCCCCGCTGGCTCTTCCTCATCCTCGCCACCGCCGTCGCCCTCTCGGTGCTGGGCAGCGTGCTGATCGTGCTGCGCAGCCCGAACAGCACCCCGTCCCTCCGGGGCGAGGCCGCCGCGCCCGGCCCTCAGCCGAAGCCTGGCGGCAGCCCGCAAGGATCATCTGGCGGCACCCCGTGAGGGCAGCCCTCTCAAGGTGTTGGGCCGCGCGCCCGTCGTGGGATCGGCGCCCCTGAGGCGATCACGCGCCCCCTTTCCCGGACCGGTGAAGCGCAGCGGACCCTGATCCGGGGCCCGGCACACGCAGCGCCGCGCCAGCGGCACGGGTTGATTCAGGTGGACGCTTCGCGACACCGTGCGCTGGATCCCGGGTTGCAGTCCGCTGGCGCTCCCTGCGCCCGCGACAGGGAGATCCGACGGACAGCGCCGAACCGGCTCGACGCGATGGCGTCGGATCTCATACACACCTCGAAAGGGCTGCCCGCGCGGGTCAGGCGGCGACGCCAGTTCCCGCCGGGCAACTGACCCCGGTGCCGCCGAGGCCGCAATAACCGCCCGGGTTCTTGGCGAGGTACTGCTGGTGGTAGCCCTCCGCGAAGTAGAAGTGCTCCAGCGGCTTGATCTCGGTGGTGAGGTCCGGGAAGCCGCGCTGCCGCAGCGCCTCGGCATAGGCCGCGCGCACCGCCCGGGCGGTCGCCTCCTGGGCCGGGCCGTTGGTGTAGATCCCCGACCGGTACTGCGTGCCGACGTCGTTGCCCTGGCGCATGCCCTGGGTCGGATCATGACTCTCGAAGAACGTCCGCAGCACCGAGTCGACCGGCAGGACCGCCGGATCGAAGGCGACCAGCACGACCTCGTTGTGGCCGGTCCGGCCGGTGCAGACCTCCTCGTAGGTCGGGTTCGGGGTGTAGCCGCCGGCATAGCCCACGGCCGTCACGAACACGCCCTCGGGCAGTCGCCAGAACCGGCGCTCGGCCCCCCAGAAGCAGCCGAGCCCCAGGACGATCGTTTCGGTGCCGGGCGGATAGGGACCCTTCAGCGGGTTGCCGTTGACAGGATGGGTCTCGGCGGTGCGGAGCGGCGTCGGACGTCCCGGCAGGGCCTCGGCGGGGCTCGGCATCTCGGGGCGCTTGCGGAACAGGAACATCGGCTCGCCTTCCGGTCTCGGGGGTACGTCCGATATGGGAAGCGTCCGGCCTGCGAGAAAGCTTTGGGCCGCGTCCGGGCACGAAACCTTGACGCAGGACTGGACGTCGCCGACGATTTACGTCTTGTAGCTCCGCAGAGGCGGCTCTCCGGCCGCGATATGAGAGTAGAGCCGGATGGAAACGGGCTGGACCGCCACGCGCCACGTGCCGGACAACCTGAAGCTGGACGCGCACCGGGGTGACCCGTTCGCCGCGGCGGTGCAGGCGACCCGGATGCCGATGATCATCACGGATCCGCGCCAGCACGACAATCCGATCGTCTTCGTGAACGACGCCTTCCTGAAGCTCACCGGCTACACGCGGCTCGACGTGTCCGGCCGCAACTGCCGCTTCCTGCAGGGGCCCGAGACCGATCCTGCCGCCATCGACCGCCTCCGTGCCTCGATCCGGCGGGAGGAGGACATCCGGATCGATCTGCTCAACTATCGCAAGGACGGCTCGACCTTCCACAACGCGCTCTATGTCGGGCCGGTGCGGGATGCCACGGGCAAGGTCGTCTATTTCTTCGCCTCGCAGCTCGACGTCAGCGGGCATTACGCCCTGACCGCCGAGATCGAGCGGCTGAAGGGCGAGTTGGCGGAGGCCAGGGCCGAGCGCGCCGGTCCGTAGGGTGCAGCGGGCCGCGCTCAGGGCTTCGTCAGGAATCCGATCGGCTCGCGGCCCGGCTGGCCGAGCCAGAGCAGCACCGCGCCGAGCCCCAGCCCGATCAGCGAGGCCGGCGCCAGGGTGAGCGGCAGGCCGAGCACGTGCCAGAGCCAGGGGGCCGCCCCTTCGACGCTGCCCTGCAGGGCGCCGGCCCGGTCCTTGAACAGGGCCGCGATCACCTCGGAGAGCGGCGTCACCCGCAGGCCGTTATTGGCGATGGCGCGGGCGCCGTCATAGACCAGCGCGACGAAGCCGCCGGCCATCAGCAGGAAGCCCAGGACGCGGACCAGGAAGCGGAACATCGCGGACGTCTTCGAAGCCTTGCGCGCCCGGCTGGCGCCCGCCACGGCAGTATGGGTCCGGGCCGCCCGTTGCAACCGTCGCGAACCCCCAGTTGCCGGTCCGGGACACCCGTGCCACAGGCAGCGGGCGGCGGCGGGCCGTGCGGGAACGGTCGGTCTTGGACGCGCGCGCGACGACACACAAGCTCGGCCTCGTCATCTTCGATTGCGACGGCGTCCTGGTCGACAGCGAGCCCCTGAGCCTCGCCTGCCTCACCGCCGGCCTCACCCGGATCGGCGTGCCGATCGACCTCGCCACCGTGCGGGCGCGCTTCACCGGTACGTCCATGCCGTCCATCATGGCGCATATCGCCCGGGATTACGGGGTCACGGCGCCCCCGGACTTCGTCGAGGCGGTGAAGGCCGAGACCCTGGCGCTGTTCGATGCCGAGTTGCGGGCGATGCGCGGCGTCGCCGAAGCCGTCGCCGCCCTCGGCCTGCCGACCTGCGTGGCGTCGAGCAGCGATCCGGTGCGGCTGCGCCATTCCCTGACGCTGACCGGGCTGCTGCCGCTGTTCGGCGCGCACGTCTTCTCTTCAACGCAGGTGCAGCGGGGCAAGCCCGACCCGGACCTGTTCCTGTTCGCCGCCGAACGGATGGGTGTCCCGCCCGAGGCCTGTCTGGTCGTCGAGGACAGCGTGCCGGGCGTCACGGCCGCCCGGAGCGCCGGCATGCGGGTCGCCGGTTTCACCGGCGGCGGCCATTGGGGCCACGACCCCGCGGGGACCGATCTCGTGCGCGCCGGCGCCGCCCGGATCTTTTCGGATTTCTCCGACCTCGCCGCGGTGATCGCGCAGGCCTGAACGATCCCGTCTCCGCGGAGCCGGACCGGCACCGTTTCCCTGCCGGACGCGGCCCTGAAAACGGAAACCGCTTCCGTTGACGGGCCGGAGCGGCATCGCCATCTTGGGTGGTGCCACCGCGGGACCGCTCCCGCGTCGGTCGCTGTGATGTGAGAAGCGTAGCTTGCGCCGCGTCATCAAACGCTAAAGCACTGCGACGGCCCCCGCGCCGCGCGGTCCTTCAGTCTGGAGGACATCCGATGTCGAAGCGACACCCTCTCGGCACTTCCGAACTCCCGAACGCGCCCGGCTGCCGCGCCCAAGATCGGCGCTGTCGACGCTAGCCCGTCGACCATCATCCAGCAGTCATCGCGATCCGGCATGGCTTCACGCCGGCTGAGGGAGTTCGAAGTGTATGCACAGTCTCTTTGCGGAACTTACGCCTGGAGACGGCCTGGCGGCGGCCGATCCGGCCCTCATCCCCACACCAGGCCCCGCCGGACCGCCGCGGGTGATCGAGATCGGTGAGATCACCGCCGGGATCGCCGTGCCCGAGGGGCGCGGGGTCCGGTTCTTCTCGTCCGCCCGCGATTTCGACGGCCTCGACGGCACCTTCTTCCGCACCGCCGAGCAGGCGGCCCGCGCGGCCCGGGAGCGCGTGCGCACCCGGCCCCGGGAGCGCGTGCGCGCCCGGCAGGACGGAGCCCGCCTCCGCCGCGCCTGAGCGGCGCATCGAAGCCCCGCCGAAGCAGCGGACGCTTCGGCGGGGGCGTGCGTCTGTTCCGAACGCCCTACCGCCCGCATTCCTCGCGGGTGCGCTTCATGGCCTCGGCGAAGCCGCCGAGCGCGTACTCGTCGCTCGTGGGATTGCCGCGCATAGACGTGGTCTTGATGACGAGCTTCGGGTTGCGGACGCTCATCTCGGAGACCACCCGGCTCTCCTCGGCCGGGTTCTGCAGCCACGCGTTCCCGTCCTTCACCACGAGGCCGTAGCGGCTGCTGCCGAGGTTGAGGCTCGGATCGGTCGGCGCGGCGGCCGAGCCGGGCTTGAGCTGGGAGGCCGCGGGCTTCGACGGGAAGCCCAGCATCACCGCCACCTCGTTCTGGACGTTCTCGCCCTTGCGCACGCTCACGAACAGGTAGGCGGTGTCGCGCTTCAGGGTCCTGGGCGATCGGGTCTGCGGCTGCGCGATGGCGTAGCAGAGCTTGTTGCGGCCGTCGCCGTTCACGAACACGTTCCAGTCGCCGAAGATCGCCACCGGCGTCGCCTGCTGCATGCCGGGGGGCGTCGCCGCCTTCTTCTCGGCGCGGGCCGCAGGCCGCTGGCGGCCGCGCCGACGCCCGCGCGAGGCCGGGGCCGCATCGTCGCCGCTCGTATCGACGGCCCCGTCCTGCGCCCGTGCGGCCGTCGCGGACAGGCCGGGCGCGCCGACGAGCCCCCCGAAGAGGCCGGTGACGAGACCGAAGGCGAGCAGGACGGGGATTCCAACCGGGAGCAGGCTTGGGACGCGGACCATCTTCACTTCCTGACGACGGGCAGCCCTCTCAAGGGTCGCACCGGGGATCAGGATTAGTGAAGCTTGCGTAAAGCGTCGGCAAGATGGCGAGCGAGCGCCGTCTACGTCAGATCGCGCGCGCTTCCGCGGCCTGGGCGGCGATGACGACCGCCGCGGGCGCCACCGGTTCGACCGCGTCGCCCGCGGGTGTGTCGACCGCGCTCGGTTGCGCCGGCGTGGCGCGCTGGCGCGGCGGATCGTTGTAGGGGGTGTTGTAGCCCTTGCGCACGGCAGCCCAGTAGGACTCCCGGGTCAGGCCGGAGCCGGTCAGGGCGGCGTCGATCATCGCCGTCGCCCGTGCCGCGAGATCCGGCACCTCTTCCGCCCGCAGCCAACTCTCGACAGGCATCCTGCGCACTCCGTTCGACACGGCGAAGCTTCTAGCGGATCGGACTTAGCCAGATGGTGAACGCGCGGCGTCTTGGATGGTTGCGCTGCACAATTCCGGGGCCGGCCTGTGGGAAAGCCCGATCCGGATGGCGGCGGAACGGGGCCGATCCAACGCCGACTCGGACGCGGTCCGGAGCCGCAACACCCGGCGAATGCCAGATCTCATGTCGAAAATCTGCCCGGATTCATTTTGGAAACGCATCGGATCATGATCCTGAGCCTTAAGGGCGGCTGAATTTCCGTCAGCTTCGTTCGAAACATTCGAAGCGATGGCCATTCTCATTTGCGCATGTCAAAAAAGTCCGGCACGTTTAGTTTCCGCACCGCGTGAGTCTCTGGTCGAACAGGGGCCGCTCGCGCGAGCGGGGGAGCCGCCATGGTGGGAGCCGTGAACAGGATCGCGCTGGCCCCGATGGCCCAGCGCCCAGCCGTGGCGGTCCGGGACCCGGCGCCGCCCGCCCGTCGCGCCCGCGTGGAGGACCGGGGTCCGGTCGATGCCGCCGCGGACATCCTGAGCCGCGCCAGACGGACCGAGATGGAGGCTCTGCTGGCCTCCATGGCGTCGGCGCCCCCCGGGGCCCACCAGATGGCGGCTCACGTCCTGCAGGAGGCGGAGCGGACGCTTCTCCGGCTGAAGGCGGAGGCCCGGGCGGCCGCGGCCTCCGGCGACCGGAGGACGGCCCGCGCCGTCGCGCGGGAACTCGCCGTGCTCGCCCGCCAGATCGCCGATGCCGCCCAGGATTACGCCGTCGCGCAGGCGCGGCCGGACGTGGTGTCGCCCGCCCTGGCCAAGGCCGCCGCGCGGATGAACGCCGCCAGCGCCCCGCCCGATTCCGGGAGCGGGATCGACGCGGGGGCCGTGCTCGGAGAGGTCACGGCGGCCGCGGTTGAAGTGGCACAGGTCGCGGCCGCGGCTGAGGATCCGGCCCCGGTGCGGCCGGACTCCACCGCACCGGATGCCGGGAGCGACCAGACCCAGCGACCGGCAGATCAAGGCCTTGCACCCGTCACCCCGCCTTCGGGCGGCACGCACGAGGAGGGTATCCTGGTCAAGGCCCACCGGCTGTTCGAAGACGCCGTGGACCTGCTGCGCGCCATGGAGGCGCTGATCAGCCGGCGGTCGTCCTGGGCCGGCCGCATCGGGCTCTCCGGTCCGACCGTGCTGCCGGTCTGGCCCGTCGCGATCGTCTCCGCGGGCGCAGCGCAGGCGGTCGTCAGCGCCGCGATCCCGGAGGCGGCTCACGGTCCGTGAACGACCAGCGCAAAACCTTCCTCCGGCATGGCCGGGACGAAGTCGCGGGTGAACGGATCGAGATCCGCCGCTATCTCGGTCAGGCCAGCCGCTCGATCCAGCCCTGTGCCTGCGCGCGCACGTTGTCGGGCGCGGTGCCGCCGTAGCTGGTGCGGCTCGCCACCGAGTTCTCGACGCCGAGCACCGCGTAGACCGCCTCGGTGATCCGCGGCTCGGCCTCCTGCATCTCGGGCAGCGACAGCGCCTCCAGCCCGACCCCCTTGGCGGAGGCCGCGCCGACGAGCCGGCCGGTTACGTGGTGCGCCTGCCGGAACGGCAGGCCGAGTTCGCGCACCAGCCAGTCGGCGAGGTCGGTGGCGGTGGCGTAGCCGGAGCCGGCGGCTTGGCTGAGCACCTCGGCGTTGGGCTCCAGATCCTTCACCATGCCGGTCAGGGCGGCCAGGCACAGGGAGAGCGCCTGGAGCGCGTCGAACGTGCCCTCCTTGTCCTCCTGCATGTCCTTCGAATAGGCGAGCGGCAGGCCCTTCATCACGATGAGCAGGCCGGTCAGCGCGCCGACGATCCGGCCGGATTTCGCCCGCACCAACTCGGCGGCGTCGGGGTTGCGCTTCTGCGGCATGATCGACGAGCCGGTGGTGAACCCGTCGGACAGGCGCACGAAGTTGAACTGGGCCGAGGTCCAGACCACCAGCTCCTCGGCGAAGCGCGAGAGGTGCACGGCGCAGATCGAGGCCGCCGCCAGGGCCTCCAGGGCGAAGTCGCGGTCGGCGACCGAATCCAGGGAGTTCGCGGTCGGCCGGTCGAAGCCGAGGGCCGACGCGGTGGCGTGCCGGTCGATCGGGAAGGAGGTGCCAGCGAGCGCCGCCGCGCCGAGCGGGCACTCGTTGAGCCGCGCCCGGGCGTCGCGGAACCGGCCCCGGTCGCGGGCCAGCATCTCGACATAGGCGAGGCAATGATGGCCGAAGGTGACCGGCTGGGCCGACTGGAGATGCGTGAAGCCCGGCATCACGGTGCCGGCATGGGTGCGCGCCTTGTCGGCCAGCGCCCGCTGCAGCTCGGCGGCCTGCTGGTCGAGGGAGTCGAGGGTGTCGCGCACCCAGAGCTTCATGTCGGTGGCGACCTGGTCGTTGCGCGAGCGCGCCGTGTGCAGGCGCCCGGCGGCCGGGCCGACGATCTCGGTCAGCCGGCTCTCCACCGACATGTGGATGTCTTCCAGCTCGCGCTTGAATTCGAAGCGCTCGGCCTCGATCTCGTCGCGCACGGACTTGAGCCCGGCCTCGATCGCGGCCACATCCTGTGCCGGCAGGATGCCGGCTTGGCCGAGCATCGCCACATGCGCCAGCGAGCCGCGGATATCCTGGGGCGCGAGGCGCTTGTCGAATCCGATGGAGGCGTTGATCTCCTCCATGATCTCCGCCGGGCCGCTCGCGAAGCGGCCGCCCCACATCCGGTTGCTCATGTCGATCCTTCCGCGCCCTGAACGCTCCGGCAGGCAAGCCTGATGCCCGGCCGCGCACCCATCCTGGCCGGCGCGGGCGTCGCCGCGCTCGCCGTCCTCGGGCTCGCCCTATACGGGAGCGGTCTCCTGCCCGGCAACACGGGCGGGGCGCTCCAGCCCTGCGCCGCCGCCAAACCCGCCCTCGCCCGGGTCGACGCGGCCTCGAAGGGCGAGGTCGCCGCCATGCAGGCGCTGCCGCAGGCCCGGCCCGCCCCCGAGATCCGGTTCAAGGGTCCGGACGGCGCCGAGACCGGGCTCGCCGAGTTGAAGGGGAAGCTGCTGCTGGTCAATCTGTGGGCGACGTGGTGCGCCCCCTGCAAGGCCGAGATGCCGGCGCTCGACCGTCTCCAGGCCCAGCTCGGCGGGCCTGACTTCCAGGTGGTCGCCATCAACGTCGACACCCGCAACCTCGAGAAGCCGCCGGCCTGGCTGAAGCAGGCCGGCATCCACGACCTCGCCTTTTATGCCGATCCGGGCGGGCGCGTCCTGCCGACGATCCAGCGCGACACCCAATCGCCCGGCCTGCCGACCACGATGCTGATCGACGCCCAGGGCTGCACGATCGGGGTGATGAAGGGGCCGGCGGCGTGGTCGGGTCCGGACGGGCTGGCGCTGATCCGCGCGGCGCTGGGGCGGACGTCGTAGAGGTTTCCGGCCAAGGTCGCTTGCCCCCACCCCCGAAGCGCGGCAAGCCCTGCCGCGATGACATCGCCCGCTCCCGACCGCCCGCCGCCGAGGCGGGGCCGACGCCCCCTCTCGGCCATCCGCACGCTGCTCGCCAGCGAGGCGGCGGGCGGGCTGATCCTGATGGGCGCGGCGGCGCTCGCCCTCGGCGTCGCCAACGGGCCCCTGGCCGAGGCCTACGCGCATGCCCTCCACGCCGCCCTCGGGCCGATGAGCGTGCAGCACTGGATCAACGACGGGCTGATGGCCGGGTTCTTCCTGTTAATCGGGCTCGAGATCAAGCGCGAGGCCCTCGACGGGCGGCTGCGCACCTGGCCGGACCGGATGCTGCCCGGCTTCGCGGCGCTCGGCGGCATGGCGGTGCCGGCCGGGGTGTACGCCCTCGCCAACCTCGGCAGCGATACCCTGCGGGGCTGGGCGATCCCGGCGGCCACCGACATCGCCTTCGCGCTCGGCGTCCTAGCGCTCCTCGGCCGCCGGGCGCCGGTCTCGCTGAAAATCTTCCTCAGCGCGGTGGCGATCATCGACGATCTCGGCGCCGTGCTGGTGATCGCGCTGTTCTACAGTTCGGGCCTCGATCTCACGATGCTGGGGCTGGCCGCCCTCGTGCTCGGCGGCCTCTACGGCCTGAACCGGGCCGGGGTGTCGTGGCTTCCGGCCTACCTTGTGCTCGGCCTCGTGCTCTGGGTGCTCGTGCTGCGCTCCGGGATCCACGCGACGATCGCGGGCGTGCTGCTGGCCCTGACGATCCCGATCCGGGTCAGCCCCGGCCGGCCCGAGGATGCGGAGTCGCCCCTGCACCGGCTGGAACACGCGCTGGCGCCCTGGATCACCTATGCGGTGGTTCCAATCTTCGGCTTCGCCAATGCGGGGGTGAACCTGACCGGCCTGACCGGCGATGCGCTGCTGGAGCCCGTGACGCTCGGCATCGCGGCCGGCCTGTTCCTGGGCAAGCAGGCCGGCGTGTTCGCGAGCCTGCGTCTCGCGGTCGCGCTCCGGTTGGGGCAGCGCCCGGCCGGAGCGAGCTGGGAGCAGGTCTACGGCGTCGCCGTGCTGTGCGGCATCGGCTTCACCATGAGCCTGTTCATCAGCGGCCTCGCCTTCGCGGACCCGCAGCACGAGACCGCCGTGAAGCTCGGCGTGCTCGCGGGCTCCGCCCTGTCGGGGCTCGTCGGCGCGGCGATCCTGCTCCTCGCCCGGCCCCGTGCCGCCAGGGCCTGACCCCGGCTTCGCCGCACGCGGAGAAATGCGCTACCCCGCCTGGCATGCGCTTCTATCTCGGCCTCGCCACCACCTTCCACGATCCCGCCCTCGCCCTGGTCGGGCCCGACGGCGGTTTGCTCTTCGCCGAGGCCGCCGAGCGCCACCTCCAGTACAAGCGCGCGCCGAACTGCGAGCCGGACGCCCCGTCCCGGATGGCCGCGCTGCTGAAGGAGCACGTGCCGCCGGGCTCGGACCTCGTCATCGCCTCGACCTGGGGCCCGCAATTCACCGATTTCCTGCGGGGCCAGGCCGGCGCGGGCGCCTTCGACCTGATGGCGCTGTCCGCCCACACCACGGCGCTCAACCGCTCCTTCGTGCCCGAACAGGCCGAGCGGGTGTTCATCGCCGATCTCCACGGCGCGCAGGCGCGGGCCGGCCACGGTACGCTGCTCGCCCTCAACCAGGAGGCGCGGATCACCGGCGAAGCGCCCCGGGCGACGATCGCCGGGCAGCGGCGCTATCCGCACCACCTCTGCCACGCCGCCTACGGCCTCTGGGGCAGCCCGTTCGCGGAGGCCACCGCCCTGGTGGTCGACGGCATGGGCGAGACCGGCGCGGCCGCGATCTACCGCCTGGAGGGCGGCCGGATCAGCGAGCTGCGCCGCCACCGCGGGCGCGGGTCGCTCGGCTTCCTGTACGGGCTCATCACCGACCTCGCGGGCTTCGATCAGGTGAAGGGCGAGGAGTGGAAGATCATGGGGCTCGCCCCCTACGGCAGCCCCGATCCCGACCTAGCCGCCCTGCT
Organism: Methylobacterium sp. J-030; assembly: GCF_022829545.1. Lineage (GTDB taxonomy): Bacteria > Pseudomonadota > Alphaproteobacteria > Rhizobiales > Beijerinckiaceae > Methylobacterium. The sequence goes on along the minus strand of NZ_JAKSYM010000239.1, from coordinate 4,202 downwards.
CGGCCGCCTCTGCACGGTCGCGGACGGCCGCCTGCGCTACGCCGACGCGCAGACGATCCGGGACGTCGCCGAAGCGATCCGCGCGCGCCGCCCGGCCGATGCCCTGGAGAACGGCTGGGCCGACCTCGCCCGCTGCGGCCAGGATTGTTTTGGGACTTTGATGGACGCCCTTGTGGCCGAGGCCTGGGCGCTGGCGCCCTCCGACAACCTCGTGATCGCCGGGGGCTGCGGGCTGAACTCGTCCTATAACGGCCGGGTGCTCGGCCGGTCCGGGTTCCGACGGCTGCACGTCCCCTCGGCCCCGGCCGACGACGGCAACGCCATTGGCGCCGCCTGGCTCGCCTACGCGGAGGACCATCCGGACTGGTCCGGGCCGCCGTCCGACATGCGCCCGCTCACGCCCTATCTCGGCTCGCGGGTCTCCACCGCCCCGATGGAGCGGCTCGCCGAGCAGGAGCCGCGGGCCAGACGCGTCGGCCACGCGGAGGCGACGCAGGCGGCGGCGCGGATCCTGGCGGAGGGCGGCCTCGTCGGCTGGGTGCAGGGGCGGGCCGAGTTCGGGCCGCGGGCGCTCGGCAACCGCTCGATCCTGGCCGATCCGCGGCCGGAGGGCGCCAAGGACGCGCTCAACGCAAAAGTGAAGTATCGGGAAGCCTTCCGGCCCTTCGCGCCCTCGATCCTGGCGGAGGCTGGGCCGGACTGGTTCGAGGACTACGCCGACAGCCCCTACATGGAGCGCACCCTGGTCTGGCGGGCGGCGGTCCGCGCCCGCGTGCCGGCGGTTGTGCACCAAGACGGAACGGGCCGGCTTCAGAGCGTCACGGCCGCGCGCAACCCGGCCTACGCGGCCCTGATCGAGGCTTTCGCGGCGCTCACGGGCGTGCCGATCCTGCTCAACACCAGCTTCAACGTGATGGGCAAGCCGATCCTCGACAGTGCGGAGGATGCGATCCTGATGTTCTACACCACCGGCCTCGACGCCCTCGTGGTCGAGGATTGGCTGGTGGTGAAGTGAAGCATCGATGAAACCGGGCCGCGCGTCCCCCTCCCCCCTCTGCGGGGGAGGGAGAGACGCGGAACCCGTTGCGCCTCTTACTCGCAGACCTCGACGCGGCGGTAGGTGAACTCGCCGCCGCCGAGCCACTCCTTACGGCGCTCGTAGTGGCAGATCGGCCCGCGGCGCTCGCGGATCACGACGGGCTCGGGCTCCTCGACCACGACGCGGCGCGGGCGGTACTCCGGCGGCGGCGGCGGGGGCGGGTTGTTGGCGCCGTTGACGAGGGCGCTGCCCACGATGCCGCCGACCACGCCGCCGGCGAGGCCGCCGACGATCGCGCCGGTCTGGTCGCGGGCGGTGGCCGGGGCGACGGCCCCGAGCACCAGGGTCGCGGCGAGGGCGGCGGCCCCGGCGCGGATCATCGTGAAGGAACCGTTGAAGGACACGCGCAACATCTCCCGTTCGTGTTGATGACGATCCAACACCGGGAGGATTAAAAATCCCCGAAGCTGCCCAATTCGATCGTGTGCCAGACGAATGGGTCGATCCGGGGCGCGGACCGGATCAGAGCAGCCTGTCGAGGCTCTCCACTACCAGAGCCGGGGCGAGGTCGGCGTATTCCTCCGGCAGCCCCTTGCGGTTCACCCAGACGGTGCGGAACCCGAAGGCGGCGGCCCCCGCCACGTCCCAGCGGTTCGAGGAGCAGAACAGCACGTCGCCCGCGCCGACCGCCAGCCGGGTCAGGGCGCTCCGGTAGGCGTCGGGGTGGGTCTTGAACACCTGCGCGTCGTCCACCGACAGCACCGCGTCGAGGTGATCGGCAAGCCCCGCCGAGGCCACCGCCCGGTCGACCATGGCGGCGTTGCCGTTGGTCAGGATCGCGGTGCGGATGCCGCGCTTGCGCAAGGACGCCAGCACGCCCGGCACCTCCGGATAGGCGTCGAGGTCGCGGTAGGCGTCGAGCAGCCGCTCGCGCAGGCTTGGATCCACCCCGGGATGGACCGCGAGCGCGTAGTCGAGCGCCCGCACGGTGAGGTCCCAGAAGGCGGCGTAGCGGCCCATCAGCGACAGGGTCCAGCTGTATTCGAGCTGCTTGTTGCGCCAGACCTCGGACAGGTGGGCGGCATCCGGCCCCACCGCCCCGGCGTAGCGCTGGACCGCGGCGTTCACGTCGAACAGCGTGCCGTAGGCGTCGAACACGGCGGCCTTCACCCCCGCGAGCGGTCCTGATGCGTCGGTCATGGCGTTCCTCTCTGGGTGCTCCCGCCCGATTTGGGGCCGGGACCGCGCCGCGGCGAGCCCGGCCGATTCGTCAGGCCCGGCGCAGGCGCAGGCCGAACAGGTGCAGCAATCCTGCCAGCAGACCGCCGTAGACCGCCGCGCCGGCGAGCCCGAGCAGCGCCAGCACGGCGAGTTCGCGCCCGTGCGGCAGGGCCGGCACCAGCGCCTGGGCGAGATCCTGGCCGTAGACGGCGACCACCGCCAGCCCGAGACAGGCGAGCGCCACGCCCGCGACGGTGACGCCGAGGGTCCGCCCCGGCGCCGTCCAGTTCCGGCGCTTGGCGAGCACCAGCAGCAGGATCAGGTTGACCCACTGGGCGACCGCCGTAGCCAGCGCCAGCCCCATGACGCCGTAGGGGCCGGTGAGCCAGAGCTTGAGCGCGACGTTCACCGCGATCGCGGTGAGCGAGGCCCAGAGCGGGGTCTTGGTGTCCTGGCGGGCGTAGAAGCTCGCCGTCGCGCTGCGCACCAGCACCACGGCGGGCAGCGCGAAGCCGTAGGCGGCGAGCACCGAGGCCGCCCGGGCGGCATCCTCCGCGCTGAAGGCGCCGCGCTGGAACAGCGCCGCCATGATCAGGCCCGGGATGGTCAGGAACGCCACGGTGAACGGCGCCGAGAGGGCCAGGGAGAACCCCGCCGCCCGGTTCTGCGCCGCGTGCGCCCCGGCCACGTCCCCCGCGGCGATCCGGCGGCTCATCTCGGGCAGCAGCACGGTCCCGGCCGCGATGGCGATGACCCCGAACGGGAGCTGGTAGAGCCGGTCGGCGTAGTAGAGCGCCGAGACCGCCCCGGTGGGCAGCCAGCTCGCGATGATCGTGTCGGCGAAGGCCGCGATCTGGAACCCGGCCGAGCCGATCACCGCCGGCCCCAGCACCGCGAAGAACCGCTTCAGGGCCGGGTCGGCCCGGGGCACCGCGAGGTCCGGCATCACCCTGGCGCGGCGGCAGCCCCACCAGAGCAGGCCGAACTGGAGCACGCCCGAGACGGCGACGCCCCAGGCGGCCGCGTAGGCCGCGTTCGGGAACAGGAAACTCAACCCCAAGGCCGCCAGCATGGCGAGGTTGAGCAGCACCGGGGCGCCCGCCGCCACGGCGAAGTGCCGGTGGGCGTTGAGGATGCCCGACAGCAGCGTCACCAGCGTCATGAACAGCAGGTACGGGAAGGTGATGCGCGTCAGCGCCACCGCGAGCCGGAAGCGCTCGCCATCCTCGGCGAAGCCCGGCGCGAGCGCGTGCACGACCCAGGGCATCGCCGGCAGGGCGAGGTTCAGCAGCACGAGCTGCACGATCAGCATCAGGGTGAAGACCCGGTCGGCGAAGCGGTGCGCCTCCCCGGGCGTGCCGGACTCGGCGAGCCCGGCATAGGCCGGCACGAAGGCGGTGTTGAACGCGCCCTCGCCGAAGATCGCGCGGAAGTGGTTCGGCAGGCGGAACGCCACCACGAAGGCGTCGGCCATCGGCCCCGCGCCCATCACGGCGGCCATCACCACGTCGCGGGCGAAACCGGTGACGCGCGAGACCAGGGTCCAGCCGCCGACCGAGAGGATGGAGCGGATCATGGGCGGGGATGCCGCCTTAACGGCTGCCGTAGCAGACTGCCGGAAGTACCCGACGTTGAGGAATAGGAGCGACCGGCTCCGTGCCTCTCCCTCCCCCCTCTGCGGGGGAGGGTGGCCCCCGAAGGGGGTCGGGTCGGGACGAAGTCCCCCGCGAGGGGAGCGACGGCGCAGGACAAAGCTCTATGCTGCGGGAAGGTCGCTCGCTTTGCGGAAGCCGGGTTCCCCTGTCCAGACCCTCGCTGACGCGAGGGCCACCCTCCCCCGCACAGGGGGGAGGGGGTGAAGCCGTGAGCGTCTCGCAACAAAGGAATGGCCGAACCCTGTTCCACCGGGGACTCCGGCTCCGGGCGCAGCAACAGCCAGGTT
>NZ_JAKSYM010000210.1 GCF_022829545.1 Methylobacterium sp. J-030 | reverse complement strand
GGGCCACCCTCCCCCGCAGAGGGGGGAGGGAGAGCACGTGGGGCCGTCACCGATCCTTTTCTGGAACGATGCCGCCCCCTACGGCCCCGGCACCCACCCGCCCCGGCTCCCGCCCTCCGTCTCCGAGCTGGTGAGCACCAGAACCGTACGCCCCGGCAGCGGCACGGCTGCGTCCGCCGCGTAAGACGCAGCACCCGGCGGCAGCGCCCCCTCAGCCTCGCCCGTATCGAAGACCGGCCGCCAGGGGCCGCCGATCACCGGGGCGAGGTGGAACGTCAGAGCCCCCTCCCCGGCGTTGAACAGCATCAGCAGGCGGTCCCCCGGTTCGCCGTCATTGCCGATCTGCATCCCGAACGCCTGGAGCCCGTCGTCCGACCAGTGCCGGTCCCCCATCTCGGTGCCCTCGGGCGCCAGCCAGTGGACGTCGCGCAGGGGCGCGTCCGGATGGATCAGGGTGCCGGTGAAGAAGCGTCGCCGCCGCAGGGCTGCTTGCGCCCGCCGCAGGGCGAGCAGGTTGGCGACGAAGCCCGACAGCGCGGGGTCTGGATCGACGCTCCAGTCCATCCAGCTCGTCGGGTTGTCCTGGGCGTAGGCGTTGTTGTTGCCACCCTGGCTGCGGGAGCGCTCGTCGCCCATCAGCAGCATCGGCACGCCCTGGGCCAGCATCACGGTGGCCAGCATGTTGCGCTTCTGCCGGGCGCGGACGCTCAGGATGGCCGCATCGTCGGTGTCGCCCTCGACGCCGTAGTTGCGGCTGACGTTGTGGTTATGGCCGTCGCGGTTCTCCTCGCCGTTGGCCGCGTTGTGCTTCTCCTCGTACGACACCGTGTCGGCGAGGGTATAGCCGTCGTGGCTCGCGATGAAGTTGACGCTGGCGAGCGGTGACCGCCGCGAGGGCGCGAACACCTCCCTTGAGCCGGTCAGCCCCTGCGTGACCTTGGCGAGGGTGCCGGAATCGCCCTTCCAGAACCCCCGGGTCGCGTCGCGGAACTTGTCGTTCCACTCGCTCCAGCCGCGGGGATAGCCGCCGAGCTGGTAGCCCCCCGCCCCGATGTCCCAGGGCTCGGCCACCATCTTGACCCGGGCGAGCACCGGATCCTGCGCCACCGCCTGGAAGAAGGCGGCCTGCGGGGTGAAGGCGAGCGGCGCGCGCCCGAGGCTCGACGCGAGGTCGAAGCGGAAGCCCGCGATCCCGTAGGCCGTCACCCAGTGGCGCAGGGAATCGAGCACCAGCTGCATCACCCGCGGGTGGCTCACGTCGAAGGTGTTGCCGCAGCCGGTGCAATCGATGGTGCGGCGCCGGTCGGCGGGGTCGAGCTTGTAGTAGCTGGCGTTGTCGATGCCGCGGAACGCGAGCGTCGGGCCGGTGTGGTCGCCCTCCGCGGTGTGGTTGTAGACCACGTCGAGCCAGGTCTCGATCCCGGCGGCGTTGAGCTCGCGGATCGCCGCCTTCAGGCTGCCGAGCCCGCCCTCACCCAGGTAACGGGGGTCGGGGGCGAAGTAACTCAGGGGCTGATACCCCCAGAAGTTGACGAGGCCCTTGTCCACCAGGAAGCGGTCGTCCACGAAGCCCTGGATCGGCAGGAGTTCCAGGGCGGTCACGCCGAGCTTGACGAGGTGCTCGATGATCGCCGGGTGGGCCAGAGCCGCGTAGGTGCCGCGCTCGGATTCGGGGATCGCGGGATGGGTGCGGGTCAGCGCCTTGACGTGCGCCTCGTACACCACCGTGTCGGCGAGCGGCCGGCGCACCGGATCGAGGGCGAGGTCGGGCACCTCGGGGGCGGTGACCACGCAACGCGGCATGTAGACCGCGCTGTCGCGCCGGTCGATCCGGTCCTCGCGCCCGCCCCGGCGGTGGCCGTAGAGGGCGTCGTGCCAGCGGATCTTTCCGCGGATCTCCCGGGCATAGGGGTCGAGCACCAGCTTCGAGGGGTTGAACCGGTGACCGTTGGCCGGATCCCAGGGGCCGTGCACCCGGTAGCCGTAGAGCTGGCCCGGCAGCACGCCGCGCAGATAGCCGTGCCAGACGTCGTCGGTCCGGCAGGGCAGGCGCACCGTGCGGGTCTCGTGCCGCTCGCCGGGCTCGAACAGGCAGATGTCGACCGCGGTGGCGTGCTCGGAGAACAGGGCGACATTGACGCCGCGCCCATCGAAATGCGCGCCGAGCGGCGCCGGCACCCCGTCATCGACGGCGATCATGGGCGGGGTCCCGCTGTGAGCGTGAGGTCAGGGAATCGCCACGCAACGTCATGGTTTCAAAAGGTCTTCGACCTTTTGTGGGTGCAGGGCAAAGCCCGATGCCTCGGGGCTCTGCCCCGAGACCCCGCCAAAGGGATGATCCCTTTGGAAACCCGGGACATCTGCGGCTACTCGGCCGCGGCGGCGGTCGTGGTCGGCGGCTCGCGCTCGATCGTGCGGAAATTCTCGAGTTCCGCCAGGAAGTTGCGCGCCCACCAATCGACGTCCTCGCGGGTCATGCGCTCGACCATCGGCTTCCAGCGCGCCAGCCGCTCGGCCCTGGGCATGTAGAGCGCCGCGCGGATCGCCTCCGCCACCTCGAACTTGTCGTAGGGGTTGATCAGCAGCGCCTCGGGCAATTGCCGGGCGGCGCCGGCGAATTTCGACAGGACCAGCACGCCCGGATCGTCCTCGCTCTGGGCGACGACGTATTCCTTGGCGACGAGGTTCATGCCGTCGCGCATCGGCGTCACGAGGCCGACCCGGGCCGCCCGGTAGAGGCCGGCCAGCACCGGGCGCGGATAGGCCTTGGTGATGTACTGGATCGGCGTCCAGGCCGGGTCGCCGAGCGCGCCGTTGATCTCGCCGACCTTCTCGTTCACGTCGCGGGCGAGCTGCTCGTATTCCGGCACTTCGCTGCGGGATTTCGGGGTGATCTGGATATAGGTGACGTTGCCGCGCTGGTCGGGGTTCGAGGCGAAGAAGCTCTCCACCGCCTCCATCCGCTCCGGCACGCCCTTGGAATAATCGAGGCGGTCGACGCCGATCAGCAGCTTGCGGGTGCGCAGGCCCGCCATGGTCTCGCGCACCACCTTGTTGGACCCCGCCCTCTCGGCGGCGTCCTTGAAGCCCGCCACGTCGATGCCGATCGGGAAGGCGCGGATCCGGGTCCGGCGCCCGTCGACCATCAGGGAGCCGCCGCCGAGAGGGATCGCCCGCTGGGTATCGACCAGGTTGCGCTGCAGGTTCTGGACGTCGGCCTCGGTCTGCAGGCCGATCAGGTCGTAATCGACGATGGCGCGCAGCAACTCGGTGCTCGCCGGCAGCGAGTTGAACACGTCGGCGGCCGGCCAGGGGATGTGATGGAAATAGCCGATCGGGTTGTCGAGCCCGAGGCCGCGCAGTTCGGCGGCGAGCGGCAGCAGGTGGTAATCGTGCACCCAGATGATGTCGTCGGGCTCGACCAGCTTGGCGAGCGCCCGGGCGAAGGTGCGGTTCACGCGGCTGTAGCCGGCATAATCCGAGCGCGAGAAGGCACCGAGCCCCAGCCGGTAATGCATGATCGGCCATAGGGCGCGATTCGCGAAGCCGGCATAATATTCGAGGTGGTCCTGCGGCGAGAGGTCGACCACCGCGTACTGGACGCGGCCCCGGTCGATCAGGGTCGGCTCCTCGGAGGGCTCCTCGCTGATCGTGCCGCTCCAGCCGAACCACAGCCCCTCGTAGGCGGTGAAGGCCTCCTTCACGGCGACCGCCAGGCCACCCGCCGCGACCGCCTTGCCGCCCTCCTCCGGGACGGCGACGCGGTTCGATACGATCACAAGGCGTGCCACGCGGGTCGGCTCCGGATCAGGGGCGCGGGGCGGGTCGAGGATCTCGCCGCGCCTGCATCGGGACTTCAACTCTATGTCAGAACGCGCGGGAACCCTGCGCGATCCTTTGTTGGTCTCAGGCAACCCAAGCGTGAAGCCGGGCGCGGGTCAAGTCGGACCCGTTCCGTTCCGGGACAGGGCGGCGGCTCCGTTCCGGCACCGCCCCGCCGGGCGAGACGGCGCGGGCCGCCGGAGAACCGTTGTCGAAGCGTGACGGTTCTGACAGACCGTGCCTGAACGTGGACTGACCGGCAGCCCGAGTCGCGTCCGGACCGGGGACTCGGTTCGGGCCGCACGCGGATCGAAGCATGCGGCACCGGAACCGGCAACACCTGAGTCGGTTACTCAGCCATCGCGGGGGCCGCGGTCGCCGCGCGCGGCGACCAACCCTGCGTCGCGAGGAGTGTTTCGAGATGGCCGGCAACGAGTTACCGCAGGATACGCCCAGGGAGCCGCTCCATGGGACCGCGCATGAGGCGCCGCACGAAGCGCTCCATTCGGCGGCCGACGAGCGCGCGCAGTGGCGGGCCCTGCAGGGTGATGTCGAGGGGCTGGCCGACGTGGCGGCTGAGCGCGGGCGCGGGCTCCTCGATGCGGCGCGCCTCCAGGCGCAGGGCTACGTCGAGCAGCGCAAGACCGACGCGGCGCAATCGGTCCACGATCTGGCCCAGACCATCCGCAATTCCGGACGGGACCTCGGCGACAAACCGAACGTGCGCGCCTTCTTCGACAGCGCCGCCGACGGGCTGGAGCAGCTCGGCTCCTCGATCGAGCGCCGCAGCCTCGGCGATTTCTACAGCGAGGCCGAATCCTTCGCCCGCCGGGCGCCGGTCGCGGTGGCGGTCGGCACCTTCGTGGCCGGTCTGATCGCCGCCCGGTTCATCAAGTCGTCGAGCCTGCCGCCGGAGGCGCCGGACGGCGATGCCCGCGACAGCTTCCGGGCCTGACGCCATGACCGGGGGGCCTGATCCGCGCCAGAGCGGCGCTTCCAGCATCCAGAGCCTGATCGGCGATGCGCTGCGCGAGACCAACGAGCTCGCCCGCAAGGAGATCGCGCTGTTCCGCGCCGAGATGGCGGGCAATGTCCGCCAGCTCATCGTCGGTCTCGCCTGCATGGTCGGCTCGGCGGTCTTCGCCGTGGTCGCCCTGCTGGTCCTGATCGGCGCCTTCGTCAAATGGCTCGCCACCATCGTCGGGTCGGAATGGCTCTCCGCCCTGATCGTCGGCGGCGTGCTGCTGATCCTCGCCCTCGGGATGGCCCTGTGGGCGCGCAGTGTCCTCTCCCTCTCCACCCTGGCCCCGACGCGCACCACGCGCCAGGTCCGCCAGGACGCCCAAGCCCTCTCGGAGCGCGTGTCCGGATGAGTACGATGAACGACCTCGAGAAGGAGATCGAGGAGAGCCGTGCCCGGCTCGACGACACGATCGACCGCATCCAGGGGCGGCTCTCGGTGCCGAACCTCGTGGACGAGATGCTGGGCAACGCCCGGCGCGTGCCGGCGCTCAACAGCACCTACGACTCGGCCCTGGAGGCGGTGCGCCGCAATCCGGTTCCGGTGCTGCTGATCGCGGCGGGCGTCGGCCTGCTGTTCAACCGGATGGCGCGCGATTCCCAGCGCCGCCGCACGGAGGTGGCGGCCGAGCGCGTGCCCACCCTGAATACAGGCGCGGCCCGCGGCTACGATCCCGATCTGCCGACCGCCCGCCCGGCGCGCGATCTGCTCGACAAGACCGAGATCTGAGGACCGGGCCGAACCGGACGAGACCGCATCGAGGCCGGCCCGCAGGCCGGAAGGAACGGCGCCGCCTCTCGGGGTCGCGCAGCCGAGACGGATATTCAAGGACACCGCCATGACCGACAAGCCCGGCGCCCCCGCCACTCCTTCCCGCACCCCCGAACAGATCGCAGCCGAGGCTGGTATGCCGCATGGATCCGGCGGCACCAGCCTGCGCCCGGATCCGGCCGGCCTCGGCGATCCGGGTGCGCCCGGCACGGCGGCGGGCGACTTCACCCTGCGGCCCGATCCGCGCGGCCTGCACGATCCGCTGCCGCAGGGGGGCACGCCGCTCTCGTCCGGCGGGACCTCCGGCGGCTCTCCGCGGTCCTCCGATCCGGCCTCCAGCGTAAAGGACGGCGTCCGGGCGGCGGGCGACCGCGCCGCCGACCTTGCTGGACAGGCCAGCCAGACCGTTTCGAGCTTCGCCGACGACATCAGCAACCGGTTGGGCGGCACGGCCGATCAGGCCCGGGACCGCGCCTCCGCGGCCTATGACGATGTGCGGGAGCGTGCGGGAGACCTCCACAGGCGCAACCTGCGGGCGCTCGACAACCTGACCAGCCAGGGGATCGACGGCCTGCAGCGTGGCCGCACTGCCGTTGAGCGCTTCGTGGACGATAACCCGCTTCTCGTCGGCGTGGTCGGCGTCGCCGCCGGCCTGCTGCTTGGCGCGCTGCTGCCGCGCACCCGCCAGGAGGACCGGAACATCGGCCCCTGGGCCGACGAGGTCCGCGACCAGGGCCTGCGCTACGCCCGGGAGGTCACCAATATCGGCCGCGAGTTCGTCCAGACCGCCCTCGACCCGGACAACCTCAACGCCGCCGCCCGCAAGGTGGTGGATCCCGACGACCGGAAGCCGCCGGAGAGCGAGCGGGCCCAGCATAATCTCTGATCCGGGGACCGGCTTGCTCCGTTGCATGTGACGGTACCGCCGTAACGGGCGAAGCGAAGAGACTCAGGGTAGCGCGACGCCGGAAAGCGTCGCGCTACCTGGATTGCTTTGCTCTGCTCGCAAAGACGGAGCGACCGGATTCTCGGTCCTCCAGACGCGAGGAGCGTCAGTCCCGATACAGCCCCGCATGCGTCTCCCGGAGCAGGGTCTTCTGCACCTTGCCCATGGCGTTGCGCGGCAGCTCGTCGACGAACAGGACGCGCTTGGGGCATTTGAACCGGGCGAGCCTTCCCTCCAGGGCGGCCTGCACGCCCGCCTCGTCCGGGCAGCCCGGGCCGCCCACCACCACGGCGGTGACCGCCTCGCCGAAATCCGGGTGGCTCAGGCCGATCACCGCGGATTCGACCACGCCGGGCAGCGCGTCGATCTCGGTCTCGACCTCCTTCGGGTAGACGTTGAAGCCCCCTGAGATGATCAGGTCCTTGCCGCGCCCGACGATGTGGACGTAGCCCCGCGGATCGACCTTGCCGAGGTCGCCGGTGATGAAGAAGCCGTCCGCCCGGAATTCGGCCGCCGTCTTCTCCGGCATGCGCCAGTAGCCCTGAAAGACGTTCGGGCCCTTCACCTCGATCATCCCGACCGCATCCGGCCCGAGACCCGAGCCGCCCTCCGGATCGACCACCCGCAGGGACACGCCCGGCAGCGGAAACCCGACCGTGCCGGCGACCCGGTCGCCGTCATAGGGGTTCGAGGTGCTCATGTTGGTCTCGGTCATGCCGTAGCGTTCGAGGATGGCGTGGCCGGTGCGGGCCTGCCAGTCCCGGTGGGTCTCGGCGAGCAGCGGTGCCGAACCCGACACGAACAGCCGCATGCCCTTGGCCCCCTCCGGTGTCAGGCCCGGCTCCTTCAGGAGGCGCGTATAGAAGGTCGGCACGCCCATCAGTACGGTGGCCCGGGGCATCAGGCTCAGGATCAGCTTCGGGTCGAGCCGGGGCAGGAACAGCATGGAGCCGCCGCTCGCCAGCACCGTGTTGGTCGCCACGAACAGCCCATGGGTGTGGAACACCGGCAGGGCATGGATCAGCACGTCGTCGGCGGAGAAGCGCCAGTAGTCGACCAACGTGCGGGCATTCGAGGCTAGGTTGTCGTGGGTCAGCATGGCGCCTTTGGAGCGCCCGGTCGTGCCCGAGGTGTAGAGGATCGCGGCCAGATCCTCCGGCCCGCGAGGTATGTCGGCGAGATCACCGTCCTGTCGGTCGGCGGCCTCCGCGGCGCTGCCGCCGCCCGCGGCGTCGAGCGTCCAGACCGTGCGGACGCCGGCGGACGCCTCGGCCAGCGCCTCGCGCCGGCCCGGGTCGCAGACGAACACGGCGGGCTCCGCGTCGCCCAGGAAGTAGCCGATCTCGGCCGGGGTGTAGGCGGTGTTGAGCGGCAGGAACACAGCCCCGGCCCGGACCACGCCAAGGTACAGAAAGATCACCTCCGGGCTCTTCTCGACCTGCACGGCCACCCGGTCGCCGGGGGCGACGCCGGCCGCCCGCAGGGCCGCCGCATAGGCGCCGGTGCGGGCGATCAGCTCCGCGTAGGCGTATCGGCGGCCCTCCGGCGTCTCGATCACGGTCTTGGCGGGATCGGGCACGCCGTCCCGGATCAGGGAGAAGAGGTGGTTGGTCATCGGGCGGCTTGGGCTGTCGCGGGCCTTCGTGTCTCCCGCACCCATAGCCGCCTCAGGGGCCCCCCGGCGAGCCCTTTCACGCGGCGAGCCGCTGCCGCGACGACAGGAAGGCTCCCTCCGGCGCCCGTTCCGGCGCGAACAGGCCGAGGCCGGTGGGCGCCGGCATGCCGATGTAGATCGCCTCCGCGCCGTGCCGGGAATAGGCCTCGTGCCAGAAGCCGGACCCTTTGGAGTCCTTCGAGAAGTCCCGCCACCACGTGCGATGCGGCTCCGAGCGGGTGAAGCGCTCCAGGCTTTCGAGATCGTGCCAGTACTGACGCATGCCGACATGGCTGAGCCCGAAGAACAGGTTTTCGTGCGCCAGCAGTCCATCCGGCCGCGACCGGATCGCGGCACTGATGCCGCGCCCGAGCCCCATCAGAGCCAGCAGGCCGCGCCAGCGGGTGACCCGGAAGCCGAGATAGACCACCACGAGGTCGGGATAGGTGGAGAGATCGACGGACCGGCGGACGGGGGCAGCTTGCATGGCGCCGTCTCCTGCGCATTGTGTGCGCCGTAAACATGCGCGAGGTTGTGTACGATGTCAACATCCGATCCCGACAGGCGCTATCATCACGGCGACCTGCGGGCGTCCCTGGTGGCGGCGGCCCTGGCGCAGCTTGAGGTCGGCGGCGCGGCGGCGCTCTCCCTGCGCGGGGCGGCACGGACCTGCGGTGTCTCGGCGATGGCGCCCTATCGCCATTTCTCCGGCAAGGAGGAGCTTCTGGAGGCGGTGGCGGCGAGCGGCTTCGAGGATCTCGCCGTCGCCCTGGAGGCGGCCGACGCCTCCGCTGACGGCGCGCAGGCACTGGCCGCGCAGGGAGCGGCCTACGTGACGTTCGCGTGCCGGCAGCCGGCCCTGTTCCGGCTGATGTTCATGGGGCCGGGCTGCGGACCGGACCGGTCCCGGGCCTACGCGATCCTCGAGCGGCGGGCGGCCACGCTGGCGGGCTCCAGGATGGCGGTCGCGGATCTGACGCTCGCTGCGTGGTCCCTGGTGCACGGGCTCGCCGCGTTGATCCTCGACCGCCGGGTGCCGCTCGCGGGCGAGGCCGCCGAGGACGCGGCCCGGCGGATCACCCTGGCCTTCGCCCGGCTGGCGGCGGAGGCCCGATGATCCGGCTGGGCCACCACCCTAAGCCTCGGCCAGCACCACGGCGCGCGGCGGCGGCAGCTTGGCGCGCAGCTCCCGGCTCACCGCGGGAGAGGCCACCACCGTGCCGAGATTGGCGTAGGTCTCGTGGTTCCGCTCGATCGCGGCGAGGTCGTAGAGGTAGTTCACCATCAGGCCGTGGGCCTGGGACAGGCCCTTCTTCGAGGTGTCGCCGAGGAAGTTGATCCGGTCGAGCCGGGCACCGTTGCCGAGGTGGAACCGGGCCACCGGGTCGAGGGGGCGCCCCCGGGCGTTCTTGGCGCGCAGGAAATAGGCGGCGGCGGCCGGGATCAGCGCCTTGCGCACCGCCTCGGCCTTCGCCTTGTCGGCGTGCCAGTCGGGTTCGTCCAGCGCCCGCAGGGTCTCGACATCCTCAGGGAGCAGCCCCTGCGGGCTGTCGGCCCGGCGCTCCCGGGTGAGCCACGCGGCAAAGCCCGGCACCGGCGAGAGCGTCACGAAGGTCTTGAGGGTCGGGACCTCGCGGGTCAGGTCCTCGACCACCTGCTTGATCAGGAAGTTGCCGAAGGTCACCCCGGCGAGCCCCTTCTGGCAATTGGAGATCGAGTAGAACACCGCGGTGGTCGCCGTCTGTGGCTGCAGCGGCTTGCGCGCCCGCGACAGGATCGGCGCGATGGCCGGGGCGATCTCTCCGGTGAGCGCCACCTCCACGAAGATCAGCGGCTCGTCGGCGAGCGCCGGGTGGAAGAACGCGAAGCAGCGCCGGTCCGGCGGCTCGATCCGGGCACGCAGGTCGTCCCAATCGGCGATGGCGTGCACCGCCTCGTAGCGGATGATCTTTTCGAGGATGTGGGCCGGCGTGGTCCAGTCGATGTGGCGCAGCACCAGAAAGCCGCGGTTGAACCACGAGGCGAACAGGTGCTCGAAGTCGCTGTCCAGGCTGTCGACCGCGTCGAGCAGGGCGGGATCGGAGGCCTCGCCGGCGCGCAGGGCCTTGCGCAGGTCGAACAGGTCCTCGCGCATCCGCACGAGGCCGAGCGTGCCGCCCCGGGCGAGGTTGAGGCGGCGGATCAGTTCCTGGCTGCGCGGCTCGGCCGCCTCGTGCAGGGTGCCGAGGCACGCCCGCGTCGGGGTGGCCCGGTAGGCGGCGATCGCCGCGTCGACGGCGGCGTGATCGGCGTCGAAATCGAGCGCGATGGCCCGCAGGAAGGCATGGCGCTCGGCCTGTCCGAAGCTCGCGTAGCGGTCGAGGATCAGGCGGGCCAGTGCCACCCCGGAGGCCTCGCCGCGCCGGGAGATCAGATCCTCGCACAGCCTGACGAGGTCGCCGGCATTCGCGCGGGACGCGAGGTCGCCGCGGCCGATGCCGATCAGGTCGCGGCCGCGCTCGCTGATGGTCTGAAGCAGGTCGCCGAAGAAGGAGATCGCCGCCATGACCCTCGCACTGACCCCCGCCGACCCGGACTCGAAGCGCGTCCCGCCCCGCGACGCCGGCTCGCCGTTCGGACGCGTGCGCAACCGGACCCGGCGCCGTGGTGCCCCCGGTGAGGAGGCCGGACCGGCACCGCGATCCTCCCCGGCATCTTACGGCGGCGCGGCCGCCGCGGCCAGAGCTTGGCCGGCTGCGGATTGCGAAGATCGAGCTTGCAACAGCAGTGCAAAGGCCGTGTGACGGACCGACGATTCGGCGGTCAGAGCCGCTCGGCCACAGTGGCGAGATCGGCGCGCTCGCGCCAGTCGCCGACGCCGTGCTGGCGGGCGAATCGAAGCTCGGCGGCGCGGCGGGCACGCTCGGGATCGCGGGCTCGCGTGATCTCGACGGAGCCGATCGTGAACGGCACCCCAAGGATCTCCTTGGCGAAGTCGACGCGGTAGTTCGGCATTCCGTACTCCCTGTTCCAGCGGTTCCGCAGGGAACGAAACCGCCCTCTCGCCCGTATTCCGGTCCTGGAGCCCGCCGGGCTCGACATCGGATTCTCGTGCTGCGCGACACCCGCCCATGGGCCGGCGTTACACGCTGTGTCTGCCGCATATGGTGCGATCGCGGAACCCGTGAAGGGGCGCACCAAGTCCCAGCAGGGATGCATCGCCGCAGCTTGCCGGACGGCGCGCTCTGCCCGTAGAGGCTCGCGACTCGGATTTCCCGCCCCTCCCGACGATACGGACCCGATCATGGCCCTTCCGCGGCGGCGAACCGACCTGCCCTCGACGCAGCCGTGACCACAACCCTCGACGCGAAGGCCCGGCTCGGCCTCACGCTGATCGCCGGCGGGGCGGTGGCCAACATCTACTACAACCAGCCGCTGCTCGGCCTGATCGTGGCCGAGTTCGGCGACCGGGCCGCGCTCTGGGTGCCGACCACGGCGCTGGTCGGCTACGGTCTCGGCATCGTCGGACTGGTGCCGCTCGGCGACGCGCTGCCGCGGCGCAGCCTGATCGTGGGGCAGTGCCTCGGCCTCGCCGTGGCGCTGCTCGCGGTCGGCCTCGCCCCGAATCTCGCGAGTCTGGCGCTGGCGCATCTCGTCGTCGGCGTGCTCGCCTGCGCGGCCCAGCAGGCGGTGCCGTTCGCGGCGGAACTCGCGCCCGATGCGAGCCGCGGGCGGGTGGTTGGGCAGGTGATGACCGGGCTGCTCACCGGCATCCTGCTCGCCCGGACGGCAAGCGGGTTCCTGGGGGCGCATCTCGGCTGGCGGCCGGTCTTCCTGATCGCCGCGCTGGTGGCGCTCGCCATGGCGGGCATCGCCCGGGCGACCCTGCCCCGGACGGTGCAGACGCATCCTTTGCGCTACCGCGCCCTGATGCTGTCGATCCTCCACCTCGCCCGGAGCCAGCCGGTGCTGCGCACGGCGAGCCTGTCGCAGGCGCTGCTGTTTGCCGCGTTCAACGCCTTCTGGGCAACCCTCGCGCTGCTGGTGGAGGGGCCGCCCTTCGGGCTCACGGCCGCGGGTGCCGGACTGTTCGGGGTGATCGGCGTCTGCGGGGCCTTCGTGGCGCCGATCTCGGGCCGGTTCACCGACCGGAAGGGGGCGAAGCCCGTGGTGCTCGGCGGCAGCCTGCTGGTCGCCCTGTCCTTCGTGGTGCTCTGGGCGGGGGGCGCGTGGTCGCTGATCGCCGTGGCGCTCGGGGTGCTGCTCATCGATATCGGCATGAACGGCGCGCTGATCGCCAACCAGACCCGGGCCTACGCCCTGGTCCCGGGGGCGCGGGGGCGGATCAACACCGTGCTGTTCACGACCCTGTTCGTGTTCGGGGCGCTCGGCGCCTATGCCGGCTCGCAGGCTTTTCTGCTGATCGGCTGGCCGGGGGTCTGCGCCGTGGGGCTGGTGTTCTCGGCGCTGGCGGTGGTCGTGGCGGCACGCGATCCGCACGGACGCGCTGCCTGATCCCTATGGATCCCGTAGGGCTACGCCCTTTGGCGGGCGATCGGGGCAGCGCCCCGATATCGGGCGAAGCCCGAAAGCAGGGCTGTGCCCTGCATTCACACAAGGTCCCGGACCTTGTGGATCCATGATCATCGAAGGCCGGACCGCACGCGTCTACTTCAGCACCTGCGACAGCCGGCACCAGCCCGTCTTGTCGGGCGGCAACCCGAAGCGCAGGCGCTCCGGGCGCTCCGCGAAGCGGCGCACCGCAATGCCCGCCGCCGCCAGCCGGCGGTAGAGCCCCGGCCCGTCCGAGAAATCTGCGGTCCGGAACAGGCACGTGCCGCCGACAACCCGCCCGCTGCCCCGCACGATCATCCGGTCGAGCCGGGCCGCGTCCGCCGCCCGCGCCCGGGCGGCCTCCGCGCGCCAGTCGGCATCCGACAGGGCCGCGGTCCCGATCGCCAGGGCCGGCCCCGATGCGGCCCAGGGTCCCAGCGCCTCGGCGATCCGGAGCGCGATCCCGGGTTCGGCGACCGCGAAGCCCAGGCGCAGGCCGGCGAGCCCATAGGTCTTGCCGAAGGAGCGGAGCACCACGAGCCCCGGCCCGACATGCGGGCACAGGCTCTCCACCGGTTCGAGATCCGCGAAGGCCTCGTCGGCGACCAGCAGGCCGCCCCGGGCTCCGAGCGATTCAGCCAGGGCGCAGCGCTCGGCCAGCGGGACAGTCCGCCCGTCCGGGTTGTTGGGATCGACGATCACCGCCACCCGAGCGTCGCCGAGCGTGTCGAGCCCTGACACCTCCGCCACGGCGTGCCCGGCTCGTGCCCAGGCGGCGGCGTGCTCGGCGTATGTGGGTCCGACCACCGCGACGCGAGTCGGCGCCAGGAGCCGGGGCAGGGTCTCGATCAGGATCTGGGTGCCGGGGGCGGGCACGACATGGGCGGCATCCGGCGCGCCGTAGGCCGAGGCGGCGGCCGCCCGCAGGGCCTGGAGTTCGGCGGCCTCCGGGAGCCGTGTCCAGGCGCTGGCCTCGATCGGCGGCACGGGATACGGGATCGGGTTGATCCCCGTCGAGAGGTCGAGCCAGGGTTCCGGCGCGTCGGGAAAGGTTTTTCGCAGGCCGCCGAGATCGCCACCATGGGCGATGACGGCGGCCTCACGCGCGGGAACGCTCCACACCGAATGGTCCATCCGCCCGAAACGCTCGCCGTGCTGGCCCTCGCCCTCGGGATCGAGGCGGCGGCCGGCTATCCGGACGCGCTCTACAGGGCGGTCGGCCACCCTGTCACCTGGATCGGCCGGCTGATCGCCGCCCTGGAGCGCGGCCTCAACCGCGGCTCTGCGCGGCGGCGCCGGCTCGCGGGCTGCCTCGCCCTGGCGCTGCTGCTCGTTGCGGTGGGCCTGCCGGCGCTGGGCCTGACGGCACTCGCGGGCCTCGCCGGCCCCCTCCCCGCCCTGATCCTTCTGGGCCTCGCCTGCGCCAGCCTGCCGGCGCAGCGCAGCCTGCACGACCACGTCGCCGCGGTGGAAACCGCCCTGCGCACCGGCGGCCTGGAGGCCGGGCGCCGGGCCGTGGCGATGATCGTGGGCCGAGACCCCGAGCGCCTCGACCAACCCGCCGTCTGCCGCGCCGCGATCGAGAGCCTGGCGGAGAACTTTTCTGACGGGATCGTGGCACCGGCCTTCTGGATCGGCTGCCTCGGCCTGCCGGGCGGCGCGCTCTACAAGGCGATCAACACCGCCGACAGCATGATCGGCCACCGCACGCCCCGCTACGAAGCCTTCGGCTGGGCGGCGGCCCGGCTCGACGACGGCGTGAACCTCCCGGCCTCGCGGCTGGCCGGCCTGCTGATCGCCGGGGCGGCCTTCCTGCGCGGCGCCGACGCCCGGGGGGCGCTCCGGGCGATGGCCCGGGACGCCGGCCGGCACCGCTCGCCCAATGCGGGCTGGCCGGAATCCGCCATGGCGGGGGCGCTCGGTTTGAGGCTCGCGGGGCCGCGGGTCTACGATGGTACCCTCGTGCCCGACGCCCATATGGGCGACGGACGGGCCGAGGCGACGCCCGACGACATCGCCCGAGCGCTGGTCCTCTACCGCACGGCCTGCTGGCTTCAGGGCGGGCTCGTGCTGGCGCTCCTCGTCTTATGGTTGGCGATAGCCCCCTGATCTTCGCCCGGCATGCGGAGCGCCCGAGTCCCGGTTTCGAAAGGGCTCGCCCTTTGGAATCCTCGGACGTCCGCTCAGGCGTCCTGCGGTTCCCGCTGCGCCGCACCCGCATGGTGCGCGGCCCGCAGGGATCCCGCCATGGCGTTGAGCCGGCCCTGCGGATCCTCCGGCTGGATCACGCCGGCCGACATCACCAGCTTGGCGGCGTCGTCGACGCTGATGGCGAGTTCCACCACCTCGGACCGGGGCAGGTAGAAGAAGAACCCCGTCGTCGGGTTGGGCGCGCAGGGCAGGAACACGCCGACCATCTCGTCCGCGGCGGCGCCCCGGGCCCGGAGCGCGCCCTCGACCTCGGGCGCCGCCGGGGCCGACAGGAACACCACCGACCACGTCCCCTTCACCGGGAACTCCACCAGCCCGACCGTGCGGAACGAGGTGCCGTTGGCCGAGAACAGGGTCTCGAAGATCTGCCGCAGCCCCTTGTAGAGGCCGGAGATCACCGGGGTCCGGGCGAGCAGCACCTCGCCGAACTCGATCACCGAGCGGCCGACGAGGTTGGCGGTGAGGAAGCCGAGCAGCGTCACCGCCAGGAACGCGATGACGAGGCCGAGCCCGGGGATCGAGAACGGCAGGTAATGGTCCGGCAGGTAGCTCGCCGGCACCAGGGGCTTCACGAAGGAATCGATCAGCGCGATGAACCACCACGTGATGTAGGCGGTGATCGCCAGCGGCCCGGCCACGATGATGCCGGTGAGGAAGTAGGTGCGCAGCCGGCCCCGGGCGCTGACCCGGGTCTTCGGCGTGGCGCCCCCGGGCGCGGGGGCGTCGGGCTCGGGGACCGGGATGGGCGGGGGACTCGGCGCCACGGGGACCCTCTCGGCCGCACGACGCGCGGCGATCCTGCTCTCGGGGCCATCCCCCGATGGCACAGGTAGCGGCTGCGCTTGCCGGTCTCAAGGGCGGCCGGTTTCCGCTGGCGCGGCCACCACCGCGGTCAGCTATGCGCCCCGGGACGATCGAGGTCCGGCATCGCCGCCCGGGGAATCACGGCGCCGCGGTGCCCGATCACCGCGCCGGCGAGGCGGTGCGCCCGGGCCGCGGCCGCCTCCGGGTCCAGCCCGGCGAGGCGGGCGGCGAGATAGCCCGCCGCGAAGCTGTCGCCCGCAGCCGTCGTGTCGACCACCCGGGCCACCGGCCCGGCCGGCACCCATGTGTCGGAGGTCCCGTGCAGCACCCGGGCGACGGGCGCGGGGCCGGTCGAGCCCTTGAGCACGATCTCGGCCCGGCCCCGGTGGCGCAGCACCTCGTCCACGCCCGCCGCGCCGAACAGCCAGTCCAGATCCTCCACCGAGGCGAAGATCAGATCGGCCAGCGCCAGGGCCGTGCGGAACGCCGCCTGGGCGACCTCCCGGACGGGCCAGCCCCGGGGCCGGTAATTGGTGTCGAAGGCGACGCGCCCGCCCCGGGCGCGCAGGGCCCCCAGGGTCTCGAACAGGGCCGCGCGGCCGCTTTCGCCGTAGAGCGAGAGGCTGATGCCGGAAACGTAGACGAGGTCGTAGGTCGCCACGGCGGCCCGGGTCTCGGCCGCGCCCGGCTCGACGAACAGGTCCCGGGCCGCGGCCTGGTCGCGCCAATAGTGGAAGCTGCGCTCGCCGGCCGCGTCGGTGCGGATGATGTAGAGGCCCGGCATCCGGCCCGGCAGGCGCCGGACCTGGCCGAGGCCGATCCCCTCGCGGCCCCAGGCTGCCGCCATCTCGTCGCTCCAGGCATCGTCGCCGAGCGCCGTCACGTAGTCGACCGCGACGCCGAGGCGGGCGAGGTAGAGCGCGGTGTTCAACGTGTCGCCGCCAAAGCCGCGGACGAGGCTGCCGTCGAATTGCTCAGACAATTCGATCATACACTCGCCGATGCAGGCGACACGCATTCGGCTTCTCCCCGGTCGGTCATCCATGTCCTCATCGGCCGGGTCCACCCGTCGGCCGCCGAAGGTCGGTTCGACCGGCACACACAGGTGTCCCCCTGACGTTATCGAGGTTGGGCCTTGTATCAGCGCCGGCCGCATGACGCACGATTTTCATTCGAATGTCGTCATTTGGCGAAACAGAATGGTGAAGGTGATTTCGAATTCTCAACGGACGCGTCGCGCCGGTAGCAAAGAATTTTGAATATGTTTCCCATATGATTCTCAGAGCTGCTAAGGTCGCATTGGTCTGAGTTATGAGGCTGGCCCCGGCGTGTTCGCGGGCTTGGCTAAACGCCGGTCCTGGCGTCTGATCAAGGACGAGCGATCGGTGGGCGGGATGTCTCGAGTCTTCGAATGGCCGCATCGCCTCCCTCTGCGCTGACGGCATGACTCCCGTCGCCATACTTGTTGTTGCGTGCCTGCCGATGCCGTAAAATGTCTTTGACGATGATGTTCTTCCACGTTCAGCTTAGCATAGAAGTCTAGTCGCGGGACCGATTCATCCATCGATCGATTTGAGCCCGTCGCGTCGATCGTTCGAACGATTCAGGCAAACTGGTATGTTTCATTCTGCCTTAAGCGCCCTGACATTCTCGGCCGGCGAATTTCTGACCATCACCGAGAGCCGCGGCGTCAGTGGCGCCTGGAGCTGGGTTTTCACGGGTGGGGAGCAGGTCTGGTCAGCCGGATTCTACCGCCTGCTCGGTCTCGTGCCCAACGCCACGAAGGCGAGCTATGATCTGCTGCTCTCCCTGGTGCATCCGGATGACCGGCACCGGCTCCCGACCCGCGCCGATGTCCGGGAGGGGCAGGTCCCGCGGGAGACGATCGTCCGGGTGATTCGTCCGAACGGGACGCAGCGCACCTTGTCCTTGACGATGGAAGCGCGCTTCTCGTCCGAGGGTCGGCCCGTGGCCGTCAGCGGCACGGCCCTCGACGTGAGCGACCGCGAGCTGCTGGCCCAGGCGCGGCACAAGGCGCGGCGGCGGCGGGCGGCGCTGTACCTGACCGAGCATATTGCCAGCTTCTGGATGGGCCTCGACCGCGTCCGCGAGCTGCCGTTCGAGATGGCGCAGGTCCACGGTCTGCCGTTCGAGGAGATCTGCAACGATCCGTTCCTCATGATCGTCCCCGAGGAGCGCGCGGCCTTCCGGGCGAAGGCCGAGGAGCACATCGAGCGGCAGACGCTCTATCAGGGAACCACCCACGAGCGCCTCGCCAACCGGGAGCTCAAGCATTTCCGGATCCTCACGCTCCCGATCTGGGATCCCGACGGGACGTATCTCGGGCGGTGCGGTTTCAAGTACCCGGTCGCCGCCGGCCTGCTGTTGCCGGCTCCCCTGCGCGCCGGCCTCGAACAATCCGTGACCGGCCATCACCTGCGCGCCGCGCGGGCCATGCTGGACTGGTCGATGATGGATCTGGCTCAGGCGAGCGGCCTGTCGCATTCCACGGTCCGGCGCCTGGAGGACGACAGCGAGCATCGCGGCAGCCGCTCGCGCCTCAACGCCATCGAGGCGCTGCGCCGCGCCGGCGTGCGCTTCGTCGCCATGGATGACGGAACCCTGGCAGTCGCCAAGGCCTGAACACGGCCGCCGCGGATCCGTGCCGGGGCGATCCCTGCTCCGAAAATGCGGTTCCGAGCGGTGCCGGCGCCCGGCCGGCCCCGCAGCCGATCACCCTCAGGCATGCCGCCGATCGTCCAGCCACCCCCTGTCGCTCCGGCATCGCAGGCCGCGTGGCGGACGCGTCGCGCGGTCCTGATCCGGATGCCCTGCCGGTCCCCATCGGCAGGGCGTGGTCCGGATTGTCACTGGCATCGGATATCGGCCGCGCTCGCCGCACCGGCTGTGGGATCGAGCCGTTGGTCGGCGGCGAGGCGCCCGCGCGGGCTTCAGGCCGCCCTCAGGCCGCCTTGTGACCGAGCTGGATCGCCTTGGCGATCTCAGACCGCTTGGCGGCGTAACCCGGAGCGACCATCGGGTAATCGGCCGGCAGGCCGTACTTGGCCCGGTAGCGCTCGGGCGTCAGGCCATGGGCGGTGAGGTGGCGCTTCAGGGTCTTGTAGGGCCGGCCGTCGATGAAGCTGATCAGGCCGTCGTGCTGGATCGACGCCTCGATCTGGGTCGCGCTCGGTCCGGTCCAGCCGGAGCCCGACGCGCCGTTCTGCAGGACCGTGATGGCCGTGTGGACCTGATCGATCAGAGCCGGCAGTTCACCTGCGCCCACCGCGTTCCGTGAGACGTAGGCGGCGACCAGAGAAGCCGTGCACTTGATCAGGTCGGTATTAAGTTCTGAAGACTTTTCGTACAGATCTATGGTGTTCATCTCGATCCCCCAGTCGCCCAAAGAAGCAAAACAATCCGGCAGGAAACGGAAATCCGATGAATCTCTCGGAATTCCCCCATCCGCATCCTGTCGAACTGCTTCGAATGCGCCAACATTGGCACCTAATGATACAAAATCTGGAGTTAATGTCTAGCGCTTATCTCAGGATAAGCTCTGAACATAAATTGCTCGCTGCTGTTAACATGAGGTTGTGCATGAAAAAAGACAAACAAATATTGCGCACGTCCCGAGATTGAGCCGAATCATGCGGGCGATGACTGCCAATGGGCATGCGATGACCGGCCATGAGGGTGCGAATCAGCCTTGGAGATGGGTGTCAGCCATCCGTGTCCGGCCCGGGGTGCCGTCCTGCAAGCGCAAGGAACTGGTCCCGATCTCACGTCAATCTCGAAGCATTCTAAGCTATTCGTCGATACACCGACCCGCGCGCATCAGGCGGGCATCCCATCCGTGCGCGGCAGGAGAACGCGGCGGACTTGATGAAATTCAGCGCGTTGCGATAAAAATCGATATTAATTTTGAAATCATCGGATGTTAATTTTATCAGTTGGACAATACGTCAACGATCAATTGGATCTGTGCAGTCTGTAAATTAGGACTGTTGCGTCCTTTCGCGGCCGCATTGTGTTCCCGATACGCTGGAGGCACGCGTGATCGCAGCCGGGGCGAGCCTCCCCGTCCTGGCCTTGCGGATCGTCGGCCTGTTGTGACGGGGAACGAGAGGGTGGCGACCGGTAGATGCGCACCGATCTCCTGCCGGATGGAAGCCGGCGGCGGCGCGGGACTTCAGATGGCGTAAAGACTAACCGGTCGCAGATCATGCGCGGGGCTTCCGGCCCCGGTTTCATTAAGGAAGTCCTCAGCCTCGCCGTGGAAGTTGCGATCGGAGAATTTCGCGAAACTTTGGATCATCGTACCGTTCCGCGTCCCGCTATTTCGGTACGGCCGCGTCTGTGCGAGAGGTCTTGCGTTGCGCACCTTCGAGGCCGACCGTTCATGTCCGGACCGTGTTCGACGTCACTTTCACGCTCCCTTTCGACGCTGAGCGAGTCCGAGTCCGCTGATCCGGTCGGCGGCCGGATGGCGCCCCTCTGGCTGCTGCTGGTGGGACGCGCGGAGGTGGGCCGGCACTGGCGCCTCCTCATGTCGGTCGGCCTCCTGTGGGCGCTCGCCGGCATCGTCGTCGTCGTGGATTCCCTCGACGGGGCGATCCACGTCCCGGACCGGTGGTTCGGCGTGATCCTCCTGATCGACGGCCTGGTCTCGCTGGCGGTCGGCGCGACCGTCACCGGAACCGCGCGCCGGATGCGCGTCTTCCAGGGCGTGCTCCTGACCCTCATGGCCTTCCTGATCCTGATGGCCACGCGGCACAGCAATTTCCTGCTCGCCATGATCTTCGGCGTCGCCTTCACGGTGGATGGCCTGGTGCGAATCACGATCGCCGGGCTCCTGAAATTCGCCGGCTGGCGGATCTCGGTGGCGCTGGGGGCGCTCAGCGTCGCGTTCGGCCTGTTCCACCTCCAGCCGTGGCCGACATGGTATGCCGGCACGGTCGGCTACTGCATCGGGATGTTCCTGATCCTGGGCGGCGCCAACCTCGCGCTGATCGGCCTGCGGGCGCGGCACCTGCGCCGCGCCGCGCCGGAGCCGGAGGCGACCGAGCCCGGCAGCCTGAACGTCTATGTCTGGACGCCGACCGGGCAGGCGACCACGCCGGCCAGCCAGCGCCTGATCCGGCGCTACGTCGCCTCCGTCGATCAGGCCGGCCGATACTCCACGGGCCACGCCGCCCTGAGCCAGGGGGACGATCTCTACATCAGCCACTATCCAGCGGTGGAGATCGACCGCTCGCCCGCCAACTTGCGGTCGAGCCTGCGCGCCGGCCCCGAGAACGACGTGGCCGGGCGCTTCCTGTCCTCTCATGCGGCGGAGGTGGCCGATTGGTGTCCGCCCACCGTCACCGTCACGCTGAACGGCGTCGATACCCCCCGGCTTCGGGCGTTCTGGGGGGCATATCGGCGGGACACGACCTACAATTTCATCAGCCGGAACTGCTCGACCACGGCGGCCCGGGCGCTCGACATCGCGGTCGAGGGCGCGTTCAGCCGCGGCGGCCATCCCTGGCGCCAGCTACTGGCAGCGCTGACCACCCCGGAATTCTGGGCGGCCGCCCTGCTCCGCAACGGCGCCCGGTCGATGACCTGGACCCCGGGCCTCGTGCTCGACTACGCGCGGGCGCTCAGCGCCCTGGTCGATCCCGCCTCGCCGGTGCCGACCATCGCGTGGAAGCGCGTCGGCTGGCGGCTCGTGCGCAACGGGCGGGCGCGGTCCCTGGCTCGCCTGCACCAGATCACCGGACGACCCACCCTGCCGGATGCCGGACCGACCGAGGCCTGATCGATCGTCCTTCCCCGCGCGCGGTTCGGACCCGGCCTCGTCTTGGGATCCCGAAGGTCTTCAGCCCTTCGGTGGGGTGTCGGGGTGAAACCCCGACGATCGGGCTTCGCCCGACGGCGTGGCGCTGCCCTGCACCCGCACAAGGTCACGGACCCTTTGGAACCGGGACTTCCGGTGACGAGCCGCTCAGTGCGAAGGCTCCGCGGCGAGGTCGGCCGCGATGGCCTGCATGACCGCGAGGGTATCGCGCTCGTCCTGCTCGGCCCCGTGGTCGCTGAGCTTGACGATCACCGTGCCGGTCCGGCGGTTGATGTAGACGTACTGGCCGTAGACGCCGATCGCCGAGACGTCGTCGTCGTCGCCCCCGGGGGCGTGCCACCACTGGGCCGAGTAGGGCCAGCCGTCGACCGCGCGCCGGGCCGGCGTCATGATCCGCTCGATCCAGCGGGCCGGGATGATGCGGTTGCCCCCCGCCCGGCCCTGGTCGGCCACGAGCAGCCCGAGGCGGGCGAAGTCGCGGGCGGTGGCGTTGAGGCAGCAGAACGCCTTCTCGACGCCCCCCGGCCGGTCGAGGTTCCAGGTGGCGTCCGCCTGGGCGCCCATCGGCTTCCAGATCCGCTCCGAGAGGATGTCGGCCAGCGGCCTGCCCTCGGTCCGGGCGAGGATCAGGCCGAGGAGTTCGGTGTCGATGCTGCGGTAGCGGCCCTGGCTGCCGGGCTTGAACGCGAGATGCGCGTGGTCGCGCACGAAGCCCGCGATGTCCCGCGTCAGGTACATCCCGGCGGTGCCGGTCAGCGGGCGCCGGGGATCGTAGTTCTCCGGCACGGCGATCCCGCTCGCCATGTCGAGCAGGTTGCGCACGGTGATCTGGCCGAACACCGCGGCGTTCTTCAACTCTGGCAGCAGGGCGGAGACGCGGTCCGTCTCCGCGAGCTGGCCCCGGGCCACCGCGGCGCCGACCAGCAGCGAGACGATGGATTTCGCCACCGACCAGGACGGGAACAGCGTCGCCGGCCCGGTGCCGGGCCGCTGCCACTCGTGGATCAGCGCCCCGTCCTGCACCACCAGGAACGCGTTGGTGTGGGTCGCGGCCAGCACGTCCATGAGCGGCACGGTCCGCCCCTTCCAGGGGACCCGTTCGCGAATCGTGCCCGGCCGGGACGGCAGGTCGCGGGGCTGGTCGGGGGCCTTCACGACCCGGCTCGGGAACCACGGGCCCACCGAGGACGGCTCGATCACGGCGAGCGCCGCCAGGGTGACGGGGTCGGGGACGTTCAGCAGCGCGCAGGCGGCCCAGGCGCAACCCGCGATCACGGCGGTACCGGCCGCCGCGATCGTGGCCCGGCGGCGGCCCGAAGGGCGGCTCCTGCGCGGGCGGGCCGGATCGTCCGGGGGCGCGGAGGACGCGGTCATGTCGGGTCTGGGTTGCTCGGGGTCGTCATGGTCGCGGGGCGCGGGCACCATGCGCAGGACGGCTTAACGAAAGCCCCATGCCATCGATCGGGAGCCGATTCGTGAGGCTTCGCGCCGGTGGCGCCGGTTCGGACAGGGTCATGGATTCCGTGGAGCGGTATCGGCCGGCGGCCTTCCAAGTCCTGCCGGCGAACCGAAGCAGATCGTCTCCGCACCGGGATCCTTCGTCTGCTGGGGCTTCCCGATTCGTGGCAGATCTCTACACCGGTCCCGCATCGAATTCACGAAACCGACCTGCGCAGGAAGTTCACCCCGTCATGAATCCGTTCCTGATCCTCGGGCTCGCCATCGGCGCGGAGGTCATCGCCACCCTGGCGCTGAAGGCCGCCGACGGCCTGACGCGGCCGGTCCCGACGCTGATCGTGGCGCTCGGCTACGGCACCGCCCTGTGGCTGATGTCGACCAGCATGGACATGCTGCCGATCGGGGTCGTCTACGCGATCTGGTCCGGGATCGGCATGATCGGGGCCGCGATCGGCGGCGCGTGGCTCTACGGCGAATCGGTGAACCCGACGATGCTGGTGGGCATCGCGGTGATCACCGTCGGCGTCACCATCCTGGCGGCCGGCCAGGGACAGCATTGAGGGACGGACGCCAAGGGCACCCTCCCGCCACGCGCCGGAACCCGTTCTGCCCAATGTTCTCGGAGCAGCAGGCGCTGCTCACGGCACCCGCGACTGAAGACCGGTCCGTCTGGTTGCGCCACATCTCCGTGGAAACAGCGACCAGGCTTGGCCGTACCCGCAGATTTTGAAGCGCAAAACAATAGGATTGGCGCCTTTATCAGTCATCGGGAACTGAAGCGGCCGAAACGATTTATGTACTCCGTTGGGTATGGATAATCTTCGGTGAACGCCATGATCTGGTTGGCTGGCCAAAGACACTATCGGCTGGCTCGCACGCTGCTCGCCGTCTCCGCAGCTCTTGCGCCGGGCTTCGGGCTCGGCTTGGCTGAGGCATCCGAAACGCAAGGCCGACCTGCGGTCGATCAGTCGGCCGGCCCGAGGCGCGAGGCGCCGATCTTCACGTATCGCCAGTTCACCGCGACCCTGCCGCCGCTCGCACCGCCATCCGATAGGGCCGGCCACGTCGAAGTCGCATCGTCCGATCCGGCCAAGACGCCGTCCTCGCCGGCATCGGACCCGGCGCCTGGCCCGGAGCGGGCGGACATCACGGGCAGCACCGACACCGCTGCAGCCACGGAACCAGCGCGTCCGCCCCAATCGACCATCGAACAGCGCGCCGATGCCGGCAGAGCCAAGCTGATCGGGAGCGGACGGGCCAGCTGGTACCAGCACAGCGGCAAAACTGCGAACGGTGAGATCTACGATCCCAACACGCTCACGGCCGCGCATCACACCTTGCCGTTCGGCACACGGGTCAAGGTCGTCAACAAGGCGAATGGCCGATCGGTCATCGTAAGAATCACCGATCGTACCAACGAACGCACCAAGATGAAGCGCAGCTACGCGATCGATCTGTCGCGCGCGAGCGCCCGGAAGATCGGCATCGAAGGGATCGGGCAAGTCGCCTTGTACACGGTCGATTGACGCGGCTGAGGTTCAGAACCGTCCGGCGATGGTGAGCCGGACGGCGGTGGGCTCCACCGGGCGGAACACCCGATCGATCAGACCCTCGGCCGGCTCGCCGGGCAGGCGGGAGACGTAGGCGTAGGTGATCTAGTCGGACTTGCCGTTGGTCAGGTTCAGCACGTCGCGGGATACACCGACGCCGCTCTCGAAGGCGTAGCCGATCCTGCCGTTGACCAGCGCGGTCGCCCGGGAACGGATGGAATTCTCCTCGATCAGCGGGCGCGGACCGAAGTAGCGGAACCTCAGGCTTCCGAACCAGCCCAGCGGCTCACCGAAGGTGACGCCCGCCGACGCGATGGTGGTGGGAGCCTCGGGCACCCGGTTGCCCACCGGGTCGTAGTCCGAGAAGCGGGCGTTGGTGATCGTCAGGTCGCCCTCCAGCGAGAGCCAGGGCGCGACCGCGTAGCGGTTGGTCCATTCCACGCCGAAGCGCCGGGTCGGGCGGCTCGGCTCCGTGGTGCCGGTATCGCCCTGGAACAGGTTCTCCGAGGCGAAATCGAGCCGGAACAGGGCGAGGCTCGTCTCCAGCCCGGCGATCGAGCGGTTGCGCAGGCCGATCTCGTAGCCCGCGGACGGCACCAGAAACGGCGAGCGGGTGGTGTTGAACAGGCCGACCCGGATCGAGTCCGTGCGGGTTTGCACGCCGACCTCGTTCTCCATCGGCCTGCCGAACAGGTCGCCCTGGACGACGTGCAGGACCTCTCCGCCGCCGATGATGCGCTGGGCCAACGGGTGGAACTGGTCGCCGTTGACCGGGTCGTTGAGGAAATAGGTGAAGTCGTTGAACAGGTTGAGCTGCGAGCGGATCACGTAGGCCGAGGCCCGCGTCACGCGGGTGTCGTCCGTCGCGCTGAACCGGCCCGACAGGGGGGAACCGTGACGTGTCCCCGCCGTCGCTCGGGCTTATCGTGCCGTAGCGGCCGATCAGGCCCTTGGCGACCGGGCCCGCTCGGGGATCTGGCTGGTGGCCGTCCAGCGGGCCGCGTAGGCCATGCCGGTGACCGAGACCCCGTCGAGCGCCGTGCCCTGGCTGTAGCGGGCGACCCCGTTGATCTTGCGCAGGGCGTCCGGGACCACCCAGGGCCCGTCAAAGACCTGCGCGTCGGCGGCCAGGAGCAGGTTGCCCTCGGCGAGCGGCGCGGAGGCGATGCTCAGCGCGCTTGTAGCCAAACGACCCGATCGAGGTCAGCGCGAGGTTCCGCTGCACGCCGTCGAGATCGTCGATCCGCACCGAGCCCGCCGAGGCGAAGTCGCCGTCGCACACGAAATACGGCCCCTTGTGGAACGCGACCGCGCCGACGAGTTCGGGGATCAGGAAGTTGACGTCGGCGTAGCCCTGGCCGTGGGCGTGGGTGCGCATGTTGAGCGGCATGCCGTCTAGGAACAGGGCGATGTCGGTGCCGTGGTCGAGGTTGAAACCGCTCCCGGGCCGCGGCGGTCACGATCAGGGCCGCCGACGCGGCGAGGGCGAGGAGGGGCGGCGCGGTGCGCGCGGATGGACGGGACACGGGGAGCTCGGGCGACGGCAGTGGCACGTCACTGCGAACGAGGCCGCACCGGCCGCCCTGGCGACCGTCTCGGCATCCCCCGGAACACCCCGTCCGATGGACCTCGCGTGTGACCACGGCTGACGGCAGGTCTCCTGGCTCGCGGGTCGCCGCCCTCCCGTCGTCTTCCCGGGCGCGGCCGCCCAGTGACGTGTTGACGCGAGGACTCACCGCTTACCGTTGCGGGGGCAGCCGCGGTTTTGGGCAAGCCCAGCCAAGGACGAGCCCGCACCGTGTTCCCTTTTCATCCCCGAGGGGAACCGTCCGGCCCCCCATCCGCCGGACGCGCGGTCGGCGGCAACATCCCTGGGGCGGTTGTCCGCCCCTGTGCGCATCGGGCCACGATCCGCACCCGCCCCCGAACGGCCGGTCCGAGCCCGCCTGCCACATCCTCGCCGCGAAGGTACGGTCACGCTTGTCGGACGTCCTGTCGCGGCAGGACATAACTGAAACAGCACGGAGCACACCTGCATGCAGGGTCGCGCGCGGACGAGAATCGGTCCAGTCCTGATGGCGGCGTCCGCGGCATGCGGCCTGGGTGCGTGCAACACATCCGGCCCCGTACTCACGACAGGATCGATCCCCGGCCGCGCGCCGCCGATGGCCGTCAGCGATGCCGAACGGGATTGCCTGGGCCGCGCCATGTACTTCGAATCGAACCGGAGCGACGAGGGCGGGCTGATCGCGGTCGGCACCGTGGTGATGAACCGGCTGGAGAACGCGATCTTCCCCGGCGGCATCTGCGCCGTGGTCGGCCAGCCCGGACAGTTCGCCGCGGGGGTTCTGACCAAGCCGATGCAGGAGAAGGACCTGCAGAAGGTCGCCGACGCCACCGACGCCGTCCTGGCGGGCGAGCGCCACCCGCAGGTCGGCAAGGCGATGTATTTCCACACGGCCGGGCGGCGCTACCCCTACGGCAACATGCATTACGTGGCCGTCGCGGGCGGCAACGCCTTCTATGAGAAGCGTGACGCCCGCGCGGCCAAGTCTGAGACCGCATCCGAGGTCAAGCCCGAGAAGGCGGCATCGGCCTCCATCCCGACCTTCGCGGCCGCCCCGATGATGGCGACGCCGTAGCGCCCCGAAGGGAACGCCGGCGCCTCGGTTTCCAGGGGAGATATCGAGGCGGAATGTAGCCTTGAGGTTGTATTTCTGCGGCCGATCGGGGTATGGCGTCGCCATGCCAGACGACGCCGGTTTCGACCGAACCGTGAGAGCCGCCATCCGCACCCATCAGTTGTTGTGTTCCCACGGTACGCCGGTGATGCAGCTCCTGTCGCGGCTGCTGCTGATCGAGATTGGGCTGGAGATCGCCGCGCGACAGGACAGCGGTGGTGCCGCCAACGACAATCCCGACGCGGCCGAGGATTGAAGCAACCGGCTGCGGGGCGCTGTGGGCCGCGAGCGGCATGATCGGACTGCGCCGGACGGATCGCGTCGCCGCATCCCCTGTAAAGACCCGAGTTGACTGCCCGGTATCGGGTTGATCACCTCGAATGCGGTCGCAAAACTGTTGATCGACCTCGTGTTCCGGATGTGCGGCATTTACACTGGGGGACGACGGTCTAGCTTGCCGGTAGAAACTACCCACGAATCGCGGATGTCCCACCGATGATCGCCGACCGGGTAGCGCTCGCTGGCGTGTTTCTTCTGCTGAGCATCGCACCCTCGGCGGCCCAACTGCGTCGCCCCTTGACCTGCACGGAGGAGGCGTCGGCCGGTCTCGATCCACCGCTCCTGCCGGAGGGAACCAAGCCTCAGCCGCACAAGGCCCGCACCTTCTCGCTGGTTTCCAGCGGCGGGCTGCTGACCGTGATTTCCGCCGGGCGCTCCGATTACTATGAGTGCCAACCCGCCTCGCCGCGGTTGAACGAGCGCTCGCCGCGCAACGCGGTCAAGTGTCAGAACGGCGTCTACTTCCTCCTGATCGACCTCACCAAGCTGAACTTCGTCGAGGCTCAGCTCAATCCCGAGGATCGCACCGAGGTCAAGGTCAGTTTCGGAAGCTGCCACGGGCTGTGACAGCCTGTTCGACGGGCGTGCGTCGCCTCGGGGGCTCCGCCCGGGACAAGACCTTCAGAGCTCCGCCCTGAAAACCCGCCAAAGGGCGAGCCCTTTGGAAGCCCGGATCCCGCGTCGAACAGGCTCTGGGTCCGACCGGTCCGTCGCGGCCCGCGGCCGGACTCATCGGCAGAACCGTGCCGCGGCCGGCGTCCATTGCCCGAAACCCGTCGCGACCATGTTGGTCATCACCCGGCAGATATAGACCTTCTGCGCCGCGTTGTTGTTCGGTCCGGCATGGTAGCGCGCCACCGCCAGGGTCCAGCTGCCCTCCCGCTGCTTCAGCTCCTTCAGGAACTGCGTCGCGTACTCGACATTCGCGTGCGGGTCGATCATCGCCTCGACCGAGCCGAACTTACCGCCGTGGTAGAGGTGGTTGATCTGCATGCAACCCAGGTCGATCAGGCGCGCGCCCTTGCGGCGCGCCTCCCGGAAGCGGGCGATCACGTCCCCCGGCCCCGTCCCGAAATAGGCCGCGCCCTCGATGTTCATGGCGTAGGGCTGCAGCGAGCCGCGCTTGCCGGTCTCCGTGAGGCCGACGGCATAGAGCACGCCGAGCGGCACGCCGTAGCGCGCCGAAGCGCGGCCCATCTCGGCCTCGCAGACATTCGCCGCGGCCGGGACCGCGCTACAGATAAACGCCGCCGTCGCGAGGACGTGTCGTTTCATCCCCCCGCTCCCCCCCCGGTCCGCCGGCGGCCGGGCCCTGCGCCGCCTGTCGCTGCCTGTCTCCGCCCTGGCCCGATCGAGCGCCTCCGTCGGAGGAGCCGGGCTGCCCCTGCGATGCGGAACCGCCGGAAAAGCCCCCCGTGTCGGACGGGCGGGCCGGACCGACGGTGACCTCGGCCCGATAGTTCGCCTGCTTCAGCAGATCGGTGAGGACCGCCGCGTCCCTGTGCAGGAGGGCGGCCGTCTCGGGTTGCGAGGCGCGCAGGTGCGTCTCGAGCTGGCCGTTCGTCAGCCGCAGCTCCACCGTGACGGTTCCCAGATCCTCCGGCTTGAGCTGGATCCTGAGGACGCGCAACGGCTCGTCCGGCATGGTCCGGATCCCCGGGTCGGCCTGAGGAGCCCGGGCCGCCGGTTCGGGCGCGGCCGCCCGCTCGATCTCGTCCCGGATGGCCGCCGCGATC
This sequence comes from Methylobacterium sp. J-030, assembly GCF_022829545.1. Lineage (GTDB taxonomy): Bacteria > Pseudomonadota > Alphaproteobacteria > Rhizobiales > Beijerinckiaceae > Methylobacterium. The sequence continues at coordinate 3,169 of NZ_JAKSYM010000210.1, read as the reverse complement.
GTCGGCAGCGCGCCGGCCGGCAGACCCGGCACGGGCCCGGCCGACCCATCCGGACCGGGGACCTCCGCCCCCTCGGGGCGCCCGGATTCGCCGAGGCTGGCGCGGGCGGTTCCCGTGACGGCGCGCGTGTCGGACAGGGCCGTGACATCCGCCTTCTCCAGCCCGGTGCCGGCAGCCCGGGCTGCCGTGCCCGCCGGATCGGATGTCGGCTGGGGCTGAGTTAGGGGTGGGCTGGGGGCAGGCGCGCTCAGCGCCGCCGCGGTCGCCGGTTTCGGCAGCCCGTTCTGATGCGGTTGGGGCTCGGCGTCGATCAGGGCCCGCAGGTCGGCCTGGACGGACGGGGATTCCGTCGCGCTCGCGGCCACCGGTGCCGGTGCCGCAAGCGCGGAGACGGCAGGTTCGCGCGACGCTGCTCTGGGGAGGACCGGCGCGAAATGAACCGCGCTGTCGAGCACCGTGACCTCGGGCAGGCTGGCTGCGGGTGTGCTGTCCAAGTCGGCTCCGCCAACCTGCGGCGCGGTCGGGCGGATCGCGTCCGTCATCCCCAGGTCGGGTCCGCCCTGCGCGAGGGGGCCGGACCCGGCGGTCGAGGCCGGCGCGGACGCCGCGCTGCGGAGCGCAGGAGCGTCGGCCGCGGTGGACGGGTTGCCCGTCGCGGGGGCCGTCGGCGTGACGGTGTTCAGGATGCTGGCGAGGATCGCCGCCGCCGCGCTGGCTGGATCGGCGGCCGCTGTCGGGGCCGCCGGGAGACCCGGGACCACTGGCGCGGCCTCCCCCTTCGTCGCCGCCCCATCGTCCGGCTCGGTCCGTTGGCGTCCACCGGCTTCGGCCCGGGAGCCGGCAGGCCGCCCCGAGGCCGCCCGGAGGGCATCCGCGAAACCGCCCCTGGCGCCGGTGTCCGGCGGGTTCGAGCCATCGGCCTCCGACTGGGATGGCATCACCTCCCGGTCGGGCTGCGGAGCCGGATTCTGGAGCGTGGCGGGGATCGCGGTCACGGGTTCGCCTTCCTGAGGAGCAGATCGATTCGATCGATCATGGCCTGGGCGCGGGGAATCAGCTTGGCGGGCTCGTCGGCGGGGGCCGCCGCGGCCTGCACCGGATTCAGCGCGGCGGTGTCACCCTCCGGCAGGCCCGGCCGGCCGGGGAGCCCCCGCCGGATCTCCTCGGCGGTCGCCAGCGCCGTCTCGAGAAGGCGGCTGTCCCGCTGCGGCAGCCTGGCCCGGTCGATGGCCCTGAGCGTCCGCAGCCCGGACTGGAAGGTTGCGAGACTCGCAATCTCGGCCGCGCCCCGATAGAGCCGCGCCTGGATCGCCTCCAGGCTCTCGGGGGCGCAGAGCGGAAGCGCCCGGTCGGCGGCCAGGAAGGCCGAGCCCGTCTTGCCCTCCTCGATCGCCGTCTTGGCGATCAGCAGGTACAGGATCTTCCGGCTGTCGGGCTCGAGCTCGTCGAGGATCCCGGTGATCACCGCGAAGCGTCCCTCATCCTGGCCGACATCCAGCCGGGTCAGCTGATAGGCGAGGCGCTGGCGGAAGTTGCCGGCGTAGATCGAGTGCGGGAAGCGGCGCAGGTACTGGATCGCCAAGGACTGGAACTTCTTCAGGTCGCCCGTCTGCCCGAGGGTGAAGATCTCCCGTCGCAGGGCGCCCTCCTCCGCCAGCGTCCCGGGCAGGAGCATCCTCGGCGTGAGGTCGAATTTCCTTTTTTCATGAGTGTCTTACCTATTTTGCTGATGGGCATACCCACAACCTAACCCACGGCGGTGGCGTGGCTTCACAGGAATAGTGGGATACGGCCAGGAACGTCGCTGCCCGCACCGGATGCGCGAGTGGCGTTCGTCGGCTGCGGAGCCCGACAGATTCCCCTGTCGACAACCCCGGAAGCCAGCAACTTCGAAGTCCGCCATTCGCTACCCTCCGGCGCTGCCTCGGCGGGTGTGGAGTGCGTAAATGATGGCCTCGATCAAGATACGTGCGGCAGACGACGGTTCATTCGGCGTCTACCGGAACGGGGCAGCCGTCGCGTCCGGGCTGACCAGGGCCCAAGCCGAGCGCTGCGCCACGGTTCTCGGCTGGATCGCCTGAGACTGCCGGTCACCCTTTCGCAAGAACGCTCGGCGATGATCTGATTCGCCGGCGGATTGAGACGGTCCCGCTGACGATCCACGCCCGCTCGCAGATATGCCCCTCAGCTGTCGAGGGCGGGCGTGGATGCTTCGGCAAAACGGAAACCGTTTCCGTTTTGAATAGCGAAACCGTTTCGCATTTCGTGCCCCATCCAGCGGAACCACCGATCGCCGGCGTAGCTTCGTGGAATGCCACCGTATCCAGTGGTGGCACCAGAGGAGCTACCCCTTGCGCACTTCGATGATTACCGCAGCTCTGCTGGCCGCGTTCGGCGCCGCCGCTCTCGCTACACCGGCCTCGGCGGCTCCGCTCAGCCCGGTTCCGGCCGCAACTGTCGCCGGTGTCCAGGACAACATCACCAGCGTCCGCTGGCACCCCATCCGCCGCATGCACCGTGCGGAACGTCGCTTCATGCATCGGCACTTCCACCGCCGGTAGTAAGCCGAAGCAGCCTTGCGGGAGGCCCGGCCGCGGATGGCACCGCAGCTGGGCCCCTCTCTTTTGAACCAGAGCGTTGGGCCCGCTCACCGCAGCGATGCCCGAGATGGCAGCTCCGCCCGCACGGCCAGAGCATCGGCGAGCCGCATCCGCTCGCGCGACCGCTCGAAGGCTTCATCACCGTCACGGTAAAGGCGTTCGGACCGGGCGAGATCGAACCGGGCCAGCCGGATCATCCGGACCGCGAGGAAGGTGTAGATCAGGCGCATAGCGTGCCCTCCCCAAGCTTCATCAGGTCGAGGGCAATGCCCAGCGCCACCTCATCAATGTAGGCGTGGCCGCTGGCTACTTTGCTGTTCAGCTCCTCCTCAAGATCCGCCAAGGGGTACAGCCGCGCCATGCATGCTGCCTTCGCGAGGATGTCGGGCAGGCCACGCGATGGGAAGCCGAGCAAGCGTGCGCGCATCGCTCCAGCTGCTCGGATCAACCCTTTCGGGTAGTCGATGCCGCTGTCACCCCCCGATGCATTGAGCAGGGCATTGATGCGATCGTGCTTCGCGATCAGCCGGACGAGCTTGGGCGACGCAGCGGGCTCATCGGCGCGGGCC
>NZ_JAKSYM010000204.1 GCF_022829545.1 Methylobacterium sp. J-030 | reverse complement strand
CCTGGTGCTTCAGCATGTCGACCGGGTCGAGGCCGCACCTGCCTACATCTCCTTCGATAGCTACTCCATGAACTCTGGCGGTCTGACCGCCGAGATCGTCAAAGGTAGGGGCGAGAGTGCCACCACCGAAACCGTGTGGGTGTCGGCAGCCTTCGAGGTGATTGGGCGCGCTCGCGATCCGCATGGCTACGGCTGGGCGCGCTGGCTGCGATGGCGCGATCCCGACGGCCGCCGTCACGAACATGCCGTGCCGGATGCCGCGCTCCACGGCGACCTCGGAGCGCTCGCCGCCGACCTCGCATCACGCGGCCTTGTCGTCAGCCGGGGGGGTCGCGCGCAGCTTTGTGAGTATTTGAATCGTGTGGCGGTGAAGGCCCGCGTCACCACGGTGAATCGCACGGGCTGGCATCTGATCGGCGAGCAACGGGTGTTCGTGCTGCCGGATGCGGTGATCGGCCAGCCCGAGACCGAGACGGTGATCCTGACCGGCGCGGCTGCGGCCCCCTACTCACGAAAGGGTACGTTGCAGGATTGGCGCAACAGCGTCGGCCGGCTGACTGCTGGGCACGGTCGCCTCATCCTGGCGTTGGCGACTGCCTTTGCGGGCCCGCTCGTCGACCTCGTCGGCGGCGAGGGTGGCGGGGTGAATCTCTACGGCCAGTCCAGCCGCGGAAAAACCACGGCGTTGAAGGCGGCGGCGAGCGTCTGGGGCCGTGGCGCTTCCGATCCTGGGTTCGTCCGGTCCTGGCGGGCGACCGCCAACGCCCAGGAAGCCACCGCGGCGATCGTTACCGACACCCTGTTGTGCCTCGACGAGATCGGGGTGGCTGAAGGCCGGGATGCAGCGGCGGCCGTCTACCAGTTGGCCTCCGGCGTCGGCAAAGGCCGCTCGGCTCGGGACGGCTCTATGCGCGCGCCGATGACATGGCGGGTGCTGACGCTCTCGACCGGCGAGTTGCCGATGGCGGCCAAGATCGCGGAGGACAAACAGCGCAAGGCCTACGCAGGTCAGGCGGTGCGTCTGCTCGATGTCCCCGCCGATGCCGGCCGTGGCTTCGGCCTGTTCGACCACGCAGGCCCTGATGGCGATCCTGCTCGTCTCGCCGAAGCCCTGCAGAAGGCCGCCCTGTCGGCTTACGGCGAGGCCGGACCGGCCTTCGTCCGCGCTCTGATGGACATGGGCCAGGAGGAAGCCCGGACCCTCGTCGTCGACCTCGTGGATAGCTTCGTTTTGGAGCACGCGCCGGCCGACGCCGACGGGCAGATTCGGCGGGCTGCCGCACGGCTGGGCATGATTGCTGCGGCGGGCGAGTTGGCCCGCACCTTCAACATCGTGCCGTGGGAGGAGGGTGAGGCTGAGGCTGCCGCGGCGCGGGCGCTGGCGGACTGGATCGGTTCTCGAGGCGGTACAGAGCCTGCCGAGGTTCGCGAGGCCATCGCTCAGGTCCGCCGGTTCTTTGAGGCCCATGGCGAGAGCCGCTTCGAATCGGTGGACGATACCGACGCCCGTCCGGTTCCGAACCGCGCCGGTTGGCGCCGCGGTCACGGCGACGGTCGTGTCTGGCTCGTCCTACCCGAGATGTGGAAGTCAGAGGTCTGCACCGGTCTGGATCCGGTGACCACCGCGAAGATCCTGGCCGAGCGCGGGATGCTGAAGCGCGATCCGAACAGCAGGCTGCAGCGGTCTGAGCGTACCCCAGGCGGTGCCACCCTCCGAGTTTATGTGATCACGGCATCGGTGTTCGACGGAGGCTCCGATGCGCCCTGACCTTCGCCTCCGGCTTCGTGAAATCACGAAGTCCCTCTCTACCGCCGAAAAACGCGTGACACGTGTGACACGGGTGGCAGAGCCGGTAGGCCACACCCTGTCACACATCGCCGTCACACGTTCGGCGCCGGAAAAAGGTCAACAAAATCAACGTGTCACACCTGTCACACGTGTCACACCTACAAAATTGGAAGGTGGAGATTTCCGTCACACGTCACCGGGTGTGACGGCGGTGGTGACAGAACGTGTGACAGGTTCGGGCAACGATCCGGCGGATTGGTTCGCCCACTTCGAAGAACGCGCCGCGATCCGGGAATTCGAGGGCGGATTCGCCCGCGCCGAGGCGGAGCGGCTGGCGCTGGACGAGACGATCGCCGCGTTGGGGCCGCAGCCGGCCACCCTCCATTGAGATCACGGTGGCGGTGCTCGTCGCCGCCTCCCTCGCCGCTCGCCGTGCGGACCTACGGACTCACCCAGG
>NZ_JAKSYM010000203.1 GCF_022829545.1 Methylobacterium sp. J-030 | reverse complement strand
GGCATCCGTGCGCGGGCGGGAGCCGACGCCGGGCCTCCTGGGGCTTCCTGATGCGTTTTTGGCCGCTTCCCCTGTTTGAGGTGTGGCAGTTGCTGAGTCGTTCGGGTTCTGTGCCGATCGGGGTCCATTTGTGGACAGTGTCCGCTCTTCGATGAGAACGGACAGCGCCTCAGCCTCGGCCTCCGTGACCTTCCCCTCCCCGTAGGCACGCCAGAGTAGGGCCGTCACGGATGGCAGGGTGATTCGGGTTGCCGCCTCGATCGCGCGGCGGATCTCGTCTGCAAACACGTGTCTCGGCCCTTTCCACAGGGCCACAGGGGGACGATCGGCGGCGCAGGCTGTGCGCTCCGTTCAAGACAAGCCGGTATCGTTGCCAGAACCGGGGTTCTGACTTGACGCCCGAGGGCGCTTCATGGCTTGTGGGGATTGGAAAAGCGGCCCCACAGGCCATCTCGATTTCGACGGGCTCCCATTTGGCGATGGGGGCCCGTTGGCTTTTCAGGGTCCTACTGCGGCGGTCGGTGCTCCTGGTGATGCCGGCGACTCGCGCGAGGCGCGCGCCAGCCGGACATGGCATGTCGGCCGGGCGGCACGGTTAAGTCAACGTCAGGGGATGATCAGCGCGACCATGCCGGCCGGACCTTCGACTCTCGCGGACCTGCGCAAGGCGGGCATCATCACGAGCCAGGAGATCGTGGCGGCGATCGACGGCTACCTGCGGGATCCGGCGGCAGGGCCCTATCGCTTCGCCAGCGGGCACAGCATCGACATCGCAGCGCTCGTCGCTCTCAAGCTCAGTCGCGAGGAGATCAGAGATCGGGCTGGCCCGCAGGAGAAGACATTCCGGACGGCCGTGGCGGCGGTCGTCATGGCGGCGCATCCGACCCTGCCTTGATCTTGGACCAGTCGACCATTTTTCTGTCGATCCAGATCAGCGGCGAGACGCTCTCGCCGAATGCGGTGAGGCTCAGACCATGATCGACGCTACTTTCCCTGCCGGCGACACCCATCGTGAGATCCGCCGTCTCGTGCACGCGGCGCGGGCGGTCATCGAAGTGACGCGGCTAAAGGCGGCCGGCACGGATCATCAGGTGGCTGAGGCAGCAGCACTACAGGCCCGCGGCCTCGCCGCGTTAGCCGCGTCACAGGCGTTGCTGGATCGTGTGAACATCCGATCCTGCCAGCGATGAGTCGAGCAGCGCGCCCTGTCCCGGTCTGATCGCGAATTGAACTCCGCTGGAGATACGACGTATGTTGGTGAGGCCCCCAAAATCGACCTTATGATGGCTTTGCCGCGGTCCTAATTTCTGGGCATTCCGCGCTTGCGAGACCTGTGTGCTCCCGCCTGTTTCACGCAGAGAGCCCATGCCTCGGTACTTCTTCGACATCAACGACGGGCACAACGAGCGAGACGAAGACGGCTTCGAGTGCGCCGATCTCCAGGCCGCCGTACTGCATGCCAAGCAGGCGCTTCCGCAGATCGCGGCCGACGAGGTGCCGAAGGACGGCGAGCGCCAAGCAATCACGGTGCTGGTGACCGACGCGGATGGCCATGCCGTCTACCTTGCGTCCCTGACTTACTCAGGGACGTGGCTGGGCCGGTAGCGCCTACTTGGGTGCAACGACGCTCTTCGACGTCTGGTGCTGCCGAGCTTGCGAGCGTATCAGCCCGTGATGGCCAAGCGCGTGAAGCAACTGCCCCAGGCTCGAGGCACCGTCCTGTTCGACGTCGTGTTCGAGGACGGCAGCCGAGCTTCGAACCGGCGCGTGCCGATGGAGATCCTGAATGGCCTCGACGGGGATCAGCTAGCCCGCGAACTCGTCGAGCAGCAGGAGGCCGAGATCGCTGAGAAGGCCGGTAGGCCGCCGCGCGTGATCCAGAGCCTGATGCGAGCCGCTAAGCCGGAACCGAAGCCTGATCGGGAGTAGCTGAATTGCTACCTGTCCGGCACGATCCGGATCGCCGGCTGCAGCACGTAGGGCGAGCCGGGCAGATGTTCGCCGTCGCCCTCGCGGCGGACGCTGATCTCGTAGCCCTGCCGCAGCGATAGCGCGCCAGGTGGCAGATCGAGCGCGAAGCCGCAGCGGCCTGTCCCGAAGCCTTCAATCGCCAGGTCCTCACGGAACAGATTAGCGTCGCACCGCCCAAGCAGGCGCCCCGCGATCCCGATAAGTACGATCACCGGCACATCGGGCGCGCCCGGGTCCCATGCCCAGCCGACGATCCGCCGGTGGGTCAGGATACCGACGTGCCCGAGCAATCCCATGCCCGGACTAGGCCGCCAGCAGCGCGGTCCACAAGCCCGCCGCGTCCACCGCCATGGCGCAGATCCTCAAGCCGTCGGCTGAGCGGCGCACCTCGACGGCGTGATCCATGCCTGGTGTCAGCGGCTCGTCGAGATCGATCTCGAAGCCGTGGCGCCCGTCGCCTACGCCCGCGGCCGCGATGTCGGCGCGGTACTGCTCAGCGAGCGTCATCGCCACGACCACGCCATCGACCACGATGTCGAGGCACACCGGGGCGTCCGGGTGCGCGGCGTCTTGGGCCCAGCCGGCGATGTGAGTGCCATCACAACGGTCCATCCACGCCTGCACCGCGCCGAAGCGTGTTGGCTCGATCGACAGGCCGGCTCGCAAGATCAGGCGCTCGCGGAGCGCGGCTAGTTCGGGCCCGGCTTCGACCCGGGCGGCGTAGGGCACAGGGGCCATAGTTGCGTCGGGACGGTGGGTGCCGTCGAAGCCGGCTCGCACGCCCGGGGCGGCCAGGAAGCTCTCCGCCGCGGCAGCCTCGGCCAAGAGCAAGTCGTGGCTATCGAGTTCGACGTGCCAGTAGGTCAGATCTCTCACCGCCTCACCGCGGGTGATCGAGGTGCCGTTGACGAGGTGCCCGGCGGCGACGAGCAGGCCGTCGAGCCAGAGGCAGTGGTCGGGGGAGACGCGGAGATCGCGGGCAGGGACGCCGTTACGAAGGGCGCCAGCGCTGATGCGCACGGGGCGGTCGTGCTTTGGCGCCGAGAGACCGGGGTAGGAGCGGTTGCCGATCCAGCGAATAGGCCGGGGCTTGCCCGACGCGGTGATGGCGAGGTCGCCCACGCGCAGGCGCTCGACCGGCACGTCCTGGATCGTCAGTCCGCGCAGGACGCGAATGCGGGTGCCGGTGACGTAGCAGGGGGCGGGTGCCGCAGGTGCGGCAGCAATCAGGACGAGCTTAGCGCTGCCGTTGCCGGTGCTGACCCCGGTCCCTGCGCGCGTCTCGACGGCATTCACTGTGCCAGCCGCTGCTAAGTACGAGGTCCCGCCGCCACCGCCGCCTTGATTGGGACCACTGGCGTATCCGGCGCCACCTGCGCCACCGGTGTTCCCACCGCCACCGCCACCGCCTCCAAGGTAATAGCCTCCACCACCGCCGCCGCCGAAGCCGCCTTTGCCAGTTGAGAAGAAATTATTGGAACCACCTGTATAGTTTGGTCCCGTTAGGCCCCCTGAGCCACCAAAGTTGTAGGAACTGGTTCCACCATTGCTCGTTGCACCAGCGCCTCCCCCACCACCACCACCAGTTTGAGAATTGCCGGCAGCGCCACCGGCTCCGAGACTGCTTCCTAACGGATTAGCCAGTGCATTTTGGCCATTGGCGACCGTCGACTGACTGAAATTTACTCCGCCGCCACCACCGCCGCCCGCTATCAACAAAACAGAGTAGGCAGTTCCGGCACCTGAATTGCCGAGAATTTCAGTAAAGCCACCGCCGCCGCCGCCTTCGATGCCCTGGGTACCAGCCCCACCCACGATGATCTGAAGCTGCTGTCCCTGCGTCAGGTTGAAGGTGGCGCCAACCTCGGCGCCGCTACCGCCCGTGGAACCGCCCGCCCCAGGCGCACCCGCGGCCCCGAAGCCGGATATATCGTAGGTTCCAGCGACGGTGACCGTGTAGTTCTGGATCGCGCCGGTGTAGTTGAACGTGATCGGGTTCATAGCGTGCCCTACGACCGGCCGCTGCCAGCCCAATCCCGGGCATCAGCCTGATGCGCGCGAGCACGGCGAGTCGAGGGCGGCCGCAATCACAAACTGCTAGGGTCGCCTCAAGGACTGATTTGGTCTGGCGGCGTGCTATCTTTGCAACGAAAGGACTGCATCCTATTAGCCTGGAAGTACACACAGAGACTGACCTGTACGCTTGAGGCGCGGCGGGTCACGCGCGCTCCAGCAGGTCGAGGAGGAGCGCCCCGGCCGCCGCGATGACGTTGCCACGCCCACGCCAGGGCAGGATGTCGGCCTCGGGCATCGGCTCGGCCGCCACCTCCGGCAGCGCAGTCTCGGGCGCCTCGGCCTCGCGATCCTGGTCGTTCCCGCGCATGTAGACGACCTGCGAGCCGGTGGTGTTCTCAGGGGCGGCCAGGGATGGCTCGTCGTCCCCGCCGTCTTCGAGGTCGGTGTCGCCGTCCATGTGGTCGAGGAGGTCGATCACCTGCTGCCCGATGTCGAAGGCCGCGTGACCGATCTCCTCCAGGTGTGCGCGGAGTGCGGCGCCGGCCAGCGGCTCCGGGGTCTCCGGCGCGGCAGACTTTAGCCGCGGGGTGAATGGCAGAACATCGCCCATGGGTCAGGTCTCGAGTTTTTGGGGAGGCCCGGCAGGATCCGGCCGGGGCGGTACGCACGGCTACGGAGGGAAGGCTCAGCGTTTGTGCTGGGCGTTCAGCTCGGCGAGCAGAGCGTCGTTGACCGGCCGGCCGTTGGTGTTCAGTTCGTCCCGGATGAGCACGCCCAGGCGCTCGCGCCGCTCGTCGGCGGTGACGGCCGCACGGCCCCTGACCTCCTCGGCGATGTCACTGAGGAAGGCGCCCGCCCGTTCGTATTCGCTGTCCAGCGCCTCGCCGGCCGGCGTGTGCCCGCTGTACCGATCGGCGGTGAAACACGGGATCTCGCTGGCGCCCGTCAGGTGGTGGAACACGCTCTCCCAGGTCTCGTAGAGGCGGGCGAGTTGGCCGAGGTCGCAGCCGGACAGATCATGCGTGGCCTTGTCGCTCGCCGGGGCGCAGTCAGCCTCGAACGCCGCCGTGACGGCGCTCATGATGTCCCGGAACAGGTAGGCCGGGCAGTCGGGATCCTCGACACTGGCGCCGGTGAACAGGGCGACCTGAAACCGGGCGTATTCGACCAGGGCGAGGCGCCCAGCCCGGGTGGTCGGTGTTGTCAGCCACACGTTGTTCCGGGCCTTGGATTGCGCCTCCGTCAGCGCCCGCTCTCGCAGGAACCAGTTCGGCCGCGCGGTCGAGGCAGGGTCTAGCCCGAACGCCTTCATCGCGTCCTCGGCTCGGTAGCTCTCGGCGATCACCGCGTGGATAGAGTCAGGCTCCCCGGGGGTGGCGGGGTCTGCCGCCAGTGCCCCGCTTTCGGCGAGCCTCAGCACCCCGTTGCACATGCTGCGCAGGGCCCGCACGGCATCGTCGTCGGGGTCGCTGCACCCGTTGAGCCGCACGGCCTCCGGGAGGTAGCCGGCGAGGGCCACGAGGCCGGGCAGCGTCTTCGCCCGGGTGTCGATCAGGTTCCCGAAAGCCTCTGCCTCGGCGAGTCGCGCCGGCTCGCCCGCAAGCTCGGTGGCGTGAAACGCATTAGATCCGCCTATCTCCACTTGGATCGCGTCGAGATGCGGCTCCCACGCGGCATAGGCGGCCCGGTGCTCCGCGATGATGACGTGGGCATAGTCGCCCTGCGGATCTGGCTCGGCGGCGGGATCCTCGCCGTGCGGGTAGGCCAGGGCGTGCAGTTCCCGGATGGCCGTCCGCCGCTGCGCCTCAGCGAATTGCAGATCCCGGCGCGTGGTGATGACCAACAAGTCCGCCAGCTCGGCGGCGGTCTTGGCGCGGGCCGCCGGCATCTCGCGGGTCGAGAACCGGGTGAAGTCGCCGCGTTGGGCGGCCTCGACCCATTCCGCGGTCCAGAGGGTGAAGCTGTCGCCGATGCGCAGGGCGGCGTACTCGGTCTCGGACAGGTTCGTGAGGCGGTCGAACTCGGTGCAGGCTCGGCGCCAAGCCTCGATGGCCTCCGGTGAGCCGGGCGCTGGCAGCGGGTTCGGCAGCGCCGGCCGGGCGGTGAGGTTGAGAAGTTCGGACTTCAGCGCGGCGGCCCGGCGCTTGAGCGACGGGGCGGCTTCGGCACGGCGGAACGGATTGGACAGCTTGAGAGGGGCCATGGTCAGCCTCCAGGGATCACAGGATGACAGGAGGCGCGGCAGGGTGGGCGCCGCGCTGTGGCAGCGTCAGGCACGGCTGGCGTTGATGCTGTCGTACTCGTGGTCGAGGTCGGCGAGATCGATGCTGGCGACGTTGGCCGCGCTGCGCAGCAGGTTCGGCCACGCGGAGCCCGTGTCCTTCCACGGGTAGCGGGCGATCACGCGGACCAGGGCAGCCATGCCCTCCGGCGTGGTAGCGACGTGTCGACCGATCTCGCGGTTCAGATCACGGAACGCATCCTCCGCGACACGACGGGCCTCCTCTAGGTGCCGGCGGCCGGTCTCGGCCTCGACGGCCTCCACCCGAGCGTCGAAGGCGTCGGCGATCGGCAGCAGGGCTTTCCAGCGCCGGATCCGTCCCGGCGTCAGCCCACCTCTGCCGAGCAGAGGCACCGCCCGAGCAATCGCGATCCGCAGGGCCTTACCGGTCCAGGCCTGTTCGGTATGGACCCCGGGGGTGCCCCAATCGAGGGCGACGTGCCGTAGGCTCACGCCGAGCAGCGTCGGGAAGCGCCATCCTGCGCCGAAACACAGCCGTTCGTCGCGTGGGGCGAACAGCTCCGGTGGGCACGTCTTGATGACGGCGTAAACCTGCCTGTGCGCGACGCCCCACGCTTCCATTGCCTCGTCCTGCGCTGTACGGGCTCGCAGCCACCGTTCAGCGAGCGCCAGCAGTTCGGCGTCGGGGTGCGGCTGGGCGGCCGCCGTCGCGATGGGGGCGGCGAGTGCTGGCAGCGGCACGGCAGCAGCGACCGATCCGGCCACGACTGCGCGGCGGGTCTGGCTTGTCAGGATGCCGCTCATCCCGGCCGCCCGCTCGCGCAGGCTGGCGGCGGGGTCGCGGCGGATCAGGTTCTTGAGGGACGTGCGCAGGGACATCGCGGGATCATCCAAATGGGGGATGCGGGCGACCGGCCCGCTCGGGGTGCGGGCTGGGGTCAGAGCAGGGTGGCGAGGCCGGTGAGCACCATGCCCCCGCCGATGATGGCGACGGCGGCCAGCAGCTCGGCGCCGACGTCGAGGAAGCGCAGGGCGCGACTGTGCGCGGTATCGGGGCGGACCGGGGCGACGGCCTCCCAAGCCTCGATGCCGCCGGGCACGGGCTCGTTCGGCAGATTG
>NZ_JAKSYM010000199.1 GCF_022829545.1 Methylobacterium sp. J-030 | reverse complement strand
GTCGAGGTTCTGCTGGGCAACCCGGCCAAGGCGAAGGCGACGTTCGGCTGGGAGGCGCAGACCAGCCTGGAGGCGCTGATCACCGAGATGGTCGACGCCGACATCAAGCGCCTCTCCGCAAACGCCTGAGCGCGCCTCGCCCCGGTCACGCATCCGGTCCATATGGCGCGCATCCGCTGACGGAGGAGCGCGCCGTGAAGACCTATCAGCTCTACATCGACGGTCAGTCCGTCGATCCGGTCGAGGGCTCGTGGTTCGAGTCGATCGATCCCTATCGCGGTGAGCCCTGGGCTCGGATCCCGCGCGCATCCCGGGCCGATGTGGACCGTGCGGTGGCCGCCGCCAAGCACGCCATGTGGGAGGGACCCTGGGCCGCCATGTCGGCCTCGGCCCGCGGCAAGGTCCTGCGGCGGATCGGCGATCTCGTGGAGCGCGAGGCCAAGGCGCTGGCGGAGGTCGAAGTCCGCGACAACGGCAAGCTGTTCGCCGAGATGTACGGCCAGACGCGCTACCAGCCGGAATGGTGGTGGTACTATGCCGGCCTCGCCGACAAGGTCGAGGGGGCACAGATCCCGATCGACAAGCCCGAGACCTTCGCGTTCACCCGGCACGAGCCGGTGGGCGTGGTCGGCGCGCTGACCGCCTGGAACTCACCGCTGTTGTTCGTGGCCTGGAAATGTGCCCCGGCGCTGGCGGCCGGCTGCGCGGTGGTGGTCAAGCCCTCCGAGTTCGCCTCCGCCAGCACGCTCGAATTCGCGCGTCTGACCAAGGAGGCCGGGCTCCCGGACGGGATGTTCAACGTCGTCACAGGCTTCGGCGGCGAGGCCGGCAGCGCGATCGTCGAGCATCCGGACGTCGCCAAGATCACCTTCACGGGCTCCGACGTCACCGGCGCCAAAGTCTACGAGGCGGCCGCGCGCCAGATCAAGCGGGTGTCGCTCGAGCTCGGCGGCAAGTCGCCCAACATCGTGTTCGCCGACGCCGACCTGAAGGCCGCCGCCGCGGGCGCGATCTCGGGCATCTTCGCCGCCACCGGGCAGACCTGCATCGCCGGCTCGCGCCTGCTGGTTCAGAACAGCATCCGCGAGGTCTTCACCGAGCGCCTGGTCGAATTGGCTCGCACCGCCAAGCTCGGCGACCCGATGCAGGCCGACACCCATATCGGCCCGATCACCACGCCCCCCCAGTACGCCAAGGTGCTCGACTACATCGCGCTCGCCAAACGCGAGGGCGCCCGCTGCGTGTTCGGCGGCAATCCCGCCAGCGGCCCCGGCGTGATCGGCGGCCAGTTCGTCGAGCCGACGATCTTCACTGGCGTCACCAATGCCATGCGGATCGCCCAGGAGGAGGTTTTCGGGCCGGTCTTGTCGATCATCGGCTTCGAGGACGAGGCGGAGGCGCTGCGGATCGGCAACGACGTGATCTACGGGCTCGCCGCGGGCGTCTGGACGCAGGATATTGGCCGCGCCATGCGCATGTCGAAGGGCCTGCGCGCCGGCACGGTCTGGGTGAACACCTACCGAGCCGTGAGCTACATGATGCCGTTCGGCGGCATGAAGCGCTCGGGCATCGGCCGCGAGAGCGGGATCGAGGCGATCCGCGAATACCTGGAGACCAAGAGCGTCTGGATCTCCACCAGCTGCGACGCGCCGGAGAACCCGTTCGTCATGCGCTGAGCACGGCGGGCGGCGTTCGCCGGAGAACGGCGAGCGCCGTTCCGGCTACCGGGCGAAGTGCGCGGTGGACATCCGGTCGGTGACCATTTCGTTGGGCAGGACGACGGCGACGCGCCCGATAAACCAGTCCTCCCGCGGTCCCCTGGTGACGGAGAGCAACGGGATATCGGACTCCTGCTCAAGGCGCGTGATGGCGTCGGTCGCCTCGTTGGTCCGGCCCCTGTGCGGCTGTCGCTCAGCCGACGAGAGACTCGGCTCGCGCCTTACTCCGCCGAAGCGGTATGCGGTATGGCGGATTCACCGGCGATCCGGACCACATCGCCGGACTTCAGGAATTCGAGCGGGTTGTCGACCAGCCGCTGCGCCAGCGTCACGCCACTCCGGATCTCGACATCGTTGCCGAGGTTGCGGCCGAGCTTGACCGTGCGCAACGCCACCGTGTGGTCGTCCTGGACCTCGGCCACCTGCGTGCCGTCGCGGTTGAACAGGAGTGCCGTGGCGGGGATCCGCAAGGTGTCGGGGTTGGAGGGGATGTGGAACTGCACCTCCACGAAGGCGCCCGGCCAAAGGGCGCCGTCCGGATTGTCCGCCTGCAGCTCGACCAGACCCTGACGGGATTCCTCGGTGACGGCATTCGCCGTCGAGGTGAGTTCGGCGGAGAAGGCCGCCTCCTGCCCGGGGACATGCAGCGACGCCTTGAGGCCTGGCTTCATCGCCACCAGGAAGGCCTGCGGCACGTTCACGAAGACCCGGATCCGGTGAATGTCCGACACTCTGTAGAGCGGCCGGCCCGAGGTGCCCCCGGCCGTCAGGAGGTCGCCGAGATCGACCGCCCGGGCCGTGACGACTCCGTCGAAGGGCGCCTTGATCTGCTTGAAGCGCGTCAGCTCCTCCAGGCGGCTGACGACCGCCTGCTGGGCCACGAGGTTGCCCTTGGCGACGGCCACCGCCGCCGTCCGCGAGGCCGCGGTGAACCGGTCGGTGTCGCCGCGCTCCTCGCTGGACCAGCCCTGTGTCACGAGCCGCGCGGTGCGCTTGTTGGTCGCCTCGCTGAGATCTGCATTCGCCTGGGCCTGCTGCACCGCCGCCTGGAGCTGGACCAGCGTCGCCCGGGCTTCCAAGAGCTGCTGGTCGAGGTCGGGGGCCGAAATATCGACGAGAATCTCGTCCTTGCGCACGCGCGCGCCGATGTCCTTGTGCCAGGCCGTCACGTAACCGCTGGCACGGGCGTAGAGCGAGCCGGTGTAGAAGGCGTTGAGCGTACCGGGCAGCGTCAGGTCCTGATCCTGGGGACCGCGCTGGGCCTGGACGATCCGCACGGTCGGGACGGCCTGCTTCTCGGTCCAGGACGCGATCTCCTGCATCCCCTTCGCGCGGTCGGTGATCCCGAGATAGGCGAGCGCCGCGGCGCCAGCCACGACGCCGAACAGGAGAACGACGACCTTTGCCGCTCGGGGCTTCGGTGTCTCGACGGAATCCATGGGCGATCCAGCTCAGACGGACGGGGAGGGGTGGGCACCGGAGAGGGGGGCATCCGCACGGGCGCGGGCGCGCCCATGTACGAGGCTGAACACGACGGGGACGAAGAACAGCGTCGCCGTCGTGGCAAAGAGCAGGCCGCCGATCACGGCGCGGCCGAGCGGCGCATTCTGGCCCGGCTCGATCGCCATCGGGAGCATGCCGATCACCATAGCGAGGGCGGTCATGATGACCGGCCGCAGCCGGGTCGCGCCGGCCGCCAGGGCAGCGTCGAGGGCGGTCAGGCCTGCTGCCAGCTGCTCCCGGGCGAAGCTGATCACGAGGATCGAGTTGGCGGTCGCCACGCCCATGCACATGATCGCGCCGGTGAGCGCCGGGACGGAGACGTGCGTGTGCGTCACGAACAGCATCCAGACGATGCCGGCGAGCGCCGCGGGCAGCGCCATGACGATCACGAACGGATCGACCCAGGATTGGAAGTTGATCACGATCAGCAGGTAGATCAGCACGATCGAGAAGCCGAGGCCGATCAGCAATTGCTGGTAGGCATTCGCCATCGTGACCACTTGGCCGCGCACCGACACGGTCGAGCCCTTGGGCAGAGCATCCTTGGTGGCGTCGATGATCTGCTGAATGTCGGTGGCAGTGCCGCCGAGATCGCGGCTCTGGGCGGCGGCCAGGATGTTGACCGTGTGGATCACGTTGTAGTGCGTAACCACGGCGCTGAGCGGCTCGGGGGCGATCGTCGACAGGCCGCCGAGGAGCTGCGTGGACCGTGCGGCCGTGATCGGCAGGTTGTTGAGGTCGCCGAGCGTATCGATCGCGTATTGCGGGGTCTGGACCGAAACCGGGTAGGAGACACCGTTGCGCGGGTCGAGCCAGTAGGTTGGGGCCGTCTGCGTGCTACCGGACAGGCTGGCCTGGATGCTCGTGGCCGCGTCGCCCTCCGTGAGCCCGACGACGCCGGCCAGCGCCCGATTGAAGTCGACATGCAATGCCGGGTTCTTCGACTGCTCCTGGATCCGGGCATCGGCCACGCCGGCCACGCGCCGGATCCGCGACAGCAGCGTGTATGCGTAGGCGCGGTTCGCCTCGTCGTTGGCGCCCGCGATCTGCACGTCGAGGGCCGCGGGCGAGCCGAAATTGAGGATCTGGCTGACGATGTCGGCCGGCAGGAACGAGAAGGTCACGCCGGGGAAATCCTGCGGCAGCTGCGCGCGCAGATCCCGGGTGAGTTCGGCGGGCGAGGTCTCGCCCTCGGTCATGGTCACCAGCATGTCGGCATCGAAGGTGCCGATCGTGCCGCTGTTGCCGTAGGAGATGTTGATGCCGCTGATCGGTAGGCCGATGTTGTTCACCACGCTCGTCACGCGTCCGGGGGGCAGGTGGGCGCGGATGCGGGCCTCGATGCGCCCGGTCAGCGCGGTCATCTCCTCGATACGCGTGCCCGTGGGGGCGCGCACGTGGAGACGCAGGGCGTCGGACTCGATCGACGGGAAGAAATCCCGGCCGAGATAGGGGAGCAGCCCGAAGGACAGGCCGACCGCGAGGAGGAAGCCGGTGGCGAACAGGCGCCGATGCGCGAGGGCAAGGCTCAGGAGGCCGAGATAGCCCTGCCGCAGGCTCTCGAAGCGGCGCTCGAAACCGCGCTGGAAGCGGCCGAACAGCCCAGGCGCAGCCTGGTCCGCATGTCCATGGGCGTGGTTGGCCAGCAGGTAGCGCGCCATCGTCGGCACCACCGTGTAGGTCAGCACGTAGGAGGCGATCATGGCGAACACCACCGCCATGGCGAGCGGCCGGAACAGGAAGCCCGCCACCCCGCCGAGCGCCAGCAGCGGCGCGAAAGCGATGCAGATGCAGAACAGGGCGATGGTGGCCGGCGGCATGATCTCCTGCGCGCCGCAGGTGATCGCCGTGACGATGTCCTCGCCGAACTCCTCCATGTGCCGGTTGATGTTCTCGATGGTCACCGTCGCGTCGTCGACCAGGATGCCCACCGCCAGGGCGAGGCCGCCGAGCGTCATGACGTTGACGGTCTGGCCCAGCACCGAGAGGGCGATCAGCGAGCACAGCACCGCCAGCGGGATCGACACGGTGATGATGAGGGTCGAGCGCCAGCTCCCGAGGAAGACCAGGATCATGAACCCGGTCAGCGCAGCCGCGATGATGCCCTCGCGCACCACGGCCACCACCGAGTCCTTCACGAAGCCGGACTGATCGGCGACATATTTCAGGTCGACGCCCGGTGGCAGCGTCGCCTGGATGGCCGGCAGCCGCGCCTTCACGCCGGCGATGATGTCCAGCGTCGAGGCGTTGCCGATCTTCAGGACCGACATCAGCACGCCCTTCTTGCCGTCGAGCTGAACCACATTGGTCTGGGGCGGCGAGCCGTTACGGACGTGGGCGACGTCGCGCATGAACACGACCGCCCCATTCACGACCTTCACGGGCAGGTCGTTGAACGCCTCGACGGTCTTGGGCGAGTCGTTCAGATCGACGATCCACTCGTAGGTTCCGATCTTCTGGGTGCCGACCGGCGTGATCAGGTTCTGCCGGGCGAGCGCCGCGCCGACATCGGCCGCCGAGAGGCCGTGGGCGTGAAGCGCCGACTGGTCGAGGTCGATCTGCACCTGCCGCGCGGCGCCCCCATAGGCGTAGGGAAGCTGCGCCCCCGGCACCGTGGCGAGCTGGGGCCTGATGAAGTTCATGGCCAGATCGTTAAGGGCCGTCTGCGAGAGGCTGTCGCTCGACAGGGCGAGCTGGATGATCGGCACGCTCGACGCGTTGTAGGCGAGCATCAGCGGCGGTGTGATGCCCGGCGGGAGCTGCTTGAGCTGCGTCTGCGAGATGGCGGTGACCTGCGCCTGCGCGGCGGTGATATCCACGCTCGGCTGAAAGAAGATCTTGACGATGCCGTAGCCCGGTACCGACTGCGATTCGGTGTGCTCGATGTCGTTCACCGTCGTGGTGAGCGAGCGCTCGAACACCGACACGATGCGACCCGACATGTCCTCAGGTGGCAGGCCGGTATACTGCCACACAACGCTGATCACCGGGATGCCGATGCTGGGGAAGATGTCGGTGGGCGTACGAAAGATCGACAGGATCCCGAAGATCAGGATCAAGATCGACATCACGACGAAGGTATACGGGCGTAGGAGGGCCAGTCGAACGATTGCGGCCATCGTTTCAGGGCTCGTCCGCGTCGCGATGTGGGGAGTCCGCCGGGATGCGCTGCATCTCCGGCATTCAGCATTATGAATTCAGTGTATCAATAGGGCATTTTCATGGCTTGATCCAGCCCCGTGAGCTGGAAACATCGCGAGACAAATTTGCTCTACTCTTGCCGAACGAATTCAGAAGTATTATTCCGGCGGCTATTGGCAAGAAGCAGGGCGATGCCGCGAGCGCGGGTGCTTCTTTTAACAGCCTCGGCTAGGTTGTACCTGCCGATCCTGCGTCCCGGTCCGAGGCCGGAGGCTCTACGCGCGCCGATGTGGCGATCGGAATCGGATCAACCGTCACACCTGCCAAAGCGGCATGAACGGCGTTCGATAGGACGACGTCGCAAAGCCCCAGATTGGATCGACCATCTTGCTGAGCGCTTCGCGCGCCAAACGCGCGATCCGCGCCCGCACATCTGCGGGGATATCGGGCTTCCCCAATATGTCCAAGCAACTCGTCAAACAGGCGCGGAACTGACCTGTATTATAAGCATTGACCGCGTGTTCATCCCGCAGGCCATATTGGTAGATCCAATTCTGGATGAAGAGACCAGCGCTGTCCATCGTTGTCGGCAAACCTGCTTCAGCGTAATGGAAGCCCTCGACGAACCGGCGCTTCCCCCTGCAACACCGGCTCGCCCCATGGCGCGCTTCAGCCCGGTCCGGGCGGGTGGCGATGGCGCGGTCGTAGACCGCCAGGATCTTGTGAACGGGTTCGTTCGCCGCCTCCATGATGTAAGCGACGCTGAGAAGGCTGATGTAGACCTCCTCATCCCAGATCCCCTGTTCGGCGCGCCTCGAATAATACTTCAGCGCATTTGCGTAATCTCCGATATCGCGGTAGCTCTGCGCTAGGTAGAAAGTATAGCGTGCGACCAGGAAGGGATCTGTCTCCGTCTTCAACGCCTTTTCGAGAAGCGCGACATCGCGCTCGTAGGTCTTGCTATCCAGGTGCCGGGCCCCGTCTTCTCCGCGGCGCATGGCGAGCGGCAGGGACCCCCGCCACGACGCTATCGGACAGTCGATGAATTCGTGCACCACGCCTAAATAGCGCCAGGGGTACATATTGTTGACTAATTGCGTACGCGGGTACCGGGTGAAGCTGTCCAGAATGGTCAGATCATAGGCTGGCGCTTCGAGCTTCGGCATGATGAAGCCGGGGGGGATGACCAGTTCGTCATCCGCATCGATAACCAGCGTAAAATCCGCGTGCGGGCGAGCCAAGTGCAACGCCTCACTCCGGTTATGGGCGAAATCGACCCAGGGCCGCTCAACCAGGAACCCGGGCATGTCGGCCATCGCGGCGCGAATGACATCCTGAGTGCCATCGCTGGAACCGGTATCGACCACGACCCAATGATCGATGATCGGTCTCACTGTTTCGAGACAGCGACGAATAACGTGCGCCTCATTTTTGACGATCATCGACAATCCGATCGTCTGTCCGCTCAAATTCATCTTAAAACCTTAGACGACCGCATAAAATATGGCGTAGCTTTCAAGATCGCCTTCTAGCGCGGCTGGAAAAATTCGCAAACCGCATGTCGCCGATTTAATTTACTCCAGAAATACTCATTATACTTTGTTAGAAGCGGATTTTTGACGAAAATATTTAATATTTATCAAATTATACAAACTGATTATCGGTATAAATCAGGTTTCGACAGAAACAATAAAGTATCACATCCGCCGTGCGATCTGTGGCAAGGCCGTTCGTCGCGATCGATGGGTGCGTCCGCCGCGCGGAGTGAAGCGGGATCGTCGGCCCCGCACAGATCTGTCGGTGCCTCCGGCGTATCGGCGTTGTCGATCTGCGCGCACCCGCCAAACGGATGCCCGATCTCGATGAATCGCCCCGTCCGATCATCCGGCGTCGATGGTCGATCGTGTTCTTGAACGCCGGATGGTCGTGACGATGTCGTGCGGGGACATCGGCCGTTATCGGTCGCCGAGACGGGACCTCAGCCCATCGACCGCGAAGCTTCCCGAACCTGCCGGGTCGCGTGATCAAGACGGTCGCTCGCCGCGGCAATCGTATCCATACCGGCCGTGATCGCCGAGATTCCGCCGTAGGCAGTCTGCAGACGGCCAGACATTTCCCGCGTCACCACGGATTGCTCCTCCACGGCCGAGGCGATCGCGGACGAAACGGCGTTCAGCGTGCCGATCGTGTCCCGGATGGAGCCGATCGCGTCCACGGCGTTCCGGGTCGTCGCCTGGCTTGCGGCGATCTGTCCGCGAATTTCGTCGGTGGCCCGGCCGGTCTGCAGCGCCAGGGTCTTCACCTCGCTGGCGACCACCGCGAAGCCGCGCCCGGCGTCACCCGCGCGGGCT
>NZ_JAKSYM010000191.1 GCF_022829545.1 Methylobacterium sp. J-030 | reverse complement strand
TCAGGCCGATCGATTGTAAGTCGGTCCAAGCTACGCGTTGGGCGCTGGCGAAACTGATATGCGGAACGCCCACAGGCGGGATCAGAACGGGTCTTCCACAGCATCGGCAAGGGCTGAGGTAACGCCGTTCTCGATTAGCTGCTGACCCGTGATCCCCGTACTCCCCCGTTACTCCCTATCAGCGGCTGATACGGGCACGCAGAGCACCTGTGGCCGTACTCTGAAAGATCGGGGCTTGTGCCTTGCCCTGTGCGCCCAATTCGGGCTGACGTCGTGCGCAGAGAGGCTGATGTCGGACTATCGATCTTTGGCGGCGGCTTCGTGTTGGCGGCTTGAACGATATCGACCGCGGCGACGTTCAGCCCCGAACCGGATCGCGTTGATCCGTCTGGAGGAACGTCCATGTCGATGAAGATACTCACCTTAGCGGCCGCGCTCACTCTTGGAGTGTCAAGTGCCGCCGTCGCTCAGACTGCGGCCGGCGGCGGCAGCGCCGAGGGCAACATGAACAATCCGGGCTCGGTAAAGAGCAACTCTGAGAAGTCTATGGAGAGCGGCAGCGGCTCTATGGGCACGGGTACGATGAGCACAGGTACGGGGCCTGGCACTAGAGGTGACCCGCCCGTCAGCACACACGGCGCGCCCGCCGGCAGCGGTTCGGGCAACGGCGCCACCGGTCGAGGCGCCGCCCCCAGCGGGATGTAAGGGGCGCTCGCCACGTCGGTTAGATCCGGCGGCTGACTCC
>NZ_JAKSYM010000189.1 GCF_022829545.1 Methylobacterium sp. J-030 | reverse complement strand
AGCATGCAGCCCGGCGCGTGGGTGATCGCGAAATCCGGGCGGGCCGACGCGATCACCGATTGGGGGGTGACGCCGCAGGCCCAGAACACCGGGATCTCGTCGTCGCCGATCCGCACCGAGTCGCCGTAATCGGGGGCGCCGAGGTCGCGGATGCCGATCAGGTCTGGCCGGGCGAGATGGACGGGCGCGCCGTGGACCCGGGGATAGCGGGCGGTGATCTCCACCGCGCGGATCGCCTGCGCTGGGGTGAGCGGGCGCATTGAGACCACCATCGGCCCGGCGAACGGCCCGGCCGGGACGCACGGAGTGCTCGTCCGGTACATCGGTACGCGCACGCCCATCTCGACGTGGCGCAGGGGCAGCCCGCCCTCGACCAGGGCGGCCTCAAACGAGAACGAGCAGCCGATGACGAAGGCTACGAGATCGTCGCTCCAGAGGTCGGCGACCTCCGTCCGCTCCGCGACCACCGCGCCGTCGCGCCAGATGCGGTAGCCGGGTACGTCGGTGGCGAGGTCGAGGTCGAGACCGAGGTCCGGGATCGTGCGGCTGCCGGGGCGCGACTCGCCGATCACCGGGCAGGATTTCGGGTTGCGCTCGGCGAACAGTCGGAAATCATCGGCCAGCCGCTCGGGGAAGACCGCGAGATTTCCCTGGACGTAGCCGTCCGCGACGCCCGCCGTGCTGCCGGGGATCGTCCCGTCGCGGCAGGCGAGCCGGCCCTCGAGGCCGGTCCAACTCGCTCGAACTGTCGGATCGCTCGCGGACATCATCGCCGTTGACGCCATCACCGACCTCCTCTGCCTTCGTATGCGGCAAGCCTATCTGATGGGCACCGGAGGTCGAATTATCTTTTCTCATCGTTATCCATAAGTCCGGCTTATAGACGGTTGCACCAGTTGACGGCGATGCTGCGGGCGATCTCGGCGGCAGCCGCGGCGAGACGGTTATCCGGTACGTTCTCGTAGGTTGCGGTGAAATCGATATCTGGAAGACGGACACTCGTGTCGACAACGCGCAGACGCCCGTCCGCCAACTCGGCGCGCACGGTCTCAGCCGGGATCACTCCGACGCCGATGCCCTCCACCGCCATGCGTACGATCGTCGAGAGCGAGGCGCTGCTGTAGAGCCGCGGCGGCGGCAGATTCGAGCGCGCCAGGAGCTCGCGCAGCTGGGCATAGGGATTGGTGTTGCGCGGATAGGTAATCACGGGGTGCTGGACCAGTTCTGCCAAGCCGATCTCGCCGTCGCCGAAATGGAGGCTCGGCGCGGCGATCCATGCGATCGAGAACCGGCAGAGCGGGACATTGATCAGGTCCGGCGCCGTGATCGGCCCGACGAGGAAGGCGAGGTCGAGTTCGTGGCGTGCGAGTGCGTCGCGCATGTTCGGCGAGACATCGACCGAGAGGTCTACGGCCACGCCGGGATAGGTCCGGCTCATCGCCTCGATGAACCGCATCAGCCATGTGTGGACCAGGGTCTCCGATGCGCCGAGCCGCAGCACACCGGTCGTCGCCGCGGGATTGGCGACAGCGCCCATCATCTCGGTGCGCAGGCGCAGGAAGCGCTCGGCATAGCTCAGGAGTTCACGACCCTTGGGCGTGAGGACGACGGCCCGTGCACCGCGCTCGAACAGCGGCAGGCCGAACTCTCGCTCCAGCGCGGCGATCCGCTGCGAGACGCCGGGCTGCGTCATGTTCAATCGCTCGGCCGCGCGGCTGAAGCTGCCGAGGGTGGCGGCCCAGTAATAGACGTCGAGGCTTTTGAAGTCCGGCATGGCGCTTCGGATGCAGGGCGTGGACCGTTCACGATAAGCCCTAACGCCCAGGGACGATGGAATACCCGCGTCGTCGGCTCATCCATGGATCGACTACTGCGACGACGGGCGTGATCAGCGCGACCGACGCAGTCGAGCGGCCGCCAGACCGATCAGTCAGCCGAGAGGCGTTCACAACCCTGCTAGCCACAACTTGGGGGGTGCTTCGGCAAGCCCTGACGCGCGATCCCGAGTTTGAGAACGGAGACAGCAGCGGCCAGCCACTCTCTGCCCGAAGCTAGCGTCGCTCTGGATGCCGGCGCGTGCTCTTCGAAAACGGATCCATGAACCATTCAAGATCGTAGCGTTGAAGGCCTGGGCGCATTTCCAGCTCCAACGTGGAGACTGAGCGTCAGCGACGTCCGCTTCGGAGATGTCTGTGACGTACCTCGAATGACCGAGATGGGCGCCAAGCCGAACGGCTGGTATTGTGGGTATTGCCGATTCAGCGTGGCCGGAGTTGGCCGGAAGCAGAATGGCCGCTTCGGAGTAAGGCCAGCGCAAAAGCGGACGGCCCCATACCGACTTATTTCAGCCCGTGATCCAGAGCCGCCGCGAGGATCGGATCAAGTGGGTCGCGCGTGCGAAACATGGTGCCGTCGCGGACCTGGATCCCGGGCTTTGCTGCGCGACCCCGGGATGACGGGGAGCCGATCGAAGCCGAATGCGTGAACCCGTGAGCCTTAGGATGAAGGGGAAGTGGGATGCACCGTACTGGACGCCGAACTGCCATGAACCGTGGGTGCATCGATCGGATCACGACGACAACCAACACGATGCCGACGTCGGTACAGAGAAAGAGGACGAAGCGATGCCGAAAACTTAGCCCCGCGCTAATGCCTCATCGCGGATCGCGTCCAGCGTCCGGGTCGGGGTCAGCGCCTGCGGGTCGACGAAGCAGTGCAGCATCGCCGGCAGACCAGACATCAGGGCCCGCTCGAAGGCGGGGGCGAAGTCGGCGGTGCGCTCCACCCGCTCGCCGTGGCCGCCAAAGGCTGCCGCCAGCGCCGCGAAATCGGGATTGCGCAGGCTCGTCGCCGAGACCCGGCCGGGGTACTCGCGCTCCTGGTGCATGCGGATCGTGCCGTACATGCCGTTGTCGAGCACCACGACCACTATCGCGACGCCGTACTGTATGGCGGTGGCGAACTCCTGAACGCACATCATAACGTCGCCGTCCCCGGCGAGGGCGACGACGATCCGCTCCGGATGGACCCGCTTGGCCATCACGGCGGCCGGCAGGCCGTAGCCCATTGAGCCGGAGGTCGGCGCGAGTTGCGTGCCGAAGCCGCGGAAGCGGTAGTAGCGGTGGATCCAGGTGGCGAAATTGCCGGCGCCGTTGCATATCACCGCGTCGACCGGCAGACGCTCGCGCAGCCACACCACCGCTTCGCCATACTGAAAGGCGCCGGGCTGCGGCCCAGGCGTCTCGGACCAGGCGCGGAAGGCCGCATGCGCCGTTTCCGTCCGGCTCGAAGCGGCCGGCTTCGCGGGCTCCAGCGCCGCTAGCGCCGCGCAGAACGGGCCGGGCGCAGATTGGATCGCCAGCGCCGGCTGATAGACCCGGCCAAGCTCGCCCGCATCCGGGTGGACGTGCACTAGAGGCACGCCGGGGTTTGGGATTCCAAGCAGCCCGTAGCCCTGTGCGGACAGCTCTGACAGCCGGCCACCGATCATAATCAGGAGGTCCGAGCCGCGGATGCGCTCCATCAGGGCTGGGTTGGGGCCGATGCCGAGTTCCCCCGCGTAGTTCGGATGGTCGGAGGAATACAGCCCGGCACGGCGGAAGGAATTGGCTACCGGCATGTCCGAGCGTCTGGCGAAGGCGGCGAGCCGTTTGCTGTCTGCTTCGCGCCAGCGCGAGCCGCCGACCAGCACCATGGGTGATCGCGCGCGCACCAGCATCGTGGCCAGCCGCTCAATGTCGGCGGGCGAAGGAGCGGGCTCGGCCGGCTCGATCCGAGGAGCGTCGGCGACCGTGACGACGTCGTCGAGCATGTCCTCGGGCAGCGCCACCACCACCGGACCGGGCCGGCCCTGCATCGCCACGCGGAAGGCCCGGGCGACGATCTCGGGGATCCGCCCTGCGTCGTCGATCTCCACCGCCCACTTGGCGAGGTCGCCGAACATCTGCGAGTAGTCGACCTCCTGGAAGGCCTCGCGCCCGCGCATCCGCCGGGCGATCTGGCCGACGAACAGGATCATCGGCGTCGAGTCCTGCCGAGCGATGTGCACACCAGCCGAAGCGTTGGTGGCGCCGGGGCCGCGGGTGACGAAGCAGATCCCCGGCCGTCCGGTGAGCTTTCCAGCGGCCTCGGCCATGATTGAGGCGCCGCCCTCCTGACGGCAGACGATCACGTCGACGCCCGTGTCGTGAAGAGCGTCGAGGACTGCGAGGTAGCTCTCGCCGGGGACGCACGCGAGGCGGTCGACGCCCTGAGCGAGCAGCTGGTCGACGAGGACCCGTGCGCCCGTACGGCTCACGAATTCACGTGTCTCGACGTCTGACAATTTCAAATCTCCCAAGAAAAATTCTAACTCTTGATCTGATCGTGGTTCTCGCAACGATGTCCGCTAGTCAACATAAGCTCGTATGTTCGTAGCGGATGCGACCATTTCTTCACGTTGATTGAGACAAACAACTTCAGCTATGATGCGTTTTTTCGCAGGATTGACCGAAGTGATTGTGTATCGCGTCGTGATCGTATCGCCGAAGCGCACGGGGCCGATGAACCGGACGCGATCGTACCCAAGCGAGACGGTCCGACCGATCCGCATCTTGGCGGACGCGGCCGACATAAAACCCATGAGCAAGGTTCCATGCGCGATGCGCTCCCCGTATCGGCCCGCCTTCATGTATTCGTGGTCAATATGATTTGGCGAGAAGTCACCGGTAATGCCGGCATAGGCATACACGTCGGACTCAGACACCGTCTTCGTAAACACGACCCTGGCGCCGACCTCCACTTCCTCGATGCGGCCGCTCTTTGATTGGAAATATTCCAGCTCCATCGCAGCTCTTTTCCTTGCTTCTTGTCACGTCGCGTTCGAGTGGTTCGGTCTTGTGCCGGGCTTGGGGCTACACGATTCGTGTTGCACGGAGCTCTTCGATCCGCTGGTGGGAATAGCCGAGCCATTCACTCAGGACTTCCGTGTTGTGCTCGCCGAGTTGCGGCGGCGCAGTCCAGCCGGCGGTGATGTCGAACTCGGAGTAGCGGGCGGCGGGGCCGAGCGTCGGCACAGTTCCGTAGGTCGGGTGATCGAGTTCGACGCGCATACCGCGGTGTTGGACCTGCGCGAGCTCGAAGACTTCACGCATGTTATTGACCCGCGCACAGGGCACGCCGGCACGCTCAAGAGAAGCGATAATGTCTGCAGTCGTGAACTTGAGCATCTCCGCGTCGAGTATCGCGTACAGCTCATACCGGTTCGTGACGCGCACCGTCATCGTACTGAAGCGCGGATCGGTGACGAGATCGTCCCGGCCTAAGATCTTGCAGAACGCCGTAAAAAAGTTCTGGAAACCCGCGCCGATGACCGCCCAGCCGTCAGACGTTCGAAACGCCTTGTACGGGACCTGCTGGGCATGCTCGGAACCCCACTTGAGTGGTTCCGTACCGGTCATCAGGTATTCCATCGCAGCGTTGGCGAGGAACGCCACCTCGCTCTCGAGTAGGCTGGTCGTGACGTGCTGCCCACGCCCGGTGGTCGCACGCTGAAGCAGGGCGGCGACGATCGCGGTCTGACAGTTCATCCCAGCCAACATGTCGAAGGCCGAAGTGCCGAGCTTGATCGGCGCGCCCATGCGCTCGCCTGTTATGCTCATGTAACCACCGAGCGCCTGGATCGTCAGATCGAACGCACCCAGCTCCGCGTCTGGCCCGTCGGGACCGAAACCGGAGATCGAGGCGTAGACGAGGCGGGGGGCCTGCGCGCTGAGGCTGGCGTAGTCGAGACCAAGGCGCGCCATCACGCTCGGACGGAAGTTCTCGAGCACAACGTCGGCCTGGAGGCAGAGTTCGCGGGCGACCGCGCGGCCGGCCTCCGCCTGAAGATCGAGCGTGATCGACCGCTTGTTCCTGTTCGTCGCGTACCACGTGATGCCGTTGTCGGCGAAGAAGGGCGGTCCTTGACCGCGCAGCGGATCGCCGGTCGTCGGCAGTTCAACCTTGACGACGTCTGCGCCTAAATCGCCGAGGAGCTGCGCGCAGTACGGTCCCGCAAAGAAGCGCGAAAAGTCGACGATCCTGATGCCGGTGAGGGGCTTTGTGCTTTGCTGCGTCATGATTGATCCATTTCCATGCGGCTGCCCGTCGAACCGGGATCGGTTGGTGGTCCGTGGGCGAGCTTGTCAGCGTCCGCTGAAGATCGCCCGGCGCTTCTCGAAGTGCGCCTGCATGCCCTCGGCGTAGTCTTGCGTCGCGTCGAGCGGACGACGCAGGGCCTGATCGAGCGCGGCCGCGTCGGGCAGCGACAGGGAGAGGCCGAGGTTGATTGACCGCTTGAGCGCTGCCAATGCGAGGGGGCTGGTCGCCTCCATCTCGGCGATCCAGGCGAGCGCCGCGCCGCTCAACTGCTCGCGCGGCACAACGCGCTGTAAGATGCCCAGTTGCTCGGCCTCCCGCGCATCGAAGTCGCGCGCCGTGAAGAGAAGGTTCTTGGCGCACGCGGCACCAACGAGCCGCGTAAGCGTTACGGGACCGCCGCTGCCGGGATAGGCACCGAGCCGCATCTCCGGAAAGCCGAAGCGTGCGTCCTCGGCGGCGATGCGTAGGTCGCAGGCCAGCGCGAGTTCGAGACCGCCCCCGAGGCACCAGCCGAAGATCGCCGCGACCACCGGCTTCGAGGACCGCCAGATCTCCTCGCTCAGCGCGAGCAGGGCCTGGCTCTGCGCCCCTTTACCCGCCTGCGAGAGCGTGGCGCGCTCCTTCAGATCGGTCCCGGCCGAAAACGCCCGGTCGCCCGCGCCTGTGATGACGATGCCGCGGACGTCGCTGGCGTTCTCAGCGGCGCGCACAGCCTCGCGCAGGCTGGCGACGAGTTCGTTGGAGAGCGCATTGCGCGCCTCGGGCCGGTTCATCGTCAGGACGAGAGCGCTGCCGTGCCGCTCGGTGTCGAGCATCGTCATGCCGCCCCTCCCGTCGATTCTCGGCCTGTTCCGTTCGGCATCCCGCGACACCCGTATCAATAAGGTCCTATTCCCGCGCCGACAGACCATCCGATCGCGCCCGACGGGCGCCCACGACGGATGGACGCGCGGACCCGTCTCTTAGGTTTCGGCGAGTCAGGCATCGAGGAGCCGCACGCGATCGGCTGGAATGTGCATGCCGACGTCCTGGCCTTCCTCGAACAGCTCATTTGGCAGCGCGTGCACGCGCAACGCCCCGCCCGGCCAAGTCAGCGTGTAGTCCACCGTGTCGCCTAGGAGGGCGCGCCGCGTTACCCGGGCGGGCCAGCGGTTCGGTCCGGGTCGATGCTCGCGCGCGAGTTGCGGGTACACCGCGTGCACCGCCGCGAGCCGCTCGTTGAAGGGTGCCGCGCCACCGAGAGGCCGCTCGCAGGTGAGGTCCGCCTCGCCGGCCCGGCAGAAGAGCGAGCCATCCGCATTCTGCGCCACCACATGCACCGACAGGATGTTGGCCGCGCCGATGAAGTCTGCCACGAAGCGCGTGCGCGGCCGGTCGTAGACGTCGAGAGGTGCCCCCTCCTGCTCGACGCGCCCCTCGCGCATCACGATGATGCGGTCTGAGATCGCCATGGCCTCCTCCTGATCGTGCGTCACGTAGATCGTCGTCACTGATGTCTTGCGCTGCAGTTCCTTGATCTCGTCGCGCATCTGGACGCGCAGGACGGCGTCGAGGTTCGAGAGCGGCTCGTCCAGGAGGATGGCCTTCGGCTCGAACGCGTAGGCGCGGGCCAGCGCCACGCGCTGCTGCTGGCCCCCGCTGAGGGCGGTCGCCGGCCGATCGATCATGGTGTCCATCCCGACCATCGCGAGGGCGTGACGTACGCGGCGACGCAACTCCTCGCCCCGCACGCCCCTGAGCTTCAAGCCGAACGCCACGTTCTCCATGACGCTCATGTGCGGCCAGATCGCGTAGGACTGGAACACCATCGAAAGCCGCCGTTTGTCGGGCGGGATGTTGATGCGCTGCGCCGACGAGAACACAGTCTTCCCATCGACCAGGATCTCCCCCTCCTGCGGCGTCTCCAGCCCGGCGATGCAGCGCAGCACCGTCGACTTTCCGCACCCCGACGGCCCGAGCAGGGACAGGTGGGAACTCGTGGGGACGGCCAGTGACAGACCGTGCACGACTGTCCGACCCTCGTAGCCTGCGACGAGGTTTCGGACTTCGATGAAGCTCGCGCCCGTGCGGTGCAATTCCTCCGCGGTCCCCATCGTCAGCCCCTCTGTCACCACGTCTCGCCCCATGTCCCCGGTACCTCCCATCGGTCAGCCTCGAGCCAGGGCAGCAGTCCCGCGCCCGATGAGCAACATCGTCAGCAGCACGATGCCGCTTTGGACAATGACCAGGGCGCTCACCTGCGGCAGCCCCCCTGATTCCCAGAAGTTGAGGACGGCCGGTCCGAGCACCTGGATGCCGCCAGACACGAGGAAGATCGAAGCGCTGACTTCGCCAATCGAAACCATGAAAAGCAGCGCCCAAGTGCTCACCATCCCTGGGCGTAGGAGTGGCAGCGTGATCGACCACAGCACGCGGGCACGGCCCGCTCCAAAGACATGGGCCGCCTCGTCGAGCGCCCTGTCGACCTGCACGACCACGCCGCTCATCGCCCGGTATCCGAGCGGCAGGAAGATGACGAGGTAGCCGAGAAGCAACGCAAACAATGTTCCGTATATCTTGAACGGGAGGAGCAGGATCATCCACAGGAAGCCGAACGCGAAGATCAGCCGCGGAAGGGCCTGAGGCAGCATGATCACCTGCTCGAGTATGCGCCCAGCGCGGTTGTCCGCACGGTGAACGATGATGGCGAGCAGTGTGGACAGAAACACGCCGATCGTTCCGGTGGCGACACCGAGGATAACACTGTTGACGATCGCCTGACGCGTCGTCGGCAGGTCGAGGATCACATACGCGTAGTTGGCGAGCGTCCAATCCGACGGATCGAAGCGTAGGTCGGAACTGGTCTGGAGCGAGGCGATCAGCAGGGTGCCGAGCGGGAGGACCAGGGACAGGAACACGTAGAGGCAGACGATGCCGGTCAAGAGTGGCGTCCATCCCCGTACGTCGATCGGCTGTGGCCGGTAGGTCTTACCGGTGACAACGACGTAGGAGCGGCCCCGCAGAATCCGGGCGGACGCCCAGACAGATAGGGCCGTGAATCCGATCAGCAGGAGGCCCAGCGCGCTCGCCAGCGGTAGGTTGGGCGGATAGCCCTGGAACAGGACGTAGATCGCGGTCGTCACCACGTAAAAGCGCGACTTCGCCCCTAGGATCGCGGGAATCGCGAACGCCGCCATGGCGGCCGAGAACACGAAGACTGCGGCGCTCAGGATGGCCGGCATCATCAGGGGCAGGCTGATCCTGAACGCCGTGCGCCAATGATTGGCGCCGATCACGGACGCACATTCCTCTAGGGCCGGGTTCATCCGGTCCATCGCAGCGCCGACCATCAGGAAGACCACCGGCGCCTCGACCAAGGCCAGCACGAACACGATCCCGCCGAGCGACGTGATGTCGATGAGCGGTCCCGGCATGCCAGTCAGGCTCACGTAAGCCTTGTTGATCAGGCCACCGTCCGGTGCGGCGAGCTCGACCCAGGCGAGGGCACCGACGAGGGGCCCCAGCGGGTAGGGGATCGTGATTAGGATCCGGAACAGCCCGGCCGCCGGCAGCTGGGTCCGGTTCACAATCCAGGCGAGCGTCACGCCGATCGCCACGCAAAGTACTGTGGCGCAGGCCGACATCGCGATCGAATGCCAGATCCAGTCGAGGTGTTCGAAGATCTCGAGGGTCGGCCCAAAACCATATTCCGTAACCGGCAGCGCCTCGGGATCGCCGACGTTGAAGGCACTCGTCGCGATCAGCGCAATCGGCATGCCGAGCAGGCTCGACAGCGCGAGCAGGGGAACAGCGACGTCGAGGGACAGTCCGGGGCGCGCGACGGACGTCGTCACGACGGGTTGATTCAGGGCGGACGTGCGCATTTACATCCCCGTAATGCTGTTCCAAAGCTTCACGAACTCGGCGTGCCGCGCGGGCGACGCGTAGTCCTTGAAATCGGTCGGCAACAAGATCTTGACGTCCTCGAGCTTTGGCACGTTGGGAATCGTGACGTCCTTGCGGGTCGAGGACGAGCCTTGGATGCGGTTCCAGGCCGTTTGACCCTCCTGGGAGAGGAAGTAGTCGATGAAGACCTTCGCGGCGTTCGGCCGCTGCGTCGCGACGAGGATGCCGACGACCTGGGTCTGGGCGGGAGCCCCCTCCGGCGGATAGACGACTTCGATGGCTTGGTTGAGCCGCTTCGCCTTCACGTACTGGTAGTTGCTGACTTTGCCCCCGATCTTGAGATTGCCGCTCTGGATGTCCGATAGGATCTGCGTGGAGGAGGCGTATGCCCGGGGCTTCTGCCGGGCTAGTTTCATCCAGTAGTCCTTCGGCATGATGTCCTTGAGCAGGTACCACCACGTGTACTGGGTACCGGCCGACGAGTTCTGGAAGCCGACCTGCTGCGACCACCGCGGATCGAGGAGATCCGTCCACGTCTTCGGCGCCGTGGCCGCGTCGACGTACCGGGGGTCGTACATCATCGGTCCGATGTTGATGAAATACGTCGTCCAGTAGCCGACCGGATCGCTCCTGAGGTTGGGCGCGTAGGCGTCCATCTCCGGCGAGATGTAGGCAAGCAGTTGCTTGCGCTGCCGCAGCACATCCATGAGTCCGGGATCGGAACACATGTACGCGTCGATCTCGCTGGCGCCCGCGCGGAGTTCGGCCTGCAGCTTCGGCATCGCCGAGCCCGGGAGCGCACGCTGCTGGAGCGCCTGGATGCCGGTTTTTTCCGTGAACGCGCGCAGAAAAGTGACGACGTCGTTCTCTTGGTCGCTGTGCATTACGACGAGCGCGCCCTCCTTCCTGGCCTGAGCCAGATCGGGGGGCGCGTCCGCCGCGCTAACCGGCCTACTCGCGATGAAAGGCGCCGCAAGTCCGGTCGCCGCGAGCCCTACGAGCAGACCTCGCCTATCTGGATTGAACGCGGTGGGTCGCCGCATGCTGAAGCGCATCGAAACCATCCTCCCTGTTCGACTGGGTGCCAACTCTGGGTCGTTCGTCGCCCGAGCCTAAACACCCGTCGGATCACACGAATGCGTTCAGGCCGGTCAGGGCCCGTCCGATGATGAGACGGTTGATCTGAGTGGTACCGTCCGGGACGGTTAGCATCCGCGCGTTTCGGAAATGCCGCTCCAGAGGGAATTCTTTGGTAAGTCCGAAGGCGCCGTGCACCTGGATGGCGTCGGATGTGATCCGCTGCGCCGCCTCCGTCGCATAAACCTTGGCCATAGCAGCTTCGGTGTCGCACCGCCGCCCGCCCGCCATCAGCGACAGCGCGCGGTAGACAAGGAGGCGGGCGGCGTCGAGGTCCGTCGCCATGCGCGCCAGCATGTCTTGAACGAGCTGGAAGCCACCGATCTTGCGGCCGAACTGCTCGCGCACGCCTGCGTAGCCCAGGCTCGCGTCCAGCGCCGCACGCGCGATGCCGAGCGCCAGCGTAGACACGAAGCAGCGCGAGCGCTCGAAGCCCTTCATAGTCTCGGCTAGCCCGCCCCCGATCCGGCCGAGGATGTACTCTTCTCCAACGACAGCGTCTTCCAGGATGACCTGACCCATCGACCACCCGTTGAGGCCGAGCTTGGGGATCTCGCGGGTGGTGAAGGCGTGCTCCCTGCGGTCGAGCAGGAACAGGGTCAGTTCGTCCTCGCCGGTTCGCGCTAGCAAGAGCACGAGGTCGGCGATCGTCGCGTTAGACGTCCAAATTTTCTCGCCGGTGATCCGGAAATGGCTGCCGTCGCGGACGGCTTTGGTCCGCACGCCGCGCGCGTTCGACCCGCAGCCCGGCTCGCTGATCGCCGAGCAGCCGATGAGTGTTCCGGCCGTCAGGCCTGGCAGGTAGCGCGCCTTCAATTCAGGTGAACCGACTTGCTGCAGCTTCAGCGACGCGCCTTCGGTGACCCAGGCGAGCCCTGCCACGTCCGGGGACCAGCGCGCCAGCTCCTCGAAGAGCAGACCGCTCGTGACGAAGTCGAGGCCCACCCCCCCTTCATCCTCGGATACCCATCCGTTGCCGACGCCGAACTGCGTGGTCAGAGCTAGCAGCTCGCGCGCGACCTCGTTCGAGAACGCCGTCTCGTGGTTGCGCTGCGCGAGAGGCCCCAGGTCGCGTTCCAGGCATCTCCGCCAAGCGTCGAGGCCTAAACGCTGTTCTTCACTCAGCTCGAAATCCATCGGGTCGACCTGTCGCATACGCTAATTTGACGGTTATCGTGTCGAGCGTGCGGAAAGCTCGATCTTCGAAGAGGATGTAGAGTTCAAACTGTCATACAGCCGCGTCACATGAAAACCTCGCTCAATGCAGGGGAATGTATTCGACCTCGGGCACGAGCTTCGGTCCGGCGCGGAAGCCGATGTGACGCAACCAGGTCGCGTCGTTCTGCTCGGGATGATCAGTCCGCTGATGGGCCCCGCGGCTTTCGGTGCGGAGGAGAGCGGCCTCGACGATGGTCTGGGCGGTCTGGACCATGTCGCGCGCCTCGATTGCCCGGACGGCGGCGGTGATGTCCGGTGTCGCGAGGCCGTCGTCAATGTCGCGCGCAAGCCCGCGCAAGGCCTCAAGGCCGGTCGCGAGAGTTTCCTTCCGACGCCAGATCGCAGCAGCGGACGAGACCGATCGAGACACCGCGGCTTTCGCCTCGCCGGGATTGATCTCGCCGCGTCGTCCGCTCAAGGCGCGAAGCTGCTCGATCGCTGCGTTCAAGGCCAACGCGCGGCTCGACCGCTCTGCGGGCAGGAGGCCCGCGGCCGCACCGCGTCCGGCGACGGCACCTAAGACGATGGTGTCGGAGCAGCCGTTGCCGGCGATACGACTCGCCCCATGCAGTCCGCCAGCCGCCTCGCCGCCCGCGTAGAGACCTGGAACCCCGCACGACCCGGTCTCGTCGATGAAAATGCCGCCCATCTGGCTGTGGGCTGCGGGGCGCACCCGCGGTCCCTCCTCGCGCGGGTCTAGGCCGGCTGCGCGCAGGCGGCGGCAATGCGAGACGTAGCTCTCGAGCTGCGTCGGCGCCAACGGCCGGGTGTCGAACAGGACGGTGCCGTCCGGAAAGCCCCGGCCGGCATCAATCTCCGACTGGATGCACAGCGACATGCGCGCCTTCTCGATCTGGCGCTCGCCATGCTCGGGGTTGTACCTGAACATGAACCGCTCGCCCCGCGCGTTCAGCAGGTGCGCGCCCGCCCCCAGCATCGCGGTCGGCATTTCCATGCCGGCACACCCGGCGGGGTGCACCGTGACAACCGGCTCGAACTGGACGAACTCCATA
Organism: Methylobacterium sp. J-030; assembly: GCF_022829545.1. GTDB lineage: Bacteria > Pseudomonadota > Alphaproteobacteria > Rhizobiales > Beijerinckiaceae > Methylobacterium. Next base: position 7,467 of record NZ_JAKSYM010000189.1, on the reverse strand, counting down.
TCGATCAATTGTGCGCCCGCCTGCAGGGCCAGCCCGTATGCGCCTGCAGAAACGTCCGCCGGATAGGTGCTGTCGTCGAACAGGCGACCGATGCCGCCCGCGGCCAGGACCACGGCCCGCGCGTGTACAGCCGTCAGATTCTTCTTTTGGGGATGCCACAACAGAGCGCCGGTCACTGCCGCCCCGTGTCGGAGCAGCGTCAGCGCCTTCCACCCCGAGAGCGTACAGATTCCGTCGCGCTTCACCTGACGGGCTAACGCATCGACGATCGCCCGGCCGGTGCCCTCCGCGACGTACACTGATCGGGCGAACCGGTTCCCCGAGAGATGCCGCAGTTGCACGCGCTCACCGTCGCGCGCGAAGGACACGCCCAGTTCGCAGAGTTCGCGAAAGGCGCTGGTCGCCTCCTCGGCGACGAGCTTCACTAGGCGGCGATCGTTCAGCCCGCCCCCGCCCCGGATCATGTCTTCGGCGTAGATGGCTGGCGTGTCGCCCGCCTTGGGATCGAGCGGCACGTTGCAGCCGATAACGTAGGGTGACGCACCCCGGGCCGGATAGGCGATCGTGACCGCGGCTCCCCGACGGTGCGCTGCCAACGCGGCCCGATGTCCGGCCATTCCTCCACCGAGTACGAGGACGTCCGTCTCGACCTGATCGATGTCCTCGCCCATCAACGTGGTGCACCCTCCTACGCGCAATTTCCGCGTCGTCCGATGTAGTCTGGGGGAGCTGCCCACGGAGGACAAACGATACTATCTTATGGACTTATGACTTTCACTCATGACCACGGTGCTGATGACCCGGACGCTGCCCTCTCTGTCCTCGCTTCGCGTGTTCGAGGCCGCGGGACGCCATATGAGTTTCACACGTGCCGCGTTGGAACTCCACATCACGCAGAGCGCCGTGAGCCATCAGATCCGAACGCTCGAAGATCACCTCGGCGTTCACCTGTTCGAGCGTTCCGCGCGGGGGATCGCGCTGACGCCCGCCGGCGCAGGTTACCTGCGGGATATCCGCGACTCCCTGAACCGCATCCAGGAGGCGACGCTCAAGCTGCTGACGGAACCGACGGGTGGCATGCTGAACGTCGCAACGCCTCCAGCTTTCGGGGCGCGATGGCTGATCCCGCGACTTGATCGCTTCCGCCGCGCTAACTCCGATATCCTCATCACGCTCGTGACCCGGAGCAGCATCTTCGACTTCGCTCAGGAAAAGCTTGATGCGGCAATCCATTACGGCCACAACGACTGGCCTGACGTGACGTCCGAACCTCTGGTCGGCGCACAGGTCGTTCTCATCGCGGCGCCACGCTACCTGCGAAGTCTCGGGGGAATCGAAGTCTCGGCGGATTTGGCGCGCGCCACTCTACTGCAACACATCCGGAAGCCCGACAGTTGGCGCCAGTGGCTCGAGGCGATCGGGGCGCAGCATGTGAACGCATGGGCCGGTCCGCGCTTCGAACACTTCTACATGATTATACAGGCAGCCATAGCCGGACTTGGTGTAGGCCTTGTTCCTCGTGTGATCGCAGCGGACGATATAGATTCCGGCCAACTTGTCGTCCCATTCCAAACTGACTATGTCAGCGATCAGAACTATTGCCTTGTCTATCCAGACAGCAAAATTAATGACATGCGCTTGAACCGGTTCCGGCGGTGGCTCTCCGAGGAGGCTCGTGCCTACAATTTCAACTTCTGATTTTAATTTGAAGCATTGTTTGCGCGATCGCGTCGTGCGTACTATTTGTTCGCCGATCAGTGGGCATTTACGGCTTGGTTCGATATGAATCACCGATGCCTAAACTGAAAGATGTACTGATCCGCTATGCGGTGTGGGGGCGGATCCCAGCTGACGCGCGGCACACCGGGGCGCTTGGATCCGCTGAACGGCACGTAATGGGATCTCGACCGCCCAAGCCAGGGTGCGGCCGGTCCAGAGCGTGATTTCGCCCGGCGGCTCCGAGCAGGATAGGGCGAGCACTTTGGCCGCCGTCACGGCCGGGTGGGACGGCCTGCCGGATGAATGGGTACTGTCACGCAGGAGGCCATCAACGCTCGTACCCCGGGCGAGGTCCAGAACGGTCCGAGAGCTGGGCAATGTGGGCGCTCTGGAGGCGCACTAGAGCGCGCAACCGCGGTCGTTCATCTTAGCCCATTGTACCCAGTCGAATGGCTATGATGACTCGAGTCAGCTTTATAAGCTGAGCTGATGCAGCTTCTGCTTCAGGGAGGCCGCCGAAGTCGGTCGAACGGCAAAAATGGGCGCCAAGCCGATTGTCCGGTTCTGCACGCGACGGCGATCCGTCGTGGCGTAGTCTGGCCGTAAACGGAATGAGCGCTTCGGAGAGGTTCCGCGGAAAAAGCGGACGGCCTGCAACCGACCCAACCCGGCCACCTGGATCGCCGTGAACGCTCCTCGTAAGCAGCCATTCGTCGGCCGTCCGGCAATTACCGCTCGGGGTGGGTAGCGGGAGTGCATCGGCCACGCAAAGGATACCCGGAGCGCGACCACGGCGGACGATCCTCCAGCTATCGCTCGTCCTCTTTATCCGCCTCGATCAGCGAACGGATGCGTGTTGCCATCGCGTCCATCGCGAACGGTTTGGTCAGCACCGCCATCCCCGGCGGAAGAGTCCCGTTGCCGAGGATCGCATTCTCCGCGTAGCCGGTGATGAACAGCACTTTCAGACCGGGCCGGTGCGAGTGTGCCGCGTCGGCCATCTGCCGCCCGTTCATGCCACCCGGCAGACCCACGTCCGTCACCAGAAGGTCGATGCGTACATCTGACTGAAGCACCTTCAGCCCCGCCGCGCTGTCGCCCGCCTCGATGGCGAGGTACCCAAGGTCTTCCAGGATGTCGGTGATGAGCATCCGGACTGACGGCTCGTCATCCACCACCAGCACCGTTTCGCCCTGATCGGACCGATCCAGAGCAGCGAGCTTGGCGTCACCTTCCTCGTCCTCGACCTTACCGTAGTGGCGTGGCAGGTAGATGCAGATGGTGCTGCCCTCGCCGACCTCGGAGTAGATGCGCACCTGCCCACCCGATTGCTGGGCAAAGCCGTAGATCATCGACAGGCCGAGGCCGGTGCCCTCGCCGATGGGCTTCGTCGTGAAAAACGGCTCGAATACCCGGGCGATCACGGTCGGGCTCATGCCGGTACCCGTGTCAGTCACACACAGGGACAGGTACTGCCCCTCCGGCATGTCGAGCTTGCAGGAGGCCCGCTCGTCGAGCCACTTGTTGTGGGTCTCGACCGTGATGCGCCCGCCATCCGGCATCGCGTCCCTGGCGTTGATGCACAGGTTGAGTAGGGCGTTCTCAAGCTGCGACGGGTCGACCAAGGCGGGCCATAGGTCGGAGGCTCCAACCACCTCGACCGGAATGCCTGGGCCGACCGTGCGCTGGACCATCTCGTGCATGCCGGTGACGAGCCGGTTCACGTCGGTAGGCTTGGGATCGAGCGTCTGGCGGCGGGAGAACGCCAGCAGGCGGTGGGTGAGGGCGGCGGCGCGCTTCGATGCCCCCTGCGCGACCGTCATGTAGCGCTCGACGTCGTTGAAGCGACCCTGCTGCAGGCGGTTCTGCATCATCTCTAGGGAGCCCGAGATCCCCGCGAGCAGGTTGTTGAAGTCGTGGGCAAGGCCGCCGGTGAGCTGGCCCACCGCCTCCATCTTCTGCGACTGGCGCAGCGCCTCCTCGGCCTTGCGAAGCTCGGTGATGTCGGTCGCTTCTGGCATGATCTCGATCACACGACCGTCCTTGTCGCGTACAGGATGCATCCCGAAGTCGTAGATGCGCGTCTCGCCGTTTGGCAGAAGGAGCGGTAATTCGGTTCGGATGCTCCGGCCGTTGCTGGCCGCCCCTACCGCTCCCTTCACGAGATCGCTCACGCCGGACGAGCTGGTGAACCAAGGGGTCAGCCAGAAGGGTCGGCCAACCACATCGGTCAGTTCCGCGCCGATCGCTTCGAGTGAAGCCGGGTTGGCTTCCAGAAGGGTGCCATCGAGTTCCATGATGCCCATCAACTGACGGGTCAGATCGAACACGACCCGCTGACGCGCCTGGGATGCATCCAGGGCTTTCCCCTGTGCGGCAATCTCTTGGACCCGTGCGGTCACCTGTTGTTCAAGGGACGCATTCAACTCCCGCAGGGCCAAGTCGGACGCGCGCCGCTCGGTCTCGTCGCGGGCAATCTTGAGGAAGCCGAGTTCCCGCCCGGCCGCGTCATGCAGCACTCGCAGCGAACCGTTGAGGAAGACGCGAGTGCCGTCCTTGCGCAGATGCCAGCGGACGTCCGGTGCCCGACCCTCCGCGCGCGCATCTGCCAACTCTTCGATAGGCTGCCCTGACTTACGATCCTCCGGTGTGAAGAGCACGTCGGCGCTCCGGCCGATGATCTCTTCGGCAGCGTATCCGAAGATCTCCGAGGCACCGGCAGACCAGCCCGTTACGATCCGCTCGCCATCCGTGGTCATGATGGCGTAGTCGGTGGCGGCCTCGACGATGAGGTGTAGGCGTTGCTCGCGCTCACGCAACTCCTCGGTCGCCGCATGCATGTCAGTGACGTCGGTGCCTTCGACGAAGATGCCGACCACGGCTCCCGCATGGTCACGGATCGGTTGGTAGATGAAGTCGAGGACTCGCCGTTCGCTCGGTGCGCCCGGCGTGCGCTCCAACCAGATTTCCATGCCGCGCCCGATAAACGGCTCACCCGTCTTGTAGACACCATCGAGCAAGTCGAAGAACGGCTGCCCCGCAACCTCACCAAGCGCCTCCCGAACTGGAAGACCAATCATGTCGCGCCCGCCGATCAGTTGCTGGTAGGCGTCGTTGGTCAGCTCGAAGCGGTGGTCCGGTTCGCGCAGCACCGCCATGAAGCTCGGGGCTTGCTTGAACATGTCGCGCAGGCGGTCGCTCTCGGCTCTCAGCGACAGATTGAGCCCACGTAGGCTGTTTTCCAGCGCCTTCCGCTTGGTGGTCTCGGTGAGGATGGAGATCACGCCCCCGGTGCCGTTGGGCGCAGTATCGTCATCGATCGGGCTGAACCCATAAGTCCAGTACGCATCCTCGATGCGACCTTGGCGTAAGATCGGGACGTACTGGTCCTCGTACCACGTGTGCCCGCCGCCATTGCGGACCTTGGCGACCTCGGAACCGATGACGGGCCAAATTTCGCCCCAACTCTCGGAAGCCGGACGGCCGAGCGCAGAGGGATGACGCTCCGGTCCCGCAGAGGGTACGAAGCCGTCATTGTAGAAGAACGTCGCCTCCGGCCCCCAGAAGATATGCATGGGGTGATGGCTGTTGAGCAGGAGGCGCACCGCCGTGCGCAGGCCGGACGGCCAACCCTCGGGCGCACCGAGTAAGGTCGTGGTCCAATCGTAGGCGCGCATCAACGTCGCCATCTCGCCCGCCCCGGCGAGGAAGTCGCGGCTACCCAACATCGGATCAGGCGCAGCCAGAAGGGGTAGGAGGCTGCCCCGCCATCGCTTGCTGGGCAACCGAGGCCTTACCCATCTCGACGCGCTCGAATTCGCGCAGGGCGGCCCGCACGACCTCGCTGACGCTGCTGTAGCGGCCGGTAGCGACGCATCCTTGCAGGAACGCGCGCAGTTCCGGAGACACAGATATTGTAATGGGTTCGCGCACGGCCATGTTTGGGCCTAGCAGTAACTTACACTGTCATACTTCCACATATGTTTTATTTGATTGAGAACAGGGCGAATTCCCCCCGTCCACGATTGCGAGCATTGTCCTGTGCCGGCACAAAATTCTAAAAAGGGTGTGAGCAAGCGTGGCGACAAGGCCCACACCTACACATTTTGGCCTTGTAGCAGACCGTCGCAAATCCACCTCCGGCGGTTGTAAGGCGTTGTCCATCACACTTCCGAGGAGCGGACTGCCCGAGGGTCTGTGAAGGGTCGTGAGCGGGGACGGAGGCGATGTCCGCTTCTATCGATTGCTGCCCGAAAGCAGACGGGCGGAAAACCACCCATAGCGGCCGTTCGGCTTGCGACCCAGCCTGGCCGCCCGGTTCACTATAGGCGCTTTCCGAAAGCAGCCATTCGTTGGCCGTCCTGCAATTTCAGCTCGGGGTGGCGAGCGAACCTTGAGCCTTGGCCCCGGAGCGGACGTTCCGCAGAAGCCAATCTACGATGTTCCCGAGAGACTACGCTCGTCATCGCGTGGGTTCAGGTGGAGATACTTCGGATCAAACTCGGCGAAGGCCATCAGCCGCGCAGCGTTGGGGATGCGCATGCGCTTGCGCCTCCATTCGAGCAGGCCCCGACCTCGCAGATCCTGAAGCACCCGGTTCACGTGTACGCCGCTGATACCCAGCGCGTCTCCGAGATCATCCTGGGTCATTGGGAATTCGAAGCTGTCCTCGCTCACCAAGCCTACGACCCGCAAACGCACGAGCAACTCGCACACGAGTTGCGCCATCTGCCGGTCGGCGGCCCGTTGCCCCATGTTGACGAGCCATGCCCGCAGCGTGCCCTCATCGACCAGGGTCGCCCACCAGAGCGCTCGCGTGATGCGGGGATGGCGGGCCGTGAGATGCTCGATGACCGAGCGCGGAATATCCACGATGGTGCAGCCCCAGCTGGTGCCGATGCTGTGGTCCATCTCGCCGAGGATGGCCACGTGCAGGTCGCAGAAGTCGCCCGGTATCAGGAAGGCCATGATCTGACGCCGCCCATCGGTCAGGGTTTTGTAGCGGCAGGCGAAGCCTTCCACGACGAGGTGTACGTTCTCTGGCCGCTCGCCTTCGGGGCTGATGTCCATACGCCGCGCGATGCGACGGGTTTTTCTGGTGAGGTCGTGTAGGACGGCACGGTCCTCGTCGGTGAGACGCGCTCCGTATTCGAGCTTCATGATCAGCGGATTGGACATTCGTGCTCTCTCGCGGCTCGGCCGCGCTGAGAACGAGGAGCCGTGAGGCTTCCTTCCGCCGTCAGTCGGGCGTCGGTCAGAGACCGAACAGCTGTATGTGCGGGGCAAATCCCCAACACACATTGAGTTCCGCTCTACTACATATGTAGGTCGTCTTAGCTGAGACCGTGCAGTCGTAGCGTGCTGCTTCAATTTATTCAGCTTGCGCAGTCACGTAGCTTGCAAACCAAATGTGTGTTGTAGCGCCTCCCGGTCGGACACGGCACAGGAGGGCATCGTTGGCTGAGCGACCGTAGGCGCCGGCGGCTGGGTGAGGCGAGCGCTCCCGCCTGCGACGCGGAGGGCATGATGCCCCGCTACTTCATCGACACCTTCGACAGCATTGTCGCCATAGATGACGTCGGCCACGAGTTGCAGGACGAGGCTGCTGTGCGGGAGGTTGGCGGCACTACGTTGGCCGACATGCTCGGGGCCGGGCAGAAGGCACGGCCGGCTGCGCAGTACCGGGCCGCGGTTCGCGACGAAGCTGGCAAGAGCATACTCACCGCCTCTGTGCTCATCGTCATCGAT
>NZ_JAKSYM010000178.1 GCF_022829545.1 Methylobacterium sp. J-030 | reverse complement strand
CTTCCGCTTACGAGGCTTCGCGGCCGCGGCCGCCTTCTCCCGTACGACCTCCTCCAGCCGCACGTCGCTCCGGAGGGTCTTGAAGGACGCGTGCCGAAGCTGGCCGTCGCCCGTCCACCCGCGGAACGTGACCTCGCAGATGAGCCGGGGCTCGACCCAATGGGCGTTGCGGCGCGCCAGCGGCAGCATCTCGGCCGCGAAGGGCGCCGCCGGGATGCGCAGCGGTTCCAGCTGCGTCCAGAGATCCCGTGCGACCGCGTCGCGGAAGCCGGTGCCGACCCGCCCGACGTGGACGAGGGTGTCGTCCTCGTGGGTCCCCAGGATCAACGACCCCACGGACTTCGACGCGGTGGTCGACGGCATGTAGCCGGCGACGACGAATTCCTCCGACGAGCTGCATTTGATCTTGCGCCACGCATCGGTCCGCCCCGAGCGGTAGGGCGCGTCCGCGCGCTTGGCGACGATGCCTTCCAGGCCGAGCCTGCAGGCGTGCCGCGCCATGGCCGGCCCGTCGGCTGCGAGATGCTCGCTGAACCGGATGGAGCCGCCCGGCGGGGCGTCGTCGAGGCTTTGGAGCAGCAGGTCCTTGCGTTCGGTCAGGGGCAGGGCACGCAGATCCCTGCCGTCGAGGTAAAGCAGATCGAAGGCGTAGAGGATCGCCGATCCCGTATCGCCGGCGGCGAGCGCCTGCTGCAGGGCGGAGAAGCTGGAGACCCCGCTCTCCGTCTCGACGACGATCTCGGCGTCGATCAAGGCCGAGGGCAGCTTCAAGGCCTTCAGGGACCGGGCAGCGGGTTCGAACCTCGCGGACCAGTCGAGGCCTGAGCGCGTCAGGAGCTTCACGGAGCCCCCGTCGATGCGGGCCTGCATGCGGTAGCCGTCGTGCTTGATCTCGTACAGCCAGCCGTCGCCGGTGGGCACGTCGT
>NZ_JAKSYM010000174.1 GCF_022829545.1 Methylobacterium sp. J-030 | reverse complement strand
CGTTGACGGAGACCTGGGAGACGCTGGACCTGCCGCGGGCCGGGACAGTGTTCGTCGAGGCGGCGGAGTAGGTTTTTTCGAGGCTCGCCGCGCGTTTCCCTCCCCCCTCTGCGGGGGAGGGTGGCCCCTGCGTCAGCAGGGGTCGGGAGAGGGGAGCGCGGGTTCAGGAACAGGCGCGACTTTCATGAAGGGCGCAGCTTTATTCTGCGCCGTCGCTCCCCTCTCCCGACCCGCTTCGCGGCTCCCCCTCCCCCGCACAGGGGGGAGGGGGAGCCGCTGCACTCTCCGCGCCTGCCCCGGCGCCCGCCCATGTCCCGCCCCCATCTCGTCTTTTCAGGCGCGCCCCTGTAACCACAGCACCAATTCTCCCCGGCGAAAAGTCTCAAAAAAATGATCTCCTCACCCCTCATGACCGTGATGGTCGACGCCGTGCGCAAGGCCGCCCGGGGCCTGCGCCGCGACTTCGGCGAGGTCGAGAACCTGCAGGTCTCGCGAAAAGGCCCCGGCGACTTCGTCTCGGCCGCCGACCGGAAGGCCGAGGAGGTGGTGCGCGACGCGCTCATGAAGGCCCGGCCCGGCTACGGCCTCGTGCTGGAGGAGAACGGGATCATCGAGGGCACCGACAAGAGCCATACCTGGCATGTCGATCCCCTCGACGGCACCGCGAACTTCCTGCACGGCGTGCCGCATTTCGCGGTCTCGGTGGGGCTGGAGCGCGAGGGCCAGATCGTGGCCGGCGTGATCTTCGATCCGATCAAGGACGAGCTGTTCGTCGCCGAGCGCGGCAAGGGCGCCTATCTCAACAACCGGCGCCTGCGCGTTTCGGGCCGCCAGGACATGGCCGACGCGCTGGTCGGCTACGGCACGCCCTATCTGGGCCGCGGCAGTCATCCGCGCCTGCTGCGCGAGCTCGGCGCCGTGATGGCGGTGGCCGGCGGCACCCGCCGGATGGGCTCGGCGGCCCTCGACCTGGCCTACGTCGCCTGCGGGCGTCTCGACGCCTACTGGGAGCGCGACCTCCAGACCTACGATTTCGCTGCCGGCGTGATCCTGGTGCGCGAGGCCGGCGGCTACGTGACCTCGGCGGACGGTGCGGCCGAGCCGCTGGCGCCGCGCTCGGTGGCCTGCGGCAACGAGGGGCTGCACCGGGAACTCGTCGCCATCCTCAAGAAGGTGCAGGCGGCCTGAATCGCAGGAAACTGGTCAGGGCGCCGGGCTTCTGCTTTAAGCCCGCGTTCCCTCACGGAAGGCCGAACGCATGGAAGCCCGCCGCCACGTCGCGCTCAAGGAGTCGATCCGCTCGATTCCCGACTATCCGAAGCCCGGCATCATCTTCCGCGACATCACCACCCTGCTCAGCGATCCGCGCGCCTTCCGGCGGGCGGTGGACGCGCTGGTGCATCCCTACGCGGGCGGACAGATCCAGCAGGTGGCCGGCATCGAGGCGCGGGGCTTCATCTTAGGGGGCGCCATCGCACACCAACTCTCCGCGGGCTTCGTGCCGATCCGCAAGAAGGGCAAGCTTCCGCACAAGACCGTCTCGATCGCCTACGCCCTCGAATACGGCACCGACGAGATCGAGATCCACGTCGATGCCGTGAAGCCGGGCGACAAGGTGCTGCTGGTCGACGACCTGATCGCCACCGGCGGGACCGCCACCGCGGCCGTGAACCTGCTGCAGAAGATCGGCGCCGAAATCGTGGCCGCCTGCGCCGTGATCGATCTGCCCGAGATCGGCGGCGCCCAGCGCCTGCGCGACATGGGCGTCGAGGTGCGCACCCTGATGCAGTTCGAGGGGCATTGAGGCTGGCGGGAAGACATTCTGGACCGCTGCGCGGCACATTCTGCGCTGGATCCCGGATCAGGTTCCGCTGTCGCTCCACCTGTCCGGGGAAAGGTGGCGTTTGAGAATGAAGCGCGGCGCCCTTTCCCGGGCGCATGCAGCGCCAGCGGAATGCGACCCGGGACCCAGCACGAGATTTGCCGCGTCGCGGCCCCGATCGAACCCCGCGAAACGTTGACTTCGCCGGACCCATCCGCCATAAGCCCGCCACTCGCGACGTGGCGCCCCGCCTGGGCGCCCTTCGTGTTTGCAGACAACCAGGACGCGTGAAGGTCGGGTGCAGCAAGAGCTGCCCGCGAGCGCGCCTCGACCTTTGAAGGCTCTGAGCCATGAAGAGAACCTACCAGCCGAGCAAGCTCGTCCGTAAGCGCCGCCACGGTTTCCGCGCGCGCATGGCCACCGCGGGTGGCCGCAAGGTGATCGCGCGCCGCCGCGCCCACGGCCGCAAGAAGCTGTCGGCGTAAGGCCGGAGTGCCCTCCGCGGCCGCGCCGCGGGGGATGGGATTGGCCGGGATCGGACCATCGATGGCGACGATCGAGCGGCTCAAGAGACGACCCGACTTCCTGGCGGCGGCCGAGGGGCGCCGCTTCCACACCGAGCGGATGAGTGCCCAGGGTCGTCTCCGGACGACGGACGGACCGCCCGGCCTCCGGCTCGGCTTCACCATCACGAAGCGGGTCGGCCACGCGACGGAGCGCAACCGCATCCGCCGCCGCCTGCGCGCCGCCGTGTCCCTGGTCGCGGCCGATCTCCCCAGCGACCTCGCGAGCCTGCCGGCCGACATCGTGCTGATCGCCCGCCGTCCCGCCCTCGATGCGCCCTTCGCGACCCTCGCCGAGGATCTGCGCCGCGCTCTGCCCGCGGTGACGCGCCCGGCCGCCCCTCGGCCTTCGGGACAGGGCCGCGGCAAGCGGCCCCCCGGCAAGTCTGGCGGTCCGCCTTCCAAGACCACACCTCTCGCCCCAGACGCGGGCCAGCCCGCGCCGTCCGGCCACGCCGACATCGGCACGTCGTACGGGCGCGGCAGAGGTCCCCGAATCACAGGCGTGCACGGGTCCGACGGGATCGGCGCGCGCCCTGACGTCACTCCGAACGCGTGCGGCGGTGTCCCCGATGGGCAATGACAAGACGAACATGTTCGTGGCCATCGGCCTGTCGCTGCTGGTGCTGCTCGGTTGGCAGTACTTCGTGGCCGGCCCGCGCGTGGAGCAGCAGCGGCTGATCGAGGCGCAGAACAAGGCCGCGCAGCAGCAGCAACAGCCCCCGGGCGTCACCCCGGACGGCGTGCCCTCGCCGTCCCCGAAGGAGGGCGGCCCGGCCGCGCCGGCCCCCGGCACGCTGCCGACCGCGCAGGGCGGCCCGGTCTCCCGCGAGGCGGCGCTCGCCCGCTCGCCGCGCATCCGCATCGAGACTCCGGCGCTCGCAGGCTCGATCGCGCTCAAGGGCGGCCGCATCGACGACGTGTCGCTGAAGAACTACCACGAGACCGTCGATCCCAAGAGCCCCGAGATCGTGCTGTTCTCCCCGGCCGGCAGCGAGACGCCCTACTACGCCGAGTTCGGCTGGGTCGGCGCCGATGCCGGGCCGCTGCCCACCAACGACACCCTCTGGACCAGCGACCGCAAGACGCTCTCGCCCGGGAGCCCCGTGACCCTGACCTGGGACAACGGCGCCGGCCTCGTCTTCAAGCGCATCATCGCGGTCGACGACAAGTACATGTTCACCCTCCGCGATGAGGTCGAGAACAAGGGTTCGGGGGCGATCACGCTCTACCCGTACAGCCTTGTCTCCCGCTGGGGTAAGCCGCACACGCAAGGATACTACGTCCTGCACGAGGGCATGATCGGCTATCTCGGCAACGACGGCCTGCAGGAATTCACCTACGACAAGCTCGCCAAGGAGGGCGCCTACGGCGGCGCCAACACCAAGGGCAAGGCCTGGACCGGCGTGTCCGGCGGCTTCGTGGGCATCACCGACAAGTACTGGGCGGCGGCCGCGATCCCCGATCAGGACACGCCCTATACCGGCGCCTTCACCGACCGGACCGACGGCGCCACCAACGTCTATCAGGCGAGCGTGCGCGGCGACGCGGTGAATCTCGCCGCAGGCGCCTCGGCCACCGCCACCCAGCGGCTGTTCGCGGGCGCCAAGGAAGTCAACCTGATCAACAATTACGAGAAGGACCTCGGCATCCGGCACTTCGATCTGATGATCGACTGGGGCTGGTTCTTCTTCATCACCAAGCCGATGTTCCGGGCGCTGGACTTCTTCTACCACCTGTTCGGCAATTTCGGCGTCTCGATCTTGGTGGTGACCTTCTGCCTGAAGCTGCTGTTCCTGCCGATCGCGAACCGGTCCTACGTCTCCATGGCCAAGATGAAGGCCGTGCAGCCGGAGATGGCCGCCATCCGCGAGCGGTACAAGGACGACCGCATGAAGCAGCAGCAGGCCACGATGGAGCTGTACAAGAAGGAGAAGATCAATCCGGTCGCCGGCTGCTGGCCGGTGCTGATCCAGATCCCGGTCTTCTTCGCGCTCTACAAGGTGCTGTTCATCACCATCGAGATGCGCCACGCGCCGTTCTTCGGCTGGATCCACGACCTCGCGGCGCCGGATCCGACCAGCGTGGTGAACCTGTTCGGCCTGCTGCCCTTCCCGGCGCCCGACTTCGTCCACCTGGGCGTCTGGCCGCTGATCATGGGCGTGACCATGTTCGTGCAGATGAAGATGAACCCCGCGCCGCCGGACCCGGTCCAGGCGCAGATCTTCACCTTCATGCCGATCGTGTTCACCTTCATGCTGGGCTCGTTTCCCGCCGGCCTCGTGATCTACTGGGCCTGGAACAACACCCTGTCGGTGACCCAGCAATACATCATCATGCGCCGCAACGGCGTGAAGGTGGAGCTGTGGGACAACCTGCGGAACACGTTCCGGCGCGGCAACGGCACCAAGGCGGCCGCCACCAAGAGCTGACGGGCGAGACGCCGTGCAGGACGCCGTGCGAGACACAGTGACCGAGACCAACGACGACGCGGCCGACCTCATCGAGGCCGGTCGCCTGCTCTTCGCCGGCGCCGCCGATTTCTACGCGGCTGCCCAGACCCTCGACCGGCTGCCGCCCATGGAGGGCGTCGAGATCGCCTTCGCGGGGCGCTCGAACGTCGGCAAGTCGAGCCTGATCAACGCGCTCACCGGCCGCAACACCCTGGCGCGGACCTCGCACACGCCGGGGCGGACGCAGCAGCTCAACTTCTTCCGGATCGGCACGCGCCTGTCGCTGGTCGACATGCCGGGCTACGGCTACGCGGCGGTCGAGAAGGCCAAGGTCGAGGCCTGGACCCGGCTGATCCATGCCTACCTGAAGGGTCGCGTCAACCTCGCTCGGGTGTTCATGCTGATCGACGCCCGGCACGGCTTCAAGTCGATCGACACGGACGTGCTCGACGGGCTCGACAAGGCGGCGGTGAGCTATCAAGTCGTGCTGACCAAGGGCGATTCGCTCAAGAAGGGCGAGGTCTCCGCCCGCATCGCCGGGATCGAGGCGGGGCTCGCCAAGCGCCCGGCCGCCTTTCCGCAGGTGATCCTCACGTCGAGCCGGGACGATGCCGGGGTGCCGGAGCTGCGGGCGGCGATCGCCAGGCTGCTGGCGGAGCGCGGCGCGTGAGGCTTTCAGGCGTCGACCGCGCCCTGGCGGCGCTTGCCTGCCTTGCCGGATTGCTCGGCGTGGCGCTCAGCGCCGCTGCCGCGCACATCCCGGGGGCGGATTCGCTGAAGACGGCGGCGCAGTTCCTGCTGTTCCACGCGCCGGCGATCCTGGCCTTGGTCGGGTTCGGCGCGGCTGGCCTCGCCCGTCCGGGTCTCGCCCGCGCGGCGGCGGGGCTGCTGGTCGTCGGCCTGATCCTGTTCTGCGGCGATCTCGCGGCGCGCACGTGGCTCCAGCACGCGCTCTTCCCGATGGCTGCCCCCACCGGCGGCTTCGCCCTGATGGGCGGCTGGCTCGCGGGGATGCTGTGTGCGCTGGTGCCGGTGCGGGCTTGAACCGACGGGCCCCGTCCAGGCGGTATGCTCGGATCCGACGCCCTCGCGTCGAGCTGATTATGCACCCACCCTTTCCCGGGCGCATGGAGCGCCAGCGGAATGCGACCCGGGAGCCAGCACGCGAGGTCGCGAAGCGTCCATCTGGATCAACCTGAGCCGCTGGCGCGGCGCTTGTCGTGCTGGGTCCCGGATCCGGTTCCGCTGTCGCTCCACCTGTCCGGGAAAGGGGGGCGCCTCGCTGACCTCGTCAGGCCGCCACCACCCCGACGGTCAGGCGATACCCGAAGACCGACACGGCTTCGGCCAGCCGGTCGAGGCCGGTCGGATGGTCGGGATCGAGGATGCGGCGCGCCTCCTTCGCGTTCACGGCGAGGCGTTCCGCCAAGCCCACCTTGGAGAGTCCGGATCGGCGCCACAGGACGTAGAGGCTGGCTTTCGCGGCCAGCGCCGGAGCGACGGCGATTCGGTGGAGCCCTGCGGTCGGGTGCGAAGTCGCCGGGGGCGGTTCCAGATCCATCCCGAAATGGATGCGACCGCGAAGGGCGGCGTCGAGGGCGTGCGCCATTTCGTGAAGCGCCCGCGCTTCGTCTTCACCGGACGCTATAGCGTTCGGCATCGCCTCGGCGTAGGCGCCGATTGAGCCATTCTCTTCGCGCCGGAGTTCCACGGCATAGGTCCAATCGAAATCCATCTTCACGACTCGTGTGTGTGCGGATGAAGTCGCGCTCTCGAGTAAGACAGGCGCCCGTTCGAACCCTTCCAGGAGCGGCTCAAGGTCGCCGCGAGCCGATATGGCTCAATCGGCCGCTCGCACCTGCAGAAACGCCACCGGCGGCCCCTGCGTCTCCGAGAACACACCGGCCGTCAGCGCCCCGCCGTAGACCGCTCCGGTGTCGAGGTTGGTGCGGAACCGGCGCCGCTCCGGGCGGCCGCTGCGCTGGGGCGTGTGGCCGTGGACCACGTGCCGGCCGAAATCGTGGTCGCCCTCCAGGAACGGCTCCCGGATCCACAACCGGTTGTGGTCGTCCGGATCCGGAATCTCGGCCCCGGGCCGGAAACCCGCATGGACGTACCAGCGCGCCGCATCGCCGTGCAGGGTGGGCAGGGCCTCGATCCAGTCGAGGGTGTCGCGGGGCAGGTCGGCGACCGCGTGCGCGCCGAACGAGTCGAGCGTCGCGTCGCCGCCGTTGTACAGCCAGCGCTCGGCAGCCTGCGGCATGTGGAGCGCGTCGAGCAGCATGCGCTCGTGATTGCCCATGATGCATACGACGCGATCCGGTTCAGCCCGGTTGAGGCGGCTGATGGTGCGCAGGACGCCAGCGCTGTCGGGGCCGCGGTCGATGTAGTCGCCTAGGAAGACCAGCCGGTGGGCGCGGTCTCCGGCATGGCCGGCGATCCGCTCCAGCAACCCGTCGAGCAGGCCGGCGCAGCCGTGGACATCGCCGATGGCGTAGGTGAGGGGGCCGGAATCCATGGCGGCATCGTCCACCGGAGCAGCCCGCGCCGCAAGGCCGGCCGGACGCGAAGGGCGCTATTCCGCGAGGTCCCGCATCTCCGCGATCAGATCGGACTTGCCCTCGAAGCCGATGCCGGGCAGCTCGGGCATGGTGATGTGGCCATCCTCCACCCGCACCCCGTCCGGGAAGCCGCCATAGGGCTGGAACAGGTCCGGGTAGCTCTCGTTGCCGCCGAGCCCGAGCCCCGCCGCGATGTTGAGCGACATCTGGTGCCCGCCATGGGGGATGCAGCGGGACGGCGACCAGCCGAACTCCGCCAGCACGTCGAGGGTGCGCAGGTACTCCACCAGCCCGTACGACAGGGCGCAATCGAATTGCAGCCAGTCGCGGTCGGGGCGCATGTTGCCGTAGCGCAGCAGGTTGCGGGCGTCCTGGTGCGAGAACAGGTTCTCGCCGGTGGCCATCGGCCCGGGATAGTAGGGCGCCAGCGCCGCCTGAAGCGCGTAGTCGAGCGGGTCGCCCGCCTCCTCGTACCAGAACAGCGGATAGTCCCGCAGCATCCGCGCATACGCGATGGCGGTCTCGAGGTCGAAGCGGCCGTTGGCGTCCACGGCGAGGCGGCCGCTTCCGCCGATCTCGGCGAGCACTGCCTCGATCCGGCGCCGATCCGCGTCGATCGGGGCGCCGCCGATCTTCATCTTCACGACCGTGTAGCCGCGGTCGAGATAGCCGCGCATCTCGGCCCGAAGGGCGGAATCGTCCTTGCCCGGATAGTAGTAGCCGCCGGCCGCATAGACGAAGACCCGCGGGTCGGCCGTGCGGCCCTTCCGCTCCGCCAGCATCCGGAACAGCGGCTGCCCGGCGATCTTGGCTGTCGCGTCCCAGACCGCCATGTCGAGGGTGCCGACCGCCACCGAGCGCTCGCCGTGGCCGCCGGGCTTCTCGTTACGCATCATCGCGGCCCAGATCCGGTGTGGATCGAGGGTGTCGCCGGCATCGGTCAGGAGGCTCGCCGGCTCGGCCTCCAGGATCCGATCGCGGAACCGCTCGCGGATCAGGCCGCCCTGGCCGTAGCGCCCGTTGGAGTTGAAGCCGTAGCCGACGACCCGGCGCCCGTCCCGCACCACGTCGGTGACCACCGCCACGAGGCTCGTGGTCATCTTCGAGAAGTCGATGTAGGCGTTGCGGATCGGCGAGGCGATCGGCTTGGTGACCTCGCGGACGTCGACGATGCGCATGGCGGCTTCTCCCGGCTGGCGGATCCCGAAGCCGTAGCGCCGATCCGGACCGGGCGGCCAATGCCGTTTCCGGCACACGCGATGCGCGGACGGCATCGTCCGCGCCCCGCCGAGGAGCGTCGGATGGATCTGGACTGGCTGAAGGATTTCCTGGCGCTGTCCGAGCACGCAACCTTCTCGCGGGCGGCCGAGGCGCGGCATGTCACCCAGCCGGCGTTCAGCCGGCGGATCCGCGCCCTGGAGGACTGGGTCGGCACGCCCCTGTTCCTGCGCGGCGCGCAGGGCGCCACCCCGACCTGCGCGGGCGAGCGGTTCCGACCGAGGGCAGAGGCGCTCGCCCGCGATGTGGAGCAGGCGCGGCGGGAGGCCCGGGCGGCCGGCGACCGGGCCGGGGCGAGCCTCGCGATCGCGGCGACGCACGCCCTGTCGTTCACCTTCTTCCCCGGCTGGATCCGGCAGCACGTGCGGTTCGAGGCGCTCGGTGCCCTCAACCTGATTTCGGACAGCATGGCGGCCTGCGAGGCGACCATGCTCGCCGGAGAGGTGCAGTTCCTGCTGTGCCACCACCGCGCCGACGCGCCGACCCGCCTCGGCGAACGGTTCGACTCCGTCCGCATCGGCCGGGACAGCCTCGTCCCGCTCTGCGCGCCCGCGGCCGGCGGCGCGCCGCTCTGGCCCCTGGCGGACCGGGCGCGTCCGGTTCCCTACCTCGCCTACGGCAACGCCTCGGGCCTTGGCCGGATCCTCGCGGCGAGCGGTGTCGCGGGGGCATGCGAGCCCGTCTTCACGTCCCATCTCGCGGCCACGCTCCTGACCATGGCCCGCGCGGGCGACGGCGTGGCGTGGCTGCCGGCGACGCTGGCCGGGGAGGCGCTGGAGCGGGGTCAGCTCGTCCGGGCCGGCCCGGAAACCCTGGATGTCCCGGTCGAGATCCGGCTGTTCCGCTCGCCGACGAACCGGACCGGCGCAGCCGACGCCCTTTGGCGGGGGCTAGGTGGCGCCGATTCCGCGGGACCGTCTCAGCCGTTCGTGACCCGCGCGTAGCGTCCGTCGTTGCGGCCGGCCCGGATCAGCGCGAGGACCTCCGCCTCCCGGTCGGCCTGTGCCTGCACCGCCGCGCGCAGATCCGGCGCGATCCCGGGCGGGAAGGTCACGACGCCGTCCGCATCGCCCACCACCGCGTCGCCCGGGTTCACCGTCCAGCCGCCGATGCTGACCGGCAGGTTGGTCGCGCCGGGCCCCGCCTTGAACGGGCCGCGCGGTGTCGCTGCTCGTCAGCGTTCGGCCCCCGGCGCCGCGCCGCTCGTGGCGAGCTTGCGGCGGGCATCCGCCTGGCCGCTGGCCGCCCCGAAATAGGTCGCCGAGTCGCCGAGCTGGACCGCGGGCTGGCAATTCGGCGTGCAGGACAGCGACTCCCGGTCGAGCCCGCGCTGGACCGTGATGGTGGAATCCCGGGACGCCTCCACGCGGATCATCGTCTCGGCGATCATCGAGCCCGCAGTGTCGAGGGCGATCAGGTTGGTCGAACCGAAGCTCTTGCCCGTGAGCACGAGCACGCCGCTCTTCTGCAGCGTGACGTCCGCGATGATCGGATTTCCGACGATGACGGTCGACGTCTTTTCCGGCAGCCGGATCACCTTCGCGTTATCCACCAGCACGGTCACCACCGGCAGCGGCTGGGACTGGCCGGCCGCCGCCGCGATGCCCATCAACAGGAGAAAGAGGCCGGCTCGGCCCGCATGCGACAGAGTGCGGTGCATCGGACATGCTCGCGTGGAGGCGGTCGGCGGACGGGACTCCGCCCGGCGTCAGTGGATAACCTCCACCGGTGAAGGAAGCGCTAAGCACGCTCAAGTGAGTGCCCCGGCACGCGATGCCGGGATCGGCGCCCGGCCGGCGAAACCGAACCTTCACCACGCTGGCGGCTGTTCGAACTCTTGGTGCGACCAAAATCGGGCTTAACCGATTTTCAAGGCGAAATCGGCAGTTTGTGCGAGCCGCCGATCGAGACCTGAAAATTCTTCGTCGGTCATCGCGTAAGTTCTGGTCGCACTGAATTGATCGAAGGATAGTCCCTCATGAAGAGCCTGTTCACGCGTTTCGCCTCTGACGAGTCCGGCGCCACCGCCATCGAGTACGGCATGATCGCGGCGCTGATCGCCGTCGTCATCATCGCCGCCCTCAAGACGGTCGGCACCAACCTCACCAACAAGTTCAACCAGATCTCCGGCAACCTCAACTGATCGGTCCGCGAAGGTCACGATCTGCGGCAGGTCCGAGACGCCCCCGTCGTGCGTGAGCCGGCGTGGGCGTACTCGACCGGCCGCCGCGGTCGTATCGGGCATGGAGACGATTTCCGAGGGTCGGGTGTCCCGGCCCTGCGTATTCCCCGGCAACAGGCATCGTAGGTTGGCCCCGAGATGATCGGTGCGGGCGTCGCAAGCTTTCAGATGGCAGGCCTGGGCCTGTCGGGTTTCGGACTGCTCGTGCTGTTTCCGTTCCTGATGGCCTATGCCGCAGCGAGCGATCTGCTGACGATGCTGATCCCGAACCGGATCTCGCTGGCCCTGGTCGCCGGCTTCGTGGTGCTCGCCGTGTCGGGCCCGATGAGCTGGACCGAGATCGGCTTCCACCTCGGCGCGGGGGCGGCGATCCTCGCGGTGACCTTCACGCTGTTCGCCTTCGGCATCATCGGCGGCGGCGACGCCAAGCTGGCGGCCGCGACTGCCCTGTGGCTCGGATTCGATGGCCTCGGCGACTATCTCCTCGTCGCCTCGCTCCTCGGCGGCGCGTTGACGCTCGCCATCCTCTTCGCGCGCGCCCATCCCCTGCCGCTGCGCGTCGCACGCATGCCGTTCGCCCTGCATCTGCACGATGCGAAGACCGGCATTCCCTATGGCATCGCCCTGGCGGCGGCGGCCCTCCTGGTCCTGCCCGAGACCGAAGTCTGGAGCCGGGCGCTCGCCGGTTGAGAGGCCCGGCATGGCGGCACGGTCCGGGTGGGCATCGCCGGCCTGCAGCGATTCCGGAATCCGAGAGCTGGAGCGCCGGTTCCAGCCCCGCTAGAAGTCGGGCATGCCCCTCGCGCTGCTGCGACGTCCCGATCCTGATCACCTCGAGGTCCAGCACGAGGGCGCGCGTTTTCGCATCGCGCTCCGGCGGCGCCCGACCGCGCGCCGCATCACCCTCCGGATCTCGGCCGCCACCGGCGAGGTGGTGATCACGCTTCCGAGCCGGACGGCCGTGAACACGGCGCAGCTCTTCGCCGCGAGCCATGCGGGCTGGATCGCCGCGCGCCTCGCCCGTCTGCCCGAACGCGTGGTCTTCGCGCCCGGCGCGAGCCTGCCGCTGCGGGGCGAGCCCCATCGGGTGAGCCTGCGGGGCACCCGCGGCGGCGTGCGCATCGCGCTCGAAGCGGGAGAGCCCGTGATCTCGGTTGCCTGCGAGCCCGCCCATGCGGCGCGCCGGATCCGGGATTTTCTGATCCGGGAGGCCCGGCGCGATCTCGCGCTGGCGGTGGAGCGCTACGCGCCGCGTCTCGGGCAGCGGCCGGTCCGCATGACCCTGCGCGATACCCGCAGCCGCTGGGGCTCGTGCACGGCGCGCGGCGAGCTGAACTTCTCGTGGCGCCTGATCCTGGCTCCGCCGATGGTGCTCGATTATCTCGTCGCCCACGAGATGGCGCATCTGCGCGAGATGAACCACTCGCCCCGGTTCTGGACGCTGCTGCGCGACCTCTGCCCGAATGTGGACGCCGCCGAGGCGTGGCTCAAGCGCAACGGCACCGGTCTGCATCGCTACGGCTGAGCGACGGAGGATCGAAGCCGGTGCTTTCGTGGAGGGCAGTGCAGCACGGGATCGGTGCCTGCAGGCGTGAAGATGCGCATCCCTGTCCCGGACAGGTGGAGCGCCGGCGGAACCTGATCCAGGATCCGCCACGAAGAGCGCCGCGCCGGCGGCACAGGCCGATTTGGATCGACCCTTCGCGACGCCGTGTGCCGGCTCCCGGGTCACAATCCGCTTTCACTGCATGCGCCCGGGAAAGGGTCAGCGCACGGCCGGCTCGACGCGATGGCGTCGGGTTTCCCGTCAACACCTCGAAGGGGCTGGAGGACTGAGCCTCCGAGTGATCGCGCGAGGTGACGCCGAACCGGCATCCGCTTCGGCGCAGAGCGCTCGAAATCAGCCCTTGGAGCGCAGCACGCGCTCGCGGACGACGGTATCGGCCGGCCAGGTCGGCCGCGGATCGACCTCGCCCGGATTGAGGGTGCGTGGGGCGACGCTGTCGCAGATCTCGCGCTGGCGGATGATCACCGGGTTGCCGAAGGCGTCGCGCCGGCGGATCAGCCCGCCGTCCCGGCAATAGCCGGCGATCGCCGCCTGCCCCTGGCGCCGGCCGTACGGATTCACCGCCACGGGCGGATGCTCGATCACCAGTGTATCCATGTGATTGAGTGAGCGCTCGACATAGGTGGTCTCGTCGACCGGCAGGCTTTGAGCCCCGGCCTGCGTCAGGGCGGCCATCAGGCAGGCGGCCGAAAGGGCGAGCGGGCGCATCACGGCTCCAAAATCCGGCGCTTGAGGACTGATCAGGACTTAATCTAGGCCTCGCATTCGTGCGCGGATAGCACCGCCGCGCAACACAGGACCCAGATCGCTTGACAGCGCGGGGCCGGCCATGGTCCGAACACGCCCGATTGTACGGCTCCCGCCCGCTTGCGGCCGGAGCGTTCCGAAGGGATCGGAAGGGATCGGTGGTGCCGCTTCACGCGAGGCTCGTTCGATTTCGGCGCGCGGTCCGGCGCGCCGCCCTGCCGGTCTTCCTCGCCCTCGTCGCGGCGGCGCTCGCCCCCGCAGGGCGAGCCATCGGACCTGCAATGGCTCAGGGCATGGTGCGCAAGACCTTCGACGATTGGCAATTGCGCTGCGAGACGCCCGCCGGCGCCAAGGCCGAGCAATGCGCCCTGGTGCAGTATCTCGCCGCCGAGGATCGGCCCAACCTGACCCTGGTGGTCATCGTGCTGAAGACGGCCGACAACCGCGGCTACCTGCTGCGGGTGGTGGCGCCGCTGGGCGTGCTCCTGCCCTCGGGCCTCGGCCTGAAGATCGACCAGACCGATATCGGCCGGGCCGGGTTCGTCCGCTGCCTCACCACCGGCTGCGTCGCCGAGGTGGTGATGGATGACGGCCTGATCCGCCAGTTCAAGAGCGGCACGCAGGCGACCTTCATCGTGTTCCAGACGCCCGAAGAGGGCGTCGGCATCCCGCTCTCGATGAAGGGCTTCGCGGCCGGGTTCGACAGCCTGAAATGACGGGGCCGCTCGGGAGCCGTGCGATGATCGGACAATGGAATGGCGTCGGAAGCGGGCATCGGAGCGCTGCCGCACTGCTGGTCCTCGCGCTGGCTGCGGTGCCGGCCCGGGCCGAGGATGGCAACGTCTTCACCAACCTGTTCAAGTTCGGCGGCACCACGGTCCCGCCGTCGCAGTCCGAGAGCCTCGATCCGCCCTATTGCCCGCCCGTGGAGGTCGCCGACGGTGCGGCCGCCTCGCGCACCATGGCTGGGGCGAACGTGCGCACCCAGTTCTCCCTCGGGCGTCTGGCCCGCGAGTGCACGCGGCTTCCGGACGGCTCGATCACCGTCAAGGTCGGCGTCGAGGTCAACGTCCTGCTGGGGCCGGCCGGGGCGTCGGGCCGGTTCGACGTGCCGGTCACGTTCCAGATCCGCCACGACGGCAAGGTGATCACGAGCCGCGTCGAGCGGGCCGGCGTGGTCGTCGGGCCCGGAGAGGCCCAGGGCTTCGCCACCATCCTGGCCGACGCGCTGACCGTCCCGGTCGCGATGACGGCGGATTACGACATCGCGGTCGGCGTCGGCGCGCTGGGCAAGGGCGCGACAGGCATGGGTGCGACCGGCAAGACCGCCGCGAAGCCGCGCCGCCGGAAGCCGGCGGTCGCCGAGGCGCCCCCGGGCGGAGGCGACGACACTGCCCAGTGACGCCGCGGCGCGCCGCGTCGATCCAGGGTCATCGCCTGCCTATCGCGGCCGGCCCTGGTTCGGCCGCGCGACCCGCTTCCGCCTGGAACCATCGGACGATCCCGTCTTCGATCGCCGGCTCGTCCTCCCGGACCGCCCGACCGGCTGGATCGTGCTGAGCTATCGCGACGGCACCGCGGTTGCGCCGCGACGCCCGATCCTGCGCGTCCTGCGCGGCTCCCACATGACCCCTCAGGATTTCGTGCTTCCGGGGTCGTTCCCGGGCGCCGCGCACTGGCTCGGCCTGATCCCGCCGGATGCCCGGGAGATCCGGCTCTGCGCCGGCCCCGATTTCGTGCTGGAGCGCGTCGGCACCCGGCGCGAGATCGGCGTCTTGGCGCAGTGTCTCCTGCGGCGCCCGTGGCGCTTCGTCGGGGCGCTCTACGAACGGGCCCGCGGTTCGGAGCGGCGCTACCGGGATACGCTGCGCGGGACCTGCGCGGTGACGCTGCTTGCAAGGTTCGACGCCTGGGCCGCCGCCAGGACCCTGCCGATCCCCCTTGCGCCCGCGAACCTGCGGATCCGCTGCCTCATCCTGGCGCGTCCCGGCGAGACGGCGGCCGTGGCCGCCACCCTGGATGCCCTTCAGGTACAGACGCATCGCCCGGAGGCGATCTGCGTCGCCTGGGAGGGCGCGCCGCCCGGCACGCCGGATGCGCGCGCCGTCTCTCTGTGCTGGGACGAGCGCGCCGGGCCGGACGACCTCGTTGCCGAGTCCGAGGCCCTGTGCCTGCTTCGGTCTGGCGACGTCCCGGGGGCCGACGCCCTGGCGTTCCTGGCGCAGGCGCTTCAGGGCGCGGACGTTGCCTATGGCGACGCCGTCGGGTCGGACGGCAGGCCACGCCTGAAGCCGGACTGGAGCCCGGACCTCACCCTGGCGACGGGCTATCCGGGCCGCCCGCTGCTCGCGTCGCGCGCGTTCCTCGCCGCGTCCCTGCCGGCACCCCTCGGTCCGATGGCGCAGATAGAGCTCGCGCTGGATGTCGCCGCCGTCTCGGGGCGGGCGCAGGTCGTCCATGTCGCGCGCCTTCTCGCTCGTACCGCGGCCGATCCCCTCGATCCGTCCGCCCGGGCGTCGGCGCTCGACGCCCGCCTGAAGGGTCCGGGCGCCCCATCGGCCACATCCGGGGATAGTGCCGTCCGGCTTGTCTGGCCGCTGCCGGACCCCGCACCGGCGGTCAGCATCGTGATCCCCTCGCGCGACCGGCTCGACCTGATCGCCCGCGTCTGCCGCGGCGTCCTGCACGAGACGGCCTACGCGCCGATCGAGCTGATCATCGTCGACAACGGTTCCACCGATCCCGCCGTGCTGGCCCACTACGAGACGTTGCGCCGGGATCCGCGCGTGCGCATCCGCATCGACCCGCAACCGTTCAACTTCGCCGCCATGGTCAATGCCGGCGTCGCTCTGGCGTCGGGCGCCGTGATCGTCCTTCTCAACAACGACGTGGCCGTGCTGGAGCCCGAATGGCTGGGCGCGATGGTCCGGCAGGCCTGCCGCCCGGAGGTCGGCGCCGTGGGCGCGAAGCTCCTCTACGGCGACGGCACCCTGCAGCACGCCGGCGTCGTGGTCGGACTCGGCGGACGGGCGGGCCACATCCTGCGCCGCCGCCCCGGGGATACGCCGGGCCATCTCGGGCGCCTGCGGATCGCCCACGAGGTCTCCGCGGTGACGGCCGCCTGCCTCGCCGTGGCGCGCGAGAAATATATGACGGTGGGCGGCTTCGACGCCGATTCCTTCCCGGTGGATTTCAACGACGTCGACTTCTGCCTCCGGCTCGGCGCCGCCGGCTGGAAAACCGTCTGGACCCCGGACGCCACCCTCGCGCATCTCGAATCCGTGAGCCGCGGGCCCTCGGTCGGCGCAGAGCGCGCGCGGTTCGAGCGGGAGGCCGCGCGCTTCTCCGACCGATGGCGCGATGTGATCCGCCACGATCCGTACTACCATCCCGCCCTGTCGCTCACGACCTTCGGCGAGGATCTGGAATGATGTCCCGCCGGCGCGGGCTCGCCGACGCGGCGCGCCGGATCCTTTCCCATCCCCGCGAGGCCGGCGCGATCCTCTGGGCACGCCTGACGGGCAAGCGTCTGCGCGCCCGGCAGAGGCTCGCGGCTTTGGTCGGTATCGATCACCGGCTCACCCTGCCGGCGCGGGTTCTCGACCGCTTCCTTCCGGCCTCCGAGCGACCGGGCGGCGACATCCGCCTGATCGGCGACGGCGAACTCGTGGCCGGCGCCCGGGCGCGCATCACCGAAGCCTTCGCGGCCGATCCCGGCCTGCAAGCCCTCTACGGCGACGCCCTCGTGCAGGAACTGCCCGGCGGCCCGGTGCTGCCGCTCCTCCCGCCGGTCTTCGACACCGACCGGCTCGCGGCCTTCGATTTTCTGGGGCCTTTCCTGGCCTATCGGCGCACGGCCTTCGATTCGGGAGCCGACCCGGTAAGCCCGGCCGATGCGGCGTTCCGGATTGCCGAGCGGCACGGCCCCGGCGCCATCGGCCACCGGCCGGAGATCCTGTCGGTCCGGCGCGCGGGCCGATCCGAGGCCGCTGCGTTGCGAGGGGGAGGGGAGCGGATCCATCATCGCGTGGTGGAGGCCCATCTCGATCGGACAGGCCGCGCCGGGGTCCGCATCGTCGCCGCGCCGGACGGCCTCCTGCGCGTGGAATATCCGCTCCCTGATCCGCCGCCGCTCGCCAGCCTGATCGTGCCGACTCGCGACCGCCTCGACCTGCTCCGCCCCTGCCTCGAGAGCCTGCGGGACCGCACCGACTGGCCATCGATCGAGATCCTGGTCTGCGACAACGACAGCCGCGAGCCGGAGACCCTTGCCTACCTGGTCGATCTGGAGCGGCAGGGGAGGGGGCATGTCGTGCCCTGTCCCGGACCGTTCAACTTCGCCGCCATGAACAACGCCGCCGCCGCCCGTGCCCGGGGCCGGCTGCTGGTCTTCGTCAACAACGACGTCGAGGCGTTCCGGCCCGACTGGCTGTCCCTCATGGCCCGGGAGGCCCTGCGCCCGGATGTCGGCGCCGTCGGCGCAAGACTCCTCGACGGCGAGGGCCGGATCCAGCACGGCGGCATCGTGCTCGGCACCGGCGGGCTCGTCACCCACGGGCACCGCTACTTCCCGGGCGACGCGCCGGGCTATCGCGCGGACCTTCGCACCACCCATAGGGTCTCGGCGGTCACGGCGGCCTGCCTGGTCGTCGAGGCGGACAAATTCCGGGCGCTGGGCGGTTTCGACGATGCCGCCTTCGCGGTCGATTTCAACGACGTCGATCTCTGCCTGCGCCTCGACGCGGCCGGCTATCGCACGCTGCTGGTACCGGAGGCGGTGCTCCACCACCGCGAGGCGGCGAGTCGCCGCTGGACCCCGGAGGCGCGCGCCCGGCACGCCCGCGAGATCGCCGCCCTCAGACAAAGATGGGGGCCGCTGCTGGCGCAGGACCCCCATTATCACCCGGGCTTCGACCCGGACCTCTCGACCCATGCGCGCCTGCGCCGGGACTTCTTGCAGGCGAGGCCGGCTCAGGTCCGCCGGCCACACCCCTGAGCGCTTACTGGACGAGCCGCGGCCCGCCGCCCTGCACCTTCTCGTTCTCAGACATGATGCCGAGCCGCTTGGCGACCTCCGTGTAGGCCTCGATCAGGCCTCCGAGATCCTTGCGGAACCGGTCCTTGTCGAGCTTGTCGGAGGACTTGATGTCCCAGAGCCGGCACGAATCCGGGGAGATCTCGTCGGCGACGACGATGCGCATCATGTCGCCTTCCCAGAGGCGGCCGGTCTCCATCTTGAAGTCCACGAGCCGGATCCCGACGCCGAGGAAGAGACCCGACAGGAAGTCGTTGACGCGGATCGCCAGCGCCATGATGTCGTCGATCTCCTGGGGCGTCGCCCAGCCGAAGGCCGTGATGTGCTCCTCGGAGACCATCGGGTCGTTCAGCGCATCGTTCTTGTAGTAGAACTCGATGATCGAGCGCGGCAGCTGGGTGCCCTCCTCCAGGCCCAGCCGCGTGGCCAGCGAACCGGCCGCGACGTTGCGCACAACCACCTCAAGCGGGATGATCTCGACCTCGCGGATCAGCTGCTCGCGCATGTTGAGCCGGCGGATGAAGTGCGTCGGTACGCCGATATCGTTGAGGTGCTGGAAGACGAACTCGGAGATCCGGTTGTTCAGCACGCCCTTGCCGTCGATGACCTCATGCTTCTTCGCGTTGAAGGCCGTCGCGTCATCCTTGAAATGCTGGATGAGCGTGCCGGGCTCGGGCCCCTCGTAGAGGACCTTCGCCTTGCCCTCGTAGATGCGACGGCGGCGGTTCATAGGCGTGTACCGTGGTTTGAGGAAGTCCATGGGCCGAGGCTCCTAGTGCGCGACGATGGAAAGGATCCGCGGCGCGGCGACCGGACGCGAGGTCGGGCAGCCGGACGGCCTCTGCCCGATGGCCCCGGCGACCGGTCGCCAAACTAGCCGAACCGGGCTGCCAGCACAACGCGTTAGCCCGCGGGGCGGGATTGCGGAGGTCGCCCCGCGCGTGCCCGGGACGGTCCTACGCGACCGTCTTGGAGGGGTATCGGCAGAGATCCGCGATGCGGCAGCGCGGGCATTCGGGCTTGCGCGCCTTGCAGGTGTAGCGGCCGTGCAGGATCAGCCAGTGATGGGCGTGCAGCCGGTAGTCTTCCGGCACGATCGCCTCCAGCCCGGCCTGAACCTTGTCGGTGGTCGCGCCGACGAAGAGCGGGATCCGGTTCGACACACGGAAGATGTGGGTGTCGACCGCGATTCGGGGAACCCCGAAGGCGATGTTGAGGACGACGCTCGCGGTCTTGGCGCCGACGCCGGGCAGCACCTGGAGTGCCTCCAGGCTCGCCGGCACTTCGCCACCATGCTGCTCCACGAGGATCCGCGAGAGCGCCACCACGTTCCTGGCCTTGGTGTTGAACAGGCCGATCGTACGGACGAAGTCGCGGACCCGCTCCTCGCCGAGGGCCAGCATCGTCTCCGGCGTATCGGCCACCGCGAAAAGTGGGCCGGTGGCGAGATTGACGCCGCGGTCGGTCGCCTGGGCCGAGAGCACCACGGCGACCAGCAGGGTGAACGGGTTGACGTAATGCAGCTCGCCCCTCGGTTCGGGCTCGGCGGCCTGGAATCGCCTGAAGATCTCGGCGAGGGTTTCCGAATCGACGGCTTCGGGGGTCGTATCGACCTGGGCGGTGACGGCGGGCCGGATCGGGCCTGCGAGGCGGCCGGAGGCGGCGCCTCGGCACCGCTTCGCCGCCCCGCGGGCGGCGCGATCCGTCACGGGACTCGGTGGCTTTCTGGCGGGCATGGCTGCGTTATATGGGTCCCATGGCGAGCGGCAATCCTTCCGTGCATCCCTATGGTCGCGATCCCGATTCGATCGACCGGCCCGTCTTCGCGGCGACCATCCGGCCGCACCAGTCGCTGAGCCGTCTCGGGTTCCGCGTGGTGATGACCGGCTGCTGCGCGGTCTCCGTCACGGTCTCGGTCTGGGCCTGGCGGATGGGCTTCTGGCCGGTGGCCGGCTTCTTCGGCCTCGACATGCTGGCGATCTACGCGGCGCTGAAGGTGAGCGCCCGGCGCGGCCGCTCCTTCGAGGAGGTGATGATCTCGCAGATCGAGATCCTGCTCGCCCGGGTTAGCCACAGGGGCGAGCGGCGCGAGTGGCGGTTCAACCCGCTCTGGACCAAGCTGGAGACGGTGGAGGACGACGAGTACGGTCTGCAGCGGCTGACCCTCGTCTCCCGCCGGCAGCAGGCGCTCGTCGCCCGGGATGCCGGGCCCGACGAGCGCGCCCGGGTGGCCCAGGGCCTGAGCGCGGCATTGGCGCAGGTGAAGAAGGGCTACTGATCGAAGCCCGCCCTGCGGGGCCAAAAAAGTTGCCCGCGCCGGCGAACAAGGCGGTTGACGCCGGTGAGTGAGGTCCGTATACCCCGGTTCATCGGCGCCGGCCGCGAGAGTGGACCGGGCGCTGAGTTATCTTCTGACAAGCGGGTTGACTGGCTGGCGAAGTCGCCGGGCGGTCTTCTGTTTGCCTCTGACGGCCCTGGGCGACTGGGGCGCTCTTTGACAAGTTGTGAATGAGGAAGGGAGACGCGGGCGGCGTTTGTCCTTGCGGCTGGGGTTTTGGCCCTGGCGTGAGAAGGACTTGTGCTGATCTGTCGTTATCTCTTTTGAGCTCACCGACGGGTATTTGGCGCTGT
>NZ_JAKSYM010000181.1 GCF_022829545.1 Methylobacterium sp. J-030 | reverse complement strand
GATCCCGGGCTCCGTCGCGACAGACGGAGTCCGTTTGACCCAGGGTCCGGGTTTCCAAAGGGCGTCGCCCTTTGGCGGGTCCTCAGGGCGGAGCCCTGAGATCTCGACCCGGGCTCCGCGCTGGACCCGCGAAAGGTCTCGACCTTTCGAAACCAGGTGGGGAGCCGTCCGCGCGATGCGGAATGCCGTTCGCTCCCGTCAAACAGGAGCTCCCCCGCTGAACGCGCCCGGTCGGCGGTGCCCGACCAGCAGAGGACGGCAGGGCGTCTTTGAGGGAAAGGGGTGAGGTAGTAGTGACGATATATGGTGTGAGAGCTA
>NZ_JAKSYM010000163.1 GCF_022829545.1 Methylobacterium sp. J-030 | reverse complement strand
ACCATGAAGGCGTGGCTGTTCCTCACCGACGTCGCCGCCGACGAGGGGCCGTTCACCTACGTTCCGGGCTCGCACCGCCTGACCAAGCGGCGGCTCGCCTGGGAGCGGCGCACCGCCATCAACGCGGCGTGCGGCGTCGATTGCCTCAGCGGCCGCGGCTCGTTCCGGGCGAGCCCCGCGGAGCTGAAGCGGATGGGCTATGCCGATCCGGTGGCCTTCGCGGTCCCGGGCAATACGCTGGTGGTGGGCGACACGGTGGGCTTCCACGCCCGGGGCCCGTCCCTGCGGCCGGCGGTGCGCATCGAGGTCTGGGCCTACGATCGGCACAACCCGTTCCTGCCGCTCGCCGGGTTCGACCTCTGGTCGTTCCTGGGCCTCGCCCGCTGGCGCACGCGGATCGAGTGGTGGCTCCTCGACCGGCTGGAGCAACTCGGCCTGCGCCGCAACGTCTGGCGCCCGGTGGGGGCCCTCACGGCCGATGCGCCGCCGCGAATCGTGTGAACGGGCCGACCGGCTTCGCACGCCCTGTTTGACACCGCCATCCTGACGGCCGAGCGCTGGTCCGGACCGCGCAGGATGACGGACTTCACGGGTGTGCGGTCTCAGCCGCCACGCCCGGCCGCTTGAGGGGGTGCCGCTCTCCTCGCCCCCACGGAAGAAGGGGAGCCGGTCACGCACCGTGATCGGCCGCGTGCCTCGAACCTGTCTCGCCCGTAGCGCCGCGCGGCTTGGCGCGCATCTTGGCGCGCGTCATGCGTGCATCGGAACGCACGCCGGGTGAGACCGTGCTCTCCTATCCGGCCTGCGCGCCCGTGAAGCGACACAGCCTCCGGAACGTCCCGTTGCCACGACGCGGGGCCGGTCCTAGGACGATCGGGCTCTCAGTCACCGAACCCGGCCCCGCCGGCCGCCCAGGGATGCTCCGTTCCGTGATCACCGGTCCGTGCCTCATCGTCCAGCCGATCCACGCGGCGGGCCTCGACCGGCTGCGTGCGGCCGGGCTGGAACCGCGGCCGGCCCGCGGCACCGATCCCGAAACCCTCATCCGCGACGTCGCCGGCTGCGTCGCGGTCATCACCCGCAACACCGGCTTCCCGGCCGGGGCCATCGCGGCGGCCCCGGACCTGCGGGTGATCGGCGTGCACGGCACCGGCACCGACCACGTCGCCAAGGCGGCGGCGACCGAAGCCGGCATCGTGGTGGTCAACACGCCGGGCGCCAATGCCGTCTCGGTGGCCGAGCAGACCTTGGCGCTGATCTTCGCCCTGGCGAAGGCCCTGCCCGGGGCCGACCGGTCGGTTCGGCAGGGCGACGACAGCTTCAAGTTCACCACCCGCCTGGTCGAACTCGCCGGTCTCACCCTCGGCCTCGTCGGCTTCGGGGCGATCGGGCAGGCCACGGCCCGGCTCGGCAGCGCCCTGGGTCTGCGGATCCTGGCCTACGGGCCGAGCCGCCCGGAAACGGACTTCGCCACGGCCGGCGCCCTGCGCGCCACCTCGGTGGAGGCCGTGCTGGCGGAGGCCGACATCGTCTCGCTGCACCTGCCGCTCACCGCCGGCACGCGCGGGCTGATCGGCCGCGCGCAACTCGCCCGGATGAAGCGGGGTGCGTTCCTGATCAACACCAGCCGCGGCGGCCTCGTCGACGAGGCCGCCCTCGTGGAGGCGCTGGAAGCCGGCACGATCGCCGGCGCCGGACTCGACGTCACCGCGCAGGAGCCGCTGCCCCCCGGCCATCCCCTGGCCCGCCAGGAGCGGGTGATCCTGACGCCCCATGTCGGCGGCTCGACCGAGGCCGCGCTGATCCGCACCGCCGAGACCGCCGCGACCCGGGTGGTCGACGTGCTGGCCGGGCGGCATCCCGGCGGCCTGGTCAACCCCGAGGTCTGGGATCTGCGGCGCGGGCGGTGAGAGAGCCCGGCGGCCCCAGTCGGCCCCGCGGTCCGCCATGACTTGAGATCATGGCGTCAGGTCTCGATACGGATCAGTATGCATAACTCTGCGCGCGTGACGCCGTTGCCCGCCGCACTGCGATATCCTATGTGTGCATTGCGGGATGGCGATGGCGTCGCCCTCCCGCCGCCCTTCTTGGGCGTTTCCTCCCTAGACTTCGGGCCGCTCCTTCGGGAGTGGCCTTTTTTGTTTCCGGACGGCGGTCGGGCGGCGGCGCGTTTTCAGAACGCGGTCAAGCAGTCAAGCGGAACCGGGAGCTTGGCCGTACGTTTTCCCATCATGAAATACGTCCGCTCCACCCTCGCAACCACGGTCCTTGCCGTATTCGGGCTGGGCGTGGCTGTTCAGAACCTGCATTCGCATGATCGCGACACGCAGGCACGCCCCGCCGCGGTCGCCGCCGTCACGCCGGTGGCCTGGGTCGATCCGCCAGCCCGGGGCACCCCCGAGACGACCGAGGCACTCGCCTCGGCGCATCCGGGACCTTCGACCGCCGCAGCGATCCCGCCGGCCACGACGGCCCTGCCCGCCGAACCGCCGCGCAGGCGTGCCGCTATCCACCGGGGTGCGGAGCGGAGCCGGGTCCGGACGGCCCATCTGCGCCGCCCCGTCCATGCCCACACCGCCGCGGTCGATCCCGCCGCGATACCCCGGCCCGCGCCGCGGCCCGCACCGGATGCGGGCGGGCGGATCGACCCGATCGGCGATATCCTGCGCGGCCTCGGATTCGGCCGCGACGGCTGATCCGCGGCGTCCGGAGCCTCATCGCGAAAGCCGGCTTCACCGTCCGGAACGCGGCGCTACTCGACGTGGATGGTGAGCTTCATCTTCGGATGGATGCCGCACTGGATCACGAAATCGCCCGGCTCGGCGAGCGTCAGCAGCGTCTCGGCGCCGGGTTCCTGATCCCCCGCATCGAACGAGAACCGGTCCGCCTCGATGAAGGCGTGATGGGTCAGGCTCTCGTCGCCATTGCGCAGGGCGACGGTATCGCCGCGGTGCAGATACAGATCGGTCGGCGCGTATTGACGGCCCTTCTGGAGCACGATCCGGGCCGCGCTCGACAGGGTCGCCCGGGCGGTTTCCAGCGCCATGCCGGAAACCGCCAGGGCGAGCGTGCCGACGATGAGAAGGGAGCGCAGGCACCTGCGGCGAGGAGACATGATGGCGTCCGCGCGGGTTCGAGGAGTCCCGAATGACCCGGATCGCTCACCGGTGCTCGGGTTCTGTTGCACCGCATGATGACGGATGCCCACCAACGAATCGATACACCGATCGTGAGAGTTTTATCGATATTTCGAGATTCAGGGGCTTATTAGTTTCGTTATCTGAAATTAATCAGTATTCATGCCTAGTTCCCCGACTTCGTGGGCGCCATCGCGGGCCGCCAGGGCGTCGCTGACATGCGCGCGGAACACCCGGACCCGGGCGGGCAGTTCGCGTCCGGCCAGGGTGATGGCGCGCAGGGCCGCGCCGCGGCTCGCCCAGGGGGCCAGCACGCGCCGGAGCTGGCCCGCCGCGACGGCCCGGGCGGCGACCAGGGTGGGGAGATGGCCGATCCCGGCCCCCGCCAGCGTCAGCCGGTGCGCGGTGGCGAAGTCGCTGACCCGGATCGCCGGGCTCACGGCGAGCGGCTCGATCCGGCCCCGCCCGTCGCTCAGCGCCAGGGCCGCCGCGCCGAAGCGCTCGCGCGCCAGGATCAGGTCGTGGTCGTGCAGGGCGGCCAGATCCGCCGGGGCCGGCCGGCGCAGCAGGTAGGCGGGAGCGGCGTAGAGGCCCACCGCGAGCGTCGCCAGAACCACGGCGCGATAGCCGGTCTCCTCGACGCGGCCGAGCCGCAGCGCGAGGTCGATCCGGTTGGCCGCCAGATCGAGGCGCGCGTCGGTGTTCAGCATCTCGACGGTGATCTGCGGATAGGCTTCCCGAAAGCTCGCGATGATCTCGGGCATCACCTCGATGCCGAAATCGATCGCGGTCGTGATCCGCAGGTGCCCGGCCGGCACCGTGCGGGCGTCGCGGACGATCTCGGCGGCCCCGTCGAGGAGCGTCAGGCTCTCCTGCGCCCGGGCGTAGAAGGCGAG
Source organism: Methylobacterium sp. J-030 (assembly GCF_022829545.1). GTDB lineage: Bacteria > Pseudomonadota > Alphaproteobacteria > Rhizobiales > Beijerinckiaceae > Methylobacterium. Next base: position 50,002 of record NZ_JAKSYM010000163.1, on the reverse strand, counting down.
CCCCTCGGCGGTGGGCGAGACCGCCCGGGAGGTCCGCGCCATCAGCCGGGCGCCGAGCGCCCGCTCCAGCCGGGAGATCCGCCGGCTGACGCTGCCCTTGGTCTCCCGCAGGCTCGCGGCGGCGGCCGTGACGGTGCCCAGATCGACGACCGTGCAGAAGGCCCGCACGTCGTCGAGCCCACCGCGAAACGTTTCCGTTCTGGCAACCATGGGGTTCCGGATAGCAGGCTCAACCCCGGCGGTGAACGGGGTTAAGGGGCGGCTGCGGCGCACCGAATCGCGCTCGATCGTCTGCCCTGTAGGAGACACCCGTGAAGTCGATTCTCGCCTCCGGCCCCCTGGCCCTGCTGATCGCTGCCCCGGCCCTGGCCCAGACACCCCCGACCCGCGACCCGGCGCAGATCCAGGCCGGCACCTACGCGGTCGATCCCGCCCACACCCAGGTCGGCTGGCGGGTCTCCCATATGGGCTTCTCCAACTACGCGGGCGGCTTCTCGGACGTGTCGGGCACGCTGGCGCTGCAGCCGACGAACCCGGCGGCGGCCAAGCTGGCGGTGAAGATCCCGGTCGCCTCGGTGGCGACCACCAGCGCCAAGCTCACCGACGAGCTGAAGGGCGACCAGTGGCTCGACGCCGCCAAGTTCCCCGACATGACCTTCGTGTCCACCAAGGTCGTGCCCGCGGGCAAGGACCACGCGAAGGTGACCGGTGACCTGACGCTCCACGGCGTCACCAAGCCGGTGACGCTCGACGTCGCGCTGGTGGGCGCGGGCGTGAACCCGCTGAGCAAGAAGGTCACGGTCGGCTTCGAGGCCACCGGCACGCTCAAGCGCTCGGAGTTCGGCGTGAAGACCTACGTGCCGCTGATCGGCGACGACCTGCACCTGACCATCGCGGGGGCGTTCGAAAAGCAGGAGTGAGCATTGCGGTCGGACCCCGTCCAAGACAGGGCCCATGGCCGCGCCTAAGACTGCGCCGGAGACCGGCGCGGTCCCCTGGCTCAGAACCTGTAGGCGATGGATCCCTTGGCGGCATGGTCCTGGGCGCGGGCGCCGATCTGTCCGGTATAGGTCAGGCCGACGCTCAGGCCCGGTGCGAGCGACGCCGCCAGCCCGGCCTCGGCCACCAGCGCGTCCCGGTCGATCGGCAGGCCCGCACTCACGAACCGCGCGCCCGTGCCCCGGAACGCCAGCAGGCTCGGCAGGGCCACGTCCCCGAACGCCCGCCGGTAGCCCACCAGCCCGGTCACGAAGACCGAGCTCGACGCCACCTGTGCCTCCGCCCGCACGCCCGCCGTGGCCGTCGGCACCCGCCGCGCCCGCGCCTGACCGACCAGCGCCGCCGCGCCGCCCTGCTCGATCAACCGGTCGCGCAGGATCGCCACCGCGCCGCCGCCCGCGAACGGCTCCAGGATCGCCCCGCCCGGAAGGTCGATCCGGTAGCCGGCCTCGCCAAAGCCCTGGACGCTGCGGCCGCCCAGCCGCGCCGTGGCGCTGTCCGACAGCCCCGGGAACGCCACCACCCGCCGCAGCCGCCCCGGCTCGTCCGCCGCCAGGGCGCCGAACCGCAGCGCCGCCGGACCCGCCGCCAGGCTGCCGTAGGCGCCCCCGAACGTGCTCGCCAGCGTGCCGGTCTGGACCTGCCCGGGGCTCGCCAGCGTCGTCTCGACATGGCCGCCGACCACGCCCAGCCGCAGGGCCCCCAGCCCGGTGTCCAGGCGCGCGTCCCCGCCCATCGCGAAGCCCGCGCTCTGGCGCGACAGGCCCGCCGCGTCCCGGTCGGCCCGCACGTGCCCGACGCTGCCGAGCCCCTGGCCCCACAGGCTCACCGGCTCCGGCCGCCCGATCCGCTCCGGGACCACGCCCGGCGCCGGCTGCCCGGGCCGGTCGGCCGCGTAGGAAGCCGGAAGGCTGCCGTAATCCCGCGCCGCGGGTCCGGCGCCCCAGCGCAGCCGGTCGAGCACCGCCGCGCGCGCCAGCGTGGCCTGCGCGACGGCGGTCGCGGCCAGGCTGGCATGCCCGTCCCCGGCCAGGCCCGCGAACGCCGCCCGCGCCTGCGGCGCCGACAGAACCGCCACCGCGTCGTAGAGCGGCGAGCCCACCGCCCCGGCCTGCACGGCCCCCGCGGCGGCGCGCTGGTTGCGCGTCCGCGCCACCGCGGCGAAGTCCAGGTCGTTGCGCGCCAGCGTCAGCGTCACCGCGTTCGGCGCGTAGCCCAGGAACGGCGTCAGGAACGCGAAGGTGCTGGTCACCCCGGCGAACCGACCCTGAACCCCGCCCGCGGCGGTCAGGATCGTGTAGCGGGTGCGCGGGGCGTAGAGCCCGGTGCCGGCCCGAGCCTCCACGCGCGCCCCCGCCACGGCGGCGGTGCCGCCGGCATCGATCCGGTCCGAGCGGCCGTCCGCGGTGGCATCGACCCGGTAGACCGAGCCGGGCGCCAGGGTGAGGGCGCCGGCCACGGCGATCCGGCCGAGGCCGCCGGGCGCAGCGCCGGGCGCCACCACCGCGCCCGAGCCGAGGACCAGGCTGCCGAGCCGGCCCTGGCCGGTCAGCCGGCTGCCAGGCCCGAACTCCAGGGCGGCGAAGGGCAGGGATCCCGTGACGGCGAGTTCGCCGCCGAGCACGCGCACCGGTCCGGACAGGGTGCTGAGGCCGGTGAGCGTCAGCGTGCCGGCGCCGAGCTTGGTCAGGCTGCTCGGCGCAGCGCCGTCGACGAGCCGCCCGGCATAGCCGGTCGAGCTGCCGTCGCCGCCCGCAATGAGCTGGCCGTTGCCCAGCACCGCCTCGGGGTTCGAGCCGGCCAGCGAGCCGACCGTGAGCGCGGTGGCGCCGAGGTCGACGCGGCCGTCATTGGTCAGCCGGGCGATCCCGGTGGTCGGCCCGGCCAGCGCGATCACGGCCCCGGCCGCGTTGGTGGCCGCGCCGGCGAGCACGCCCGAGGCCTGGACGGTGCCGGTATTGGTCAGCCCGCCCGTCAGGGTGCCCGAGGTCAGCAGCGTGCCGGCATTGGCGAACGGGACCGAGACGGTGGCGAAGGTGCCGGTGTTGATCAGCGTGGCCCCGGCGGCGTTGACGGCGTCGGCGGTATAGGTGCCGGCATTGGTCAGGCGGCCGGTGTTGAGCAGGTCGTCGACGACGCTGGCGGTTTGCGCCACCGTGAGCAGGCCGGCATTGGCGACGCTGCCGGCGCGCAGCCGGCCGCCGTCGGCGACCGCGACCGTGCCGGCGTTGCTGAGGCCGCCCGCGAGGCTGTAGCGGCCGGTGATGGCGAGGCTGGCGCCGGCGGCGTTGGCGAAGGTCCCGTCGCTGGCCACAGGCCCGGCGATGCTGATCCGCCCGGCGTTGCGGATCGGCCCGTTCAGCGTGCCCGCGGTGGCGGTGAGGTTTCCGACGTTGGCGATCCCCCCGGCGATCGTGCCGCCGGTGGTGGCGGTGCCGGCGTTGGTCAGGCCGCCGGCGAGCGTCCCGGAATTGGCGAGCGTGGTACCGGCCAGGGTGACGACCGGTGCGGCGAGGCTGGCGGCGGCGGTGAGGCTGAGGCCGCCGGCGGCCAGGACGGCCGGGCCGGTGAAGCTGTGGACGGCGGTGAGCGTCAGGGTGCCGGCCCCGAGCTTGGTCAGGCTGCCGGGACCCGAGACGGTGCCGGCATAGGTGAGGTCGTCGGCGCGGTTGAAGGCGAGGATGCCGGCATCGGCGACATCGCCCGCAAGGCTGCCGGTGGTGCCGCCGGCGCCGACTTGGAGGGTGCCGGCCGCGATGGTGGTGCCGCCCGTGTAGGTATTGGCGCCGGTGAGCGTCAGCGTGCCGGCGCCGGCCTTGGTGAGGCCGCCGGTCCCGTCGAGCGTGCCCGCGAAGGTGGCGGCGGTGCCGTCGCCGCCGACGGTGAGGCGGGCGCGGCCGAGCGCGACGCGGCCCTGGCCGGCGAGGGATCCGATCGTCTCGCTGTCGGCGAGGGCCAGGGTCGCGCCGGCCGCCACCGTGACGGCGCTGAGGTCGCCGATGGCCTGTCCGCCCTGGGCCAGGATTGTGCCGGCCGCGATCGTGGTGGGCCCGGCATAGGTGTTGGTGCCGGCGAGCGTGAGCGTGCCGGCGCCGAGCTTGGCCAGGCCGCCGGGTCCGGCGAGCGACTGGGCGAGGGTGAAGGTGTTGGCCGGGTCGGCGATGTCGAAGCCGCCGCCGGACCGGCCCCAGGTGATCGGGCGGGTCGTGGCGGTGAAGCCAGTGCCGGTGACCTGGAGGATGCCGCCGTCGAAGGTCAGGGGTGCCCCGGCGGCGCCGAGATTGGCCTCGCGCGCCACCGAGAGGGTGCCGCCCGCGAAGGTGGTGCCGCCGGAATAGGTGTTGGTCCCGGTCAGCGTCAGCGTGCCCGCGCCGAGCTTGATCAGGCTGCCCCGGGTCGGGATGCCGGCGAAGGCGGCCAGCCGGGCCTCCTTGACGGCGAGGTAGGTCGGCCACAGGCCGACCGCCGCCAGCCGCGCGTCCTCGATCGCCGCGGTGTCGAGATTATTGATCTGATCACGCAGGGTTTGGACCGCGCTCGATCTGTAGCCCGCGTCGTCCAGGTAGCCCCAGTCGGGATTCTGCTTGATGAGCGCGGTGAGGATGCCGCTGACGATCATGTTGTTGTCCGCCGCGCGCCAAGCGGCGCTGATCGCCGCGCGGTAGTCGGCGGTGCTCAGGCCGGCCAGGAGGTCGTTGAGCACTGTCCGGACAAGGGGCTCCGCCACGGCGCTTCCATCGGATGCGAGCTGGCGGATCTGCGCTGCCTTGCGGGCTGGCCACGCGGCCGCTTCGGCGTCGTTCTCCTGCTTGCGCTGGATCAGCGCGTCCTCGGAGATGGCGTTGGACCACGTATCGTGGATGCCGGCGCGGAGATTGGCCGCCACCGGCCCGAGGAACTGACCCGGCCCGTTCATGGCCTTGGCCAGGTCGATCACGCCCCAGCCCCACACCGCGTTGGGGGCGTTGGGGTTGGCGTCCGGCGTCCCCGGGACGGCGTTGCGGTGATAGGCGGTGGTGAGCAGGACATCGCGGGCCTGCTCGTTGGTCATGTAGGGGAAGCGCTGCATGATGACGGCCAGCGCGCCCGTGGCGTGCGGCGCCGCCATCGAGGTCCCCGTGATCGACGCGTACCCCGTCTGATGATTGGGGTCGACGCCCCAGTCACGCGGATTCCAGGCGGCGCCCGGTGTATAGAGCGCCACCGAGCTGACGACATTGCTTCCGGGTGCAACGACGTACCAATATTTATCGACACCCGCACGATCGGAATAGTCGCCCAGTATCAGGCTTCCCGGACTGTAATCGTTAGGATCGGACTGCGCCGCCGCGCCGACGGCGAGCCAGCGTTTCTCCAGATCAGGCCGGAAATACGGGAGGGACGCCCGGATGTCGGCGTTATTGAAAGCCGTGTTGCCGGCGATCACCACCTGGATGACGCCATACGTCCGTGTCACCTCGTCCATCGCATCAAGGAGCGACTTCTTCCCGGCGAACGTCGCGTAAGCCTTCACCATCCCGGCGACGCTGTCGTAACTGTCCGGCGGGGGCGGATCCCCCCAGGACGTATTGATCGCGCGCACGCCGGCCAGCGCCAGGGTCTCGTAGGCGTTCTTGAAGTAACTGTAGTCGATGTTGGCGCCGTGGCTCGAATAGTCGATGGTTCCGGTGTCGACGACAAAGGCCTTGGCGTCGAAGGCGACGCCGTGCATTCCGACGCCGTCGCGCGCGGCCGCGATCGTGCCGGTGACATGCGTGCCGTGCGGGTCGTTGTAGACGGGATTGTAGGTGCCCAGGATCGTGTAAGCTTGGCCTTTGCTGAAGTAGCTCCAGGCCGGGTAGCTGGTGTCCCGGTTTCCGGACGCGTCCATGAGGTAGAACCCGTCAGACCCGAAGGTCCCGGACAGGGTGAGCGGCTTGATGCGGCCGCCGGCGAATTCGGGATGGGCCGCGTCGACGCCCGAATCGACGACCCCCACGGTGACGCCCAGGCCCGTGTAGCCGGCCGCGTAGGCGTCGGCGGCGCGAATGGCCTCGAGTCCCCAGTCCGCCCGGTATTCCCGGCTGCGCCAAGAGTCGGGATCGGTCGTCGCCAGGCTTTGGGCGATTGCGGCATGCGACAGGCTCGCGCCCAACGCCGCCAGCCCGAGGGTCGACCATCGCGCGACGGTTATCGGGCGCTTGCTCGCGCTGGTCCGGGCCGCATTGTCGGAACTGGCTGTTCTGCGCACGAGGCTTCGTCCTGGTTCGGCTCAAGCGGCCATACGTCCGTATTTCTCGACACGATCGAGGCAATACCCGCCTCAGCGAGTCGGACGGAACGTTGCTGACTCAAACCTGCACAGACGTTTTCCAGAATTCAACGCAGATCGAACACGACTTACTGTCCATTATATTCTGGAGTCATTGTCGATCGAAATAAAATAATGCCACGCCGAAACCGTGTCGGGCCGCAACTTGCAGCCGGCAATTCATTTTACTGGAACGTTTCTTGCTTGTTTTCCCGCGCTCTCCGCCATGCGCTGGCAGACCCCATCTCCATCGGCACGCGCGATTCCGCCCACGCCGTTGCATGAATGCAACGCGCCGGGTCGGGCCGCGAACCGTTGGGAGGGAGATGTTTTCAGGCGCCGTCCGATCGCCGGAGGCAGCGCGGTTCAGGAACCAGGGCGGCGCGGGTCGGGTCCGATATCCGGCCCGCGCCTGTCGCGACGGCTGGGGATGGACCGGGCCGATGCCGCCCGCGGGCGCATCTGCCCGGTTTCCGGGCAGGTCGGCTCCCGGTGGGCTACGCCCCCGGCCGGTCCTCCGACCCCGTGCTCAGCGCCCGCTGCACCATCACGCTGTCGGCCCAGTGGCCGTACTTGAACGCCACGGCCCGCAGGAACCCGACCCGCTCGAAGCCGCAGGTCTCGTGGAGGCGCAACGACGCCTCGTTCTCGGCGTCGATGTAGCCGATGATCTGCCGGTAGCCGCCCGCCGCGCAGGCCTCGATCAGCGCCGGCAGCAGCCGGCGGCCGATCCCCGCGTGCAGGTGGTCGGGATGCACGTAGATCGAGTGCTTGAGCGTGTAGCGGTAGGCCGGGCGCTTCCGGAACGGCACCGCGTAGGCGTAGCCCGCCACCGTGCCCGAACGGTCGGCCACGAGGTGCGGCAGGCGCTTCTTGCGCATCGACTTGCGCCGCCGCTTCAGGTCGTCGGGGAGCATCCGGGCCTCCTCGAAGGCGCCGACATCGCCCACGCCCTTGCCGATATGGTGCTCGTAGATCGCCACCATCGCCTCGAGATCCGCGTCCGAGGACGGGCGGATGACGATGTCCGGGCAGGGCCGCGCGGCGAGCGGGCCGGGGGTCTCGACCTCGATCTCCATCAGGCCCCCTCGCGCACCACGTAGGTGTGGAAGCGGATCCGCCCGTCCGGATCGACCTCGCGGTAGACGCCCTGGATCTCGGCCTCGAAGCCCGGGAACAGGTTGGCCGAGGCCTCGAACATCTTGAAGTAGTCGAGCATGGGCTTCGTCCGCTCGTCGAGCCGCTCGCCCGGCAGCACCGTGCCGATCCCCGGGGGATAGACCAGCATCAGCGTGGTGGCGATCCGCCCCTCGGCCTCGGCGATCGGCACGTAATCGACCTTGTTGCGGGTCAGCATCTGGGCGGCGCGCTTGGGCGGCATCACCATCTCGGGCAGGTGCTCCGGGGCGAACTGGCGCCGCTGCAGCGTGGAGGTGCCGGCCTCCCGGTGGAAGGCGTGGAACGCGCCGCAGAGGTCGCGCAGGCGCAAGCCCCGGTAGCGGTTCGGCCGGCGGTTCACGAATTCCGGCATGGCCTCCTCCAGCGGGACGTTGTCGTCGTGGAGCCGCTTGAAGGCGACGAGGCCCGAGATCAGCGTGCCGGCCTTGGAGGATTCCACCCCCGGGGTCAGCAGGAAGAGCAGCGAGTTCAGGTCGTTCTTCTCGGCGACGATCCGGTTCTCACGCAGGTACTGGGCCACGATCGGCGCCGGCACGCCGTGATCGGCATAGGCGCCGGTCTTCCGGTCGAAGCCCGGGGTCAGCACGGTGAGCTTGTTCGGATCGGTGATGGCGTAGCCCGGCGCCACGTGGGTGAAGCCGTGCCAGCGGGCGCCGGGCCTCAGCTCCCAGTGGCGGGGCGTCGAGGCGAGTTCGTCGGTCGGCACGCTCTCCCAGGGTACCTCGGCGCCGTCGGCGCTTCTGGTCACGTCCGGCACGAAGGGGTCGAAGAACCAGCGCCTCGCGGGGTCGCGTTCGTTCTCCTCGAACTCCCGCCGGATCGCCCGGACCTTCTTGCGCCACTCGATCCCGAGCCGGATCGTGTCGTCCCACAGGATCATGCCGGAGCGCCCCTTCATCATCTGGGCGCCGACATCGAGGGAGGCGAAGAGCGGGTAGAAGGGTGACGTGGAGGCGTGGACCAGAAAACTCTCGTTCAGTCGCTTGTGCTCGACCCGCCGGGTCTGGCCGCGGATATGGCCGTCGCGGGTGTGGATCTGGGAGGCCTGGGAGAAGCTCGCGAGCTGCTTGTGGGTCGATTGCGTGGCGACGATGCCGGGGGAGGTCTCGTCGAGCCCGGTCAACCCCATGGCGAAGCGGCGGGCGTAGAGCGGGTGGAACTTCATGAAGCCCGCCCAGGCCTCGTCGAACAGGATGTAGTCGCAGAGGTGGCCGATCTTCTCCAGGATCGTCTGCGCGTCGTAGATCGTGCCGTCATAGGTGCATTGCTCGATCACCGCGACGCGGAACGGCCGCTCCCGGCGCCACGCCTCCGGATCGGTCACCAGCGGGTTGCGGCGGATTTTTTCCCGGATCCGGGTCTCGTCCAAGGCTTCGTGGAAGATCGGCCCGATCAGCCCGTAGGCGTTGCGGTCGGTTTCCAAGAAGATCGGGATGCCACCGCCCAGGAACAGGGCGCCGTGATGGGCCGCCTTGTGGTTGTTGCGGTCGAACAGGACGAGGTCGTCCTCGGCGACCAGGGAGGACAGCACGATCTTGTTGGAGGCCGAGGTGCCGTTGAGGACGAAGTAGGTCTTTTCCGCCCCGAAGATCCGGGCGGCTTCTTTCTGCGCTTTGAGCGCCGGGCCCTCGTGGGTCAGCAGATCGCCGAGGTCGAGGACCGAATTGTCGAGGTCATCGCGGAAGATGGCTTCCCCTAAGTGCTCCACGAAGATCCGGCCGATGGGCGAGCGGTTATAAAAGATGCCGCCGTTGTGGCCCGGGCAGGTCCAGAGCTGGTTGCCCTTCTCGGCATAGTCCACCAGCGCGCCGAAGAACGGGGTCTTCAGCGTCTCGGCGTACTGCGTGACCCGGCTGACCAGGCCGCGGGCGATGAATTCCGGCGTTTCCTCCGCCAGGAAGATGTAGCCGTCGATGAAGTCCAGGAGCTCGACCGGGATGTCCTCCAGCCGCTTGCGGCGGACCATGATGACGATCGGCATCTCCAGGCCGCGCTTGCGCATCATGTCGATGAGCGCGGCGGCCTTGCCGTCAAGGCCGCGCTTGCCCCAGTCGACCACGAGGCAGCCCACCGCCGCGTCGGTCTGCACCGCGATGGCCGCGTCCTCCACCCGCCGGGCGCGCACCACCTCGAAGCCGCGGCTCTCCACGGCCGCCACGATCTGATTGACGCGCGCGCCTTCCAGGTCGTCCGGATCGAAGGCCGGCGTGCACATCAGGACCGTGAAGCGACGGTGGAAGTCCATGGAGCCCTCTCTGCCGGGATGCAGGGCGAGGCTTTCTGGCCGGCCCATGACGATTGGATGACAGCGCGGGGCCGGCGCGCGGAATCGTCGGATCAGGCCCCGCCGGAGCGGCCGTCATGCCCGATCAGCCGCTCGACCTCGGCCAGGGCGACGGCGCGGGCGGCGTGCTCGGAGGCGTGCGGGCGGTACGACCCGCGGACCAGCTTGCCGCGGTCCCGGATCGCCCAGGTGAAGCGACCCGGGTCATGCCGGCTCGGCTTCACCTCGACCGTGTAGAGATGCCCGCAATTTGCACCCATGGCGTGAATGTGCGGGAGATCGCGCCGCCGGCACAGGGGGTGCGACCGTGAGCGGCAGCAGAACGGGCTATCGGATCCGCCGCGTCCGGCCGGGGGCGGCCCGCGCGGGGGCATCGTGCGCCGGCTCAGCGAATCCGGCGGTCCGCGTGCCCAGCCAGACCACGTGCTTGGGCCCGCTGCCCCGGCCGCTGGCATGGACGCGCTGCTCGTCCACGGCGAAGCCGGAGCGCTGCATCCGGCTCTTGAACTTCCGGTCCGGCGCCCCCGACCAGACGCCCAGGATCCCGCCCGGCCGCAGCGCCCAGCGGGCCCGCTTGAGGCCCCAGCCGTCGTAGAGCCGGTCGTTCGACCGGCGCATCAGCCCCTCCGGGCCGTTGTCGACGTCGAGCAGGATCGCGTCGTAATGCTCCGGCCCGGCCTGGATCAGGCGGTTCACGTCGGCCTCGTGCAGGTCGACCCGCGGATCGTCCAGGCAGCCGGCGAAGACGTGCGCCAGCGGCCCCCGGGCCCAGGCGATCACCGCCGGCACCAGCTCGGCCACCACCACCCGCGCCTCCGGCCCGAGGTTGTCGAGGGCGGCCCGCAGGGTGAAGCCCATGCCGAGGCCGCCGATCAGGATCCGGGCCCGGGGCCGGTCGGCGAGCCGCGTGCAGGTCAGCGCCGCGAGCGCCACCTCGGAGCCGCTGCGGCGGTTGTTCATCAGCTCGATCGTGTCGGCCAGGATCGCGAACTCCTCGCCGCGCCGCATCAGGCGCAAGGGGGTGCCGCCGCCGGGCACGGATCCGGTATCGAGATGAACCCAGGGTATCACGGGCAGCGTCCTCGTCTGGTGCGGGGAAATTCCGAGCGCGGGCGCGGCCTTTGCGCGCCGCACGCCCCCCACGCGTCACGGCGGCTTGCCGCGACCAATCTTGGCGGCGTATCAGCACCTATGGCCAAGCGTATCAAGTCGAGACCGCAGGAGCGGGGCTTCGTGATGTTCGATGTCGTCTACACGGACGGCTCCCGGGCCTCGAACCGGCGGGTGCCGATGGAGATCCTGGGCGGCCTCGACGGCGACGAGCCGGCCCGCGAGCTCATCCTCGAGCAGGAGGCGGAGATCGCCCTCAAGGCGGGGCGGCCTGGCCGCGAGATCCAGAGCCTGACCCGCTCGCCGATCGTCAAGCCGAAGCCGGTCGACTGACCCGCGCCGCCGGTCAGGCCGTCTCGGCCGTCCGGCGGGCGACCTCGTCCCGCAGGGCCGCGTTCATCTCGGCGAACCGGGCCTGCGTGCGCGCCCGCAGCCAGGGGAACAGGACGGGGGCGAGCCAGCCCGCGAAGGTCTCCGCCTGGACGAGATCGACGCCCTGCCGGGTCTCGGCGATGCGGAAGTCGTGCGTGCCGGTGATCAGGTGCGGCATCTCGATGCCGCCGCGCCAGGTCAGGCGCCGTCCGGGCTCCCAGCGGGTCACCGCGACGCGCACCGTCCGGTAGGAGCGGCCGTTCAGGGTCAGCTCCAGGCGCCAGCGCGCGCCGACGCGCCGCTGACCCTCGGCCTTCCGGATGAACGGGTTCCAGTCCGGATAGGCTTCGAGGTCCGTCAGCACCGACCAGACCATCCCGGCCCGGGCCGGGATCGCGATCGCCGTGCTGCTGATCCTGCCGCCCGTCCGGCCCGTGTCGACTGCTCCCTTGCCGAGCGTCATGCGTCCCTCTCCCCGCCTGCCGTGAAGAACGCCCGTGGACGAAGAACGGTGCGGCTCAGAGCGCGCCCTCGATGACCTCCAGGGCGCGCAGGACCGCGAAGCCGATCCGCTCGGCCTCGGCCTCCGCGTCGGCGGTGGCCGGCAGCAGCGCCACGGTCTCGACCTCCGGTTCGTCCTCCGGCCCGACCACGACCCGGAAGACCGCGCCCTCCTGCGCCGCCGGGTCCCGGATCAAGCCGACCCGATGGCCCGCCCCCGTGCCGAGGATGCGCAGGACCGGCTGACCGGCCGCCTCCGGCCCGGCGGGAGCGGGCCGGCGGGGCGCGCCGAAGGCCGGGCGGATGACGTTGTCGTCGTCGGGCATGGCGAAAACCTCCCTCAGGCGCCCGCGCTCCCGGCGGCGGCCAAGCCCGCCGTCGCGAGGACGGCGTCGGCCAGGACCTCCATTCCGGCCCCGGCCCAGTCCGGCGTGATGCTCTCCGCCTCGTTGTGGCTGATGCCGCCGTGGCAGGGGCAGAACACCAGCGCCGCGGGGACCGCGCGGGCGCAGTAGACGGCATCGTGGTAGATCGCCGTCGGCATCCGCGTCCAGGCGTGGCCCCGCGCCTCGGCGGCGGCCTGGATCCGGTCGACCAGCACCGGGTCGAACGGGGTCGGCGGCGCGCGCCAGAACTCCTCGACGCGGATCGTGACGCCGCGCTCCGCCGCCAGGGCGTCGGCCCGGGCCAGGATCCGCGCCCGCATCGCCTCCAGCTGATCGGTGTCGCCGTGGCGCGTGTCGAGGCTGAACCAGACCCGGCCCGGCGTGATGTTGCGGCTTTCCGGCTCGGCCTTCAGCACGCCCACCGTCGCCCGCCCGCGCTCACCGCCGGCCCCCACCGCCTCCCGGGCGATGCCTTCGAGGGTGGCGATCAGCGCTGCCGCGGCCATCAGGGCATCGCGCCGCCCGTCCATGGGGCTGCCGGCATGGGCTTCCTCGCCCTGCACGGTGATCTCGTACCAGATCTGGGCCAGCGCCCGGTCGACCACCCCGATGGTCAGGCCCGCATCCTCCAAGCGCTTGCCCTGCTCGATATGCAGCTCGAAATAGGCGCCGATCCCCCGCAAGGCCGCCGGGTCCGCGTCGCCCTGCCAGCCGATGCGCCGCAATTCGTCGCCGAAGACGAGGCCCGACAGGTCCCGGGTCGCCAGGATGTCGGCCTCCGGGACGATCCCCATGGCGACGCCGCTGCCGCTCATCGGCGGCGGGAAGCGCGAACCCTCCTCGTTGCACCAGTTGATGAGCATGAGGGGCGCCTCCGTCTCGAGGCCGGCCTCGTCCAGGGCGCGCATGATCTCGAGCCCGGCCAGCACGCCGAGCGGCCCGTCGAACTTGCCCCCGGTCGGCTGCGTGTCGAGGTGACTGCCGATCGCCACCGGCTTCAGGGCCGGATTCCGCCCCGGGCGGCGGAAGATCATGGTGCCGACCCGGTCGACCGTGAGGGTGAGCCCCGCGGCCTCGCCCCAGCGCCGGAACAGGGCGCGCCCCTCGGCGTCGCGGTCGGTCAGGGTCTGGCGGTCGTTGCCGCCGTTCGGCAGCCCCCCGATCCGGGCGAGTTCCATCAGGCTGTCCCAGAGCCGGTCCTGCGAGAGCGGGAGGTTGATGCGGTCCATGGGTGCGATGCCCCTCTGCCGAAGACGTGCCGGAAGCGGGAGGTTATACCGAACCTTGATGAGCCTGCCTCATCGCGGTTCGTCGGCGCGACGGCGGGGCGGGGGTCGTCCGCCGGGCGCGCTGTTCCCGACCCTGGGTCGGGATCAGCGCAACTCGGTATGAGCCCGCGATCCGACCCGGCACCCGGGACGCGCCGGAGCCGGAGCCGACGGCCCCGCGCCGCCGGCCAGACGATCTCGCCGCGCGCTCGGCAGTATCGACCGGCTCCGTCGCGACGCCCGACAAAAACAAGCAATTGCCATCGGTTTGCGATCGTAAATCTGGAAAATAAATCAGCTTTCGCCGGCGATTTGACCTGTGCAATGTTTTGTGACAGCCTGATTTGCACCACGAAAGCCCCGATGTATCTGCTTCGCCCGGACAGGGGCGTCGCAGGGACCGGACCATCAACCCGGACACCAGAACCGGGACGATGCTCCGGACCTTTGTTTTGCATCACCCCGAAAGCCGGGGATCGCCTTTCGGGATCTTGCACCGTCCGGATGGTTCATCTGGCCACAGAACGATCACCGGCCCGAGCCGGATGGGGGTTCTCATGCTCTTGACTTCCACGGCGGCCGCGACGTTACAGGCCGCGGGATTCGTCGGCACCTGGAATACCGACGTTGCCGCCGGCCGCTCCGTGCTCGACCTGGGCGCCGCATCCGTGCTCGCGGGCAATCCCGGCCTGGTCGGCAAGCCCGTACCCCTCGATGTCGCCCTCGGGCGGATCCACCCGGGCGACCGCGACCGGGTCCTCGACACGATCCAGGACCTCTGGCAGACGGGCGGGCCGGTCGCGATCGAGTTCCGCATCCTGACCGGGACGGGGGAGACCCGCTGGATCCTCAACCAGGGCCTCGTGGCCCCCGACGAGGCCGGGCGCCTGTACGGCTGCGGCGCCTATATCGACATCACCGAGCTGCACGGGCGCTGGGCGTCACCGCGGGCGGACGGCACCACGCCGGCGGAGCATCTGGACGCCGCGGCCGACCATTGCATCGAGGCCCATACCGCCCTGGAGCGCCACGGCGACGCCACCCTGCGCCTGCTCTCGGGGATGCTGCTGCTCGGGATCGGCCGCGCACTCGCGCAGCGCACGTCCTGAAGGTCGGCGCTACGTCCGCCAGGGATGGGCCGGCAGCTCGGTGCGGCCGATCGCCTTGGCGCCGGCCTCCGCGACCGTGTGGTCGTTCTCCACCGTGGAGCCGCTGACGCCGATGGCCCCCGACATCACGCCGTCGGCGTCGACGATCGGAATACCGCCCGGGAAGGTGATCAGCCCGTCGTTCGAATGCTCGATCCCGTAAAGCGGGCCGCCGGGCTGCGACAGCTGGCCGATCTGGCCGGTCATCATCCCGAAGAACACCGAGGTCTTGGCCTTCTTGTGGGCGATGTCGATGGAGCCGACCCAGGCGTCATCCATCCGGTGGAACGCCTTCAGGTTGCCGCCGGAATCCACCACCGCGATGCACATCTGGGTGCCGAGCGTGATCGCCTTCGCCCGGGCGGCGGCGATCGCCTTGTCGGCCTGCTCAATCGTGACGTGCATGGGACACTTCCGTTCGCGGTTTCTGCGCGACTGGCTGTGACCGTTTGAAGCGGCCGGCGCAAGCTCAGCCGGCCCGCTCCCGGGCGGTGCGGATGCGGTCGAGGAGATCGCCCGCCAGCGCCGCGCATGACTCCGCGTCGGGACAGGGCCGCTTCCAGACCACGCGGCCCTCGCGCAGGATGACGCCGTCCGTCACCGACAGGGCAGGCAGCGGCCGGTCCGGCCTGAGATCGGCCGCGACGCCCTGCGGGCCGGCCCGGAGCCGGGCCACGCCCAGCTCGCAGCAGGCCGCGCGCAGCCGCGCGAGGTCGAACAGGGCGCGCATCGGGGCGGGGGCCGCGCCGAACCGGTCCTCCACCTCCCCGGCCAGGGCGTCGATCGCCTCGGCCTCGCGCAGGCGCAGGAGGCGCGTGTAGAGGCTGAGGCGGATCTCCGGTTCCGGCACGTAATCCTCGGGGATCCGGCTCGGCAGCCCGAGCGCGATCTCCGGGCTCCAATCCTCGGCGCGCCCGCCCTTGGCGGCGGTCAGCGCCAGCTGCAGCAGGTGCTGGTAGAGCCCGAGCCCGACGAGCTTGGCGTGGCCGGCCTGATCCTCGCCGACGAGGTCGCCCGCGCCGCGCAGGTCGAGGTCCCGGGCGCTCACCGCGAAGCCGGCGCCGAGACGGTCCAGGGCCTCCAGGGCGCGCAGGCGCTGGAGCGCCGCCGGCGGCGGGGGCGCGGCCGGGTCGCTCAGCAGGTGGACGGTGCCGCGCCGCTGGCCGCGGCCGACACGGCCCCGGAGCTGGTGGAGCTGCGCCAGCCCGAACCGGGCCGCCTCCCAGACCAGCATGGTGTTGGCCCGGGGCACGTCGAGGCCGCTCTCCACGATGGCGGTGGCGAGCAGCACGTCGCCGTCGCCCTCCGCGAACCGGACCATCACCTCGTCCATGGCGGAGGGTTTCAGCGCCCCGTGGGCCACCAGGATCGAGAGGTCCGGCACGAGGGCGCGCAGGCGCTCGGCCATCGGGGCGATGTCCTCGATCCGCGGGCAGACCACGAAGCTCTGGCCACCGCGCCGGTGCTCGCGGATCAGCGCCTCGCGCACCGCTTCCGCGTCATAGGACGCCACCACGGTGCGGACCGGCTGGCGGAGCGCGGGGGGCGTCGCCAGGACGCTCAGGCTCTGGAGGCCGACGAGGGCTGCCTGGAGCGTGCGCGGGATCGGCGTCGCGGTCAGCGTCAGGACGTGCCCGCCTTCGGCGAGGCGGCGCAGGTCCGCCTTCATCCGGGCGCCGAAGCGCTGCTCCTCGTCGATCACCGTCAGGCCGAGATCGGCGAAGGACACGCCCTTGCCGGCCAGCGCATGGGTGCCGACCACCAGGCGGATCGACCCGTCGGCGAGCCCCGCCTTGACGCGCCTGGCCTCGGCCGGCGCCACGAGGCGGGAGAGCTGCGCGACCGCGATCCCGAACCGGCCGAAGCGGCGGCGCAGGGTCTCGGCGTGCTGGCGGGCCAGGACGGTGGTGGGGGCGATGAGCGCCGCCTGCTTGCCGGCAAAGATCGCGGCCGCGAGCGCCCGCAGCGCCACCTCGGTCTTGCCGAAGCCGACATCGCCGCAGACCAGCCGGTCCATCGGCCGGCCGGAGGCGAGATCGGCCATCACGGCGTCGATCGCGGCGGCCTGATCCGGGGTCGGCGCGAAGCCGAAGCCGGCGGCGAAGCGCTCCATGTCGTTGGCGGGCGGTGCGAGGACCGGCGCGGCGGTCTCCCGGCGGGCGCGGGCGGCCTCCAGCATGAGCCGGGCGGTGCGCGCCATGGTGGCCTCGGCCTCCAGCCGGCGGCGGGGCCAGGTGCCGCCGTCGAGCTTGTCCAGGGTGACGGCGTCGGGCTCCGGGCCGTAGCGCCAGATCCGGTCGGCCTGTGAGACCGGCACCATCAGGATCGCGTCGCCGGAAAAGCGCAGGCGCAGGGCCTCGGACGTCTCCTCGCCCTGCGTGGTGACCCGTTCGAGCCCCTCGAACACGCACAGGCCGCGGTCGCGGTCGACCGCGACGTCGCCGGGGCGCAGATCGACCTCGCCCATCGGCAGGATCGCCCGGGCGCCCCCCGCCACCGCGGCGTCCGGCCCGAACAAATCCGCGGCGGCGATGACGGTCGCACCCCGGTCGGGCACCCGGAAACCCGCCCCGAGGGGCGCCTCCAGGGCGAGGACATCGCCCGGGCTCGCCTGCGCGACGTCGGCCCAGGCGTCGATCAGGCGGATCGGGCGCTCGGCGATCGTGCCGGCCTGGCGCACGAGGCGCCGCAAGGGCTGGCGGCCACCGGCCAGGACGATCACGTCGCCGGCCTTCAGCCGCGCGCGCAGCAGCTTGGCGAAGGCGGTGCCCGGCCGGCGCTCCCGGGCGAAGGACGGCAGCGCCAGCGGCTCGCCGGCCGCCTCGGTGGCGGCGATCCGGTCGTGGGACGCCACGAGGGCGCGCCACGCCTGCGGCGCCAGGTAGAGACCCGCCCCGGCCTGCCCCCGCCCGCCGAGCCTGCCTTGAGCCTCCGCCATCTGCTCGAACACGGCGTCGACCCGGGCCTGGGTGCCGTCCTCCACGACGAGGCGCGCCGCGGGCACGTAGTCGAGCAGGGTGACGAGGCGCGGGTAGTAGCGCGCGAGGCGGTGCTCCTGGCCGGTGAAGGGCTCGAAGCTCTGGCCGGAGCCGGGCTCCAGGATGATCTCGGTGGCGGGGTCGATCACCAGATCGTCCGCCTCGGCGACCGAGCGCTGCGAGATCGGATCGTAGGAGCGGATCGCGGTGACGCGGCCGTCCGCATGCTCGATCCGGCAGGGACGCGGGGCCGCTGCGGGGAAGACCTCCACGGTCCGTCCGCGCACGGCGATCTCGCCGGGCTCGTCGACCCGCTCGTCGAGGATGTAGCCGAGGCGCTTGAGGTCTGTGGTCGCGGCCGCGACGTCGAGGCGGTCGCCGACCCGGAGCGTCACGCGGGCCGAGGCCCAGGTCTCCGGCGGGGGCACCCGCTGGATCAGGGCCGGGGCGGTGGTCAGCACGAAATGGGGCAGCGCGTCCCGGTCGGTCAGCCAGCGCATCACGGCGGCCCGGGCGCCCATGGTGGCCCGGGACGGCGAGGCATGGTCGAAGGGCAGGCAGTCCCATTCCGGAAAGATCGCGACCCGGGCCTCGGGGTCCAGCGCCCGGAGGGTCGCGGCCAGTTCCTCCAGGCGGCGGCCGTCCCGGGCGACGTGGACGAGGGGCGCGCTCCCCGCGTCGAAGCGCAGGAGCGCCACCGCCAGGGCCCCGGTGGGCATCAGCGGGGCGTCCTCGACGCTCGGCTGCGCACCCGTCTTCAACCTGCGATTGGCCATTCCGGTCCGCATCCCTATCCCCGCCCCGCCAACGCGGCATGGGCCGCCGGGGCTCCCGGACGCGGCGATTCCATCCACAGCGGTGCGCGCCGCTGTGGATCGAATCGCCGCCGGCCCCGGGGGCGCCGGGGGACATCGACGCGGCGCACGAATTCGTGAACAGGCGCCCGACGCGCCTCCAGATCGATGCCCAGCGTGGCCGCGCCTGCGACGTGGGACACGTTTCCAAAACTATAGGTTGCAATCTGGGTGCGGCAGGCAGCCGCGCCGATGTGCCTGGCCCCACGGTGCTGATCACCGGGCGGGGTCGGCTCCGTTCGTTCAAGAGCTTGCCCCCGAGCAAACCATTCGTTGGCCGTGTCGCCGGAACTGCGTTGCACGGACTCACTTGGGAGGGTCGAAGGGGTAGGCTATGACGCCTGCGTGTCGCGGACCCAGACAATGCCCCGCCCGTCGGGTTTCGAGCCTCAGCATCCCCAGCGGCTTGCCGCCCTGCGGGCCTACGCCATCCTGGATACGCCTCCCGAGCGGGCGTTCGACGAGATCGCCGAGATGGCCGCCCAGGCCTGCGGCACGCCGATGGCGCACATCACCTTCATCGACGCCGACCGGCAGTGGATCAAGGCCGCGGCGGGCCACGCCCCGCGGGCGATGCCGCTCGCATCCGGCTTCTGCACCGAGGCGATGCGCACGGACGGCATCCTGATCCTGCCGGACCTGACGGCGGAGCCGGATCGCGCCGGCAACGCCCGCGTCACCGGGGAGCCGCACCTGCGCTTCTATGCCGGCGTCGCCCTCGTGACGCCCGACGGTTGGGTCATTGGCACCCTCTGCGTGCTCGACCGGGAGCCGCGCACCTTGAGCGACCAGCAGGTCTTCGTCCTGAAGGCGCTCGCCCGGGCCGTGATGACCCAGCTGGAGTCCCGCCGCACCGAGGCCGCCCTGCGCAGCAACGCGGAGCGGCACCGCTCGCTGTTCGCCATCATCGATGCCGGTTTCTGCTTCGTGGAGCTGATCTTCGCGGCGGATGGCCGCCCGGTCGATTACCGCTTCCTGGAGGTCAATCCCGCCTTCGAGACGCAGACCGGGCTGCACGACGTGGTCGGCCGGACGATGCGGGAGCTCGTGCCGGGCCACGAGCAGCACTGGTTCGATCTCTACGGCCAGGTCGCGCGCACCGGAGAGCCGGTCCGATTCGAGCAGGCGGCCGCGGAGCTCGGGCGCTGGTACGACGTGCACGCCTACCGGGTCGACGGGCCGATGCGGAACCGCGTCGCGATCCTGTTCAACGACATCACCGAACGCCGCCGGAGCGAGATGGCGCTGCAGGCCCGGGAGGCCGAGCTGCGCCTCGTGGCGGACGCGATGCCGGTGCTGATCGCCTTCATCGACCGCAACCGCGTCTACCAGTTCGCCAACGCCGCCTACGAGACCTGGACGGGCCAGGCCGCCGCCGACGTGATCGGGCGGACCGTGGCCGATCTCCTCGGGCCCGAGGCCTTCGAGGCCCGGCGCTCGGCCATCGAACGGGCGCTCGCCGGGGAGGAGGTCCGGCATGAATGGACCTGGACCTTCCCGGACGGCGAGAGCCGCACCGCCGACACGCGCTACCTGCCCCGCCGCGGGCCGGACGGGCAGGTCGATGGGTTCTACGTCTTCGCCCACGACATCTCCGAGCGGAAGCGGGCCGAGGGGCTGCTCCGGTCGCGGGCGGATCGCCTGGAGGCGCAGGTCGCCGCGCAGACCCGGGACCGCGACCGGGTCTGGACGCTCTCGCCGGTGCTGAAGCTCGTCTCGGACCGGGACGGGCGGGTGCAGTCGGTGAACCCGTCCTGGAGCCGGGCGCTCGGCTGGTCCGAGGCCGAGACCCTGGGCCGGGCGGCCCTCGACTTCGTGGCGGATCCGGAGCGCGAGGCCGCGCGGGCCGCCCTGCGGCCGCTCTGCGAGGACCGGCGGGTCGAAGACGTGGAACTCGCCTGCGTGACCCATTCCGGGGACCGGCGGCGCGTGCTCTGGACCGTCGTGCCGGAGGACGGGCTGTTCTACGGCTTCGGCCGCGACATCACCGAGCAGCGCCAGGCCGAGGAGGCCCTGCGCCAGTCGCAGAAGCTGGAGGCGATCGGCCAGCTCACCGGCGGGGTGGCGCACGACTTCAACAACCTGCTGACGATCATCCGCTCCTCCATGGAGTTCCTGCGCCGGCCCGACCTGGCGGAGGAGCGGCGGCGGCGCTACCTCGACGCGGTGTCCGACACGGTCGACCGGGCCGCCAAGCTCACCGGCCAGCTCCTCGCCTTCGCCCGGCGCCAGGCGCTCAAGCCCCAGGTCTTCGACATCTGCGCCCGGCTGCGCAGCATCGCCGACATGCTCGACTCGGTGACCGGTGCGCGCATCCGGGTCACCATCGACCTGCCGGACACGCCCCGCTACGTGCGCGCCGACGAGAGCCAGTTCGAGACGGCGCTGATCAACATGGCGGTCAACGCCCGGGACGCCATGGACGGGGAAGGCGGCCTGACCCTGCGCCTCGACGCCGACCGCCCGATGCCGCCGATCCGCGGGCATGCCGGCGCGCGCGGCCCGTTCGCGGCCGTACGGGTCTCCGACACGGGCGCCGGCATCCCGGCCCCGGATCTCGGGCGGATCTTCGAGCCGTTCTTCACCACCAAGGAGGTCGGCAAGGGGACCGGGCTCGGCCTCTCCCAGGTGATCGGCTTCGCCAAGCAGTCCGGCGGCGACATCGACGTGGCGAGCGCGGTGGGCGGCGGGACCACCTTCACCCTCTACCTGCCGCAGGTCGCGGCCCCCGCGATGGTCGAGGCCGGCCGCGACGTGCAACCGGAGATCGAGCCGCAGCGGGGCCTGTGCATACTCGTGGTCGAGGACAATCTCGGGGTCGGCCGGTTCTGCACCCAGATTCTGGAGGATCTGGGCCACGCCCCGGTCTGGACCAAGTCCGCCGAGGAGGCGCTCGCCGAACTCGACAGCACGCCGGACCGCTTCGACGTGGTGTTCTCGGACGTGGTGATGCCCGGCATGGGCGGCTTCGCGCTCGCGCGGCAGTTGCAGACCACCCGCCCGGACCTGCCGGTGGTGCTGACCTCGGGCTACAGCCACGTGCTGGCCAAGGACGACGCCCACGGCTTCGCCCTGGTGCGCAAGCCGTACTCGGCCGAGCAGCTCGCCCAGGTGCTGTACGAGGCGGCGAAGCGGCGGAGCGCGCCGAAGCCGCTGCACAGCGTGGCGGACGGCGCGGCGCGGGACTGACGGTCTTTGATGGGGGCGCCCCTTTTCCCGGACAGGCGGAGCGAGAGCGGAGCCTGATCCGGGACCCGGCACGAGACCAAGCCGCGCCAGCGGCACACGCTCTCAGATGGATGCCTTGCGCCGTCGGGCGCGGGATCCCGGGTCGCGTTCCGCTTGCGCTGCCCGCGCCCGGGATGGCGTCCAAACGAGTCCGTCAGGCTCTCCCGGAGCACGAATGCGGAAGCTGGCGCCTACCAAGCTCCGAAGCCTGCCACGCCCGCCTGGAACAACCCCGCCCCTCTCGGGTTGATGCAGTGCAGCACGGCGATGGCGTCGCCGCGCTGCTGCCCCTCGTGGGCGTTTCCTCCCTAGACTTCGGACCGTCCCCTGGGGACGGTCTTTTTTTTGGCCGGCAGGGATCAACGCGGTCCGCGCCGCAAAGTTCTTAGGAACCACTCAGAAATTGTCCGGCGCTCACGCCGCGAGGGCGAGCAGCGCGAAGGTCGCGAGCCAGTGCTCGCCCATGTAGTCGCCCGCCACATGCGGAAGCCCCGCCGCCAGATGCACCTCGGCCGCCGCGATCAGCAGCGGCCGGCGGGGATCGGCCGGCGGCAGCGCCCCGGCGAGCGCCCGGAAGCACCACGCCCGGCTGAGGTTCAGCCCGTCGAGATGGGCGATCTTGCCGTCGCTGCGGTCGGTCACCGCGGCCGGGCGGAACAGCGTGGCGGGCCGGCCCGCCGCGAGATCGGGCAGGAACCGGTCGAACCAGGGCCCGAACCGCTCCGGCGGCAGGAGGCGGCGCATGCACTCGGCCTCGATCAGCGCGGAGGACAGGAAGTCGTCGCCGCCCGGCTCGCCCCAGGCGGGGCAGGCCTCGTCCGCCCCGTACCAGCGCTCGGCCTTCTGGAGCAGCAGGGCCCGGAGCGCCGCATCCCCCGCCCCCTCGGCGTAGTCGGCGGCCAGGCGCAGTGCGAAGGCGGTGTTGAAGTGGGTCCCGACCCGCACCGGGTAGGCGGCGAGCGGCAGGAAGTCCCGGAAGCGCCGGACCACGATCCCGGCGAGCGGGGCCAGCGCCCCGGCCCAGCGGGGCTCGGGCAGGCGGGCGAGTTCGTCGGCGAGCTTCAGGAGCCAGGCCCAGCCGTAGGGCCGCTCGAAGCCCCGGGCGTCGGGCCGGCCGAAGGAGGCGCATTCGCCGGCGACCTTCCCGGGCGTGAGCTGCGCGTCGAACCGGGCGCGGATCGCCCCGGCCTCGGCGCCGTCCGGGAACAGGCGCAGGACGCGGGCGAGCAGCCAGAAGGCATGGACGCAGGAATGCCAATCGTAGCTGCCATAGAAGACCGGGTGCAGCGCGGCGGGGGTGCGGGCATCCTCCGGACCCGCCAGGACGTGCCCGGGCTTGTTCGGGTATTCGCGGGTGACGTGACCGAGGGCGAGGGCCGCGAAGCGGCCGGCGCGTTCCGGGGTGAGGGCGGGCGCCATCGCGGGCCTCCGAGTTCGGGACGGGCCGGCATAGCCGTTCCGAAGCCCGCCGTCAGGACATCGCGACGCTTTGCCGGCGTACCGGCAGATCGGCTATCGGTGACCCGGGCCGCCCGCCGGCCGCACCGGAAGCCCCCATGCGCCGCGCGCCGCTCGCCCTCCTCGCTGCCCTCCCGGCCGCCCTCCTGAGTCCCGCGCCCCTCGCGGCCGCGCCCGATCCGAGCCGCGACGTCCTGTGGGCGGCCCTGAAGACCTGCGTGCTCGCCAAGCGGCTCGCCAACCGGACCTTCCCGTGCCTCTCGGTCGATCTGGGCGACGGGGCGCGCCCGGGCACGGCGGTCCTGCGCGCGCCGGGTGAGCCGACCCACAGCGTCCTCATGCCCACCGATACGGTGGCGGGCCTGGAGGCGCCGGTGCTGCGGGGCCCCCGCGGGACCGCCTACTGGCGGGCGGCGCTGGCGGCGCGGCCCTTCGTGTCGGACGTGTTCAAGGGGAAGCTGCCGCCCGCCGCGGTGGGGCTCGCGGTCAACTCGGCCCAGGGCCGCAGCCAGGACCAGCTCCACATCCATCTCGACTGCCTGCGCCCCAGCGTGCTGGCTTCCCTGAAGGCGCATGGCCGCCAGATCCAGCGGCGCTGGAGCCGCTTCCCGGTGCCGCTCGCCGGCGACCGCTACTTCGCCCTGCGGGTGCCGGAGGCGGAGGCCGCGCAGTTCAACCCGTTCGCGGCCCTGCACGACCTGCCGGGCGCCCGGCCCGACCTGCACCGGACGAGCTTCGCGGCGGTGCCGACGCAACCGGGCGATCCCGAGCCAGGCTTCATCCTGCTGGCCTACCGGGCGCCGAGCGCGAGCGCCGAGGACGTGATGGACCATGCCTGCGCCGCCGCGGACCGGGGCGCCTGAGCGGGCCGGACCCTCTCAGGGCCCGTCCCGCGGCGGCGGCAGCGCGTCGGTGAGCTGGCGCAGGAACGCCCGCACCGCCTTCGGCAGCCGCCGGTCGCGCATCGCCTGGATCTTCACGCCCCGGGCGAGGCTCGTCCGGGACAGGATCGGCAGGCTGACCAGCTCGTTGAGGCGGAGCGGCGTCTGCACCGACAGCGCCGACATCAGCGCGAAGCCGCGGGAGCGCCGGACGAAGGGCAGCAGCGCCGAGAGGGTGTTGGAGGTCAGCACCGGCTCGACCGCAATGCCCTCGTGCGCGCAGGCGGCGTCGAACACCCGCCGCAGGGTCGTGTCCCGGGTCGGCAGGGCGATGGGATAGTCCAGCAGGTCCGCGAGGCGCAGGGCGGCCGCCCGCGCGAGGGGATGGTCGGGGGCGGCGAGCGCCAGCATGTCGACCCGCCCGTCGTAGAGCACCTCGACCTGCGGGGTGGGCGTCAGCGCGAAGGTGATGCCGAGATCGGCCTCCCCCACCGCCACCGTCTGGGTCACCTGGGCCGGGGGAAGGACCGTCACCTCGAAGCGGATGCCGGGATGGGCCGCGTGGAAGGCCGCGATGGCGTTCGGCACGATGTCGAGGGAAAACCCCTCGGAACAGGCGACCCGGATCAGGCCGCGGGCCAGCCCCTCCAGCTCCCGGATCTCCGTGACCACCTGCTCGGAGCGAATCAGCACCTGATGAGCGTGCTGCGCCAGCAGCTCCCCCGCCGGGCTCGGCACCATGCCGCGCGGGCGCCGCTCGAACAGCACGCAGTCGAGCTCGGCCTCCAAGTTGCCGATCTGTCGGCTGATCGCCGAAGCCGCCACGTTGAGCTGGGCCGAGGCCGCCGCGATCGAGCCGGTGCGGGCCACCGCCAGGAAGTAGCGCAGCCCGGTCGTCTGCATTATCGTGCCCTACACGCTGTATGTTGCTATGAACATTGCCGATACGGCAAGGCAGCGCTCGCCAAATTCTACTTGTTGCGATCCCAGATGCACAACATCATCGCAGGGTGAAAAAGGCGGCAGCCGCGGAACCATCCGCCGGGCCTGTCCGCCGCGCCGTCGGAGCCTGCATGCCGCTACGGACTCTCACCCGAGCCGCCACCCTGGCCGCCTCGCTCGCGACCCTGATCGCCGCGCATCCGGCGCTGGCCGGCAAGGCGGACGACACCCTGGTGTACGCCTCGGACAGCGAGCCGGAGAACGTCAGCCCCTATCACAACAGCGCCCGCGAGGGCGTGATCCTGGCCCGGAACTGCTGGGACACGCTGCTGTACCGTGATCCCAAGGACGGCGCCTACAAGCCGATGCTGGCGACCGCCTGGACCTGGGCGGACGACACGACCCTGGACCTGACGATTCGCCAGGGCGTGATCTTCCACAACGGTGATTCGCTCGGGCCGGAGGACGTGGCCTTCACGTTCAACTACGTGCTGACGCCGGAGGCCCGCACCGTCACCCGCCAGAACGTCGACTGGATGAAGTCGGTGGAGGTGACCGGCCCGCACAGCGTGCGCATCCACCTCAAGGCGCCGTTCCCGGCGGCGCTGGAATACCTCGCCGGCCCGACCCCAATCTTCCCGGCGGCCTACTTCAAGAAGGTCGGCCTCGACGGCTTCGCCAAGGCGCCGGTCGGCAGCGGCCCGTACCGGATCACCAAGGTCGACAGCGGCCGCGGCGTCAGCATGGAGCGGTTCGACAGGTACTGGGCGGACAGCCCGCTCGGACGGCCGAAGATCGGCAGGCTGCAGTTCCGCGTCATCCCGGACGGCGAGAGCCGGATGGCCGAATTGATGACCGGCGGCGTCGACTGGATCTGGCGGGTGCCGAGCGATCAGGCCGACCAGCTGCGCGCCGCGCCCAACATCACCGTGCTGAACTCCGAGACCATGCGGGTCGGCTTCCTGCAGTTCGACACGCTGGGCCGGGCCAAGGAGAACTCCCCGCTCAAGGATGTCCGCGTCCGCCAGGCGATCTCCTACGCCATCGACCGCAAGGCGATGGTCGACAACCTCGTGCGGGGCGCCTCGCGGGTGATGAACGCGCTGTGCTTCGTCGACCAGTTCGGCTGCACCGACCAGGGGGTGATGCGCTACCCCTACGACCCCGCCAAGGCCAAGGCGCTGCTCAAGGAAGCCGGCTATCCGAACGGGTTCGAGATCGATCTCGGCGCCTATCGCGAGCGGGACTACGCCGAGGCGGTGATCGGCTATCTCGGCGCCGTCGGCATCAGGGCGCGGCTCAACTACCTGCGCTACGCGGCGTTCCGCGATTCGCTGCGGGCCGGCAAGGTCTCGATCGGCTACCAGACCTGGGGGTCGTTCTCGGTGCTCGACGTCTCGGCCTTCGACGGGGTGTATTTCCGCGGCGGCGAGGAGGACCTGACCAAGGATCCGCAGGTGATCGCCGACCTCCGCAAGGGCGACAGCTCGACCGATCCGGAGACGCGCAAGGCGGCCTACGCCCAGGCGCTGCAGCGGATCGCCGCGGAGGCCTACGCGCTGCCGATGTTCTCCTACTCGACCAACTACGCCTTCACGTCGGACCTGAACTTCACCGCCCAGCCCGACGAGGTGGCGCGCTTCTACGCGGCGTCGTGGAAGTAGCGGGCGCCCCATGCTGACCTTCACGCTCCGGCGCATCCTCGTCGCCCTGGCGGTGGCCGTCACGGTCTCGGTGGCGAGCTTTCTGCTCCTCCACCTTTCGGGCGACCTCGCCACCGCGATCGCCGGGCCCGAGGCCACCGGCCCGCAGATCGCGCAGATCCGCCGGGATTACGGCCTGGACCAGCCGCTGCTGACCCAGTTCCTCTCCTGGAGCTGGCGGGCGCTGCACCTCGACTTCGGCAATTCCTTCTACTTCCGGGAGCGGGTGATCGATCTGCTCGCCGCGCGCCTGCCGATCACGCTCTATCTGGGGTTCATCGCGCTGGCCGTAGCCCTGTTCGTGGCGATCCCGCTGGGCGTGATCGCCGCCGTGAAGCGGGACACCTGGATCGACCGGACGGCGCTCGCCGTCTCGGTGTTGGGCCAGGCGATGCCGAGCTTCTGGTTCGGCCTGACGCTGATCCTGATTTTTTCCGTCAACCTCCGCTGGCTGCCGGTCTCGGGCAACGCCACTTGGAAGAACTTCGTCCTGCCGGCGATCGCGCTCGGCTACTACGCGATGCCGGCGGTGATGCGGCTCACCCGCAACGGGATGCTGGAGGTGCTGGCCTCCGACTACGTCCGCACCGCCCGCGCCAAGGGGCTGCCGCCCCGGAAGGTGCTGGTGCGGCACGCGCTGCGCAACGCCGTGATCCCGGTGATCGCCCTCTCGGCGGTGCAGTTCGGCTTCATGCTCGGCGGCTCGATCGTGATCGAGGCGGTGTTCTCGCTGCAGGGGCTCGGGCAGCTCGCCTGGGAATCGATCGCCCGCAACGACTTCCCCGTGGTCCAGGCGATCGTGCTGGTTCTGGCCATGATCTATATCGGCCTGACGCTGGCGGCCGACTTGCTGAACGCCTTCCTCGATCCGCGCCTGCGGCAATCGTGAGGATCCGCCCATGAGCCTCCCCCCCGACACGGTGGCTCTGGCCGCCCCCGCCCTGCCCCCGGAAGCGGCCATCACCCTGGCGCCGGTCCCCTCCCCCACCCGCCTGATCCTGCGGCGGGGCCTGCGCCACACCGGCTTCCTGATCGGGGCCGGGATCCTCGGGCTGATCGTGGCGGCGGCGCTCGCCGCCCCGCTCATCGCCCCGCACGACCCCTACGCGCAGGACGTGTCCCGCCGGCTGATCCCGCCGGTCTGGCAGGCCAAGGGCACCTGGGACCACGTGCTCGGCACCGACAAGCTCGGGCGCGACTACCTCAGCCGCCTGCTCTACGGCGGCCAGATCTCCCTGTTGATCGGGATCGCGGCGGCTTTGATCTCCGGGCTGATCGGCACCACGCTCGGCCTGTGCGCCGGCTATTTCGGCGGCTGGGTCGATTCGGTGGTGAGCTACATCGTGACCACGCGGCTGGCCATGCCGGTGGTTCTGGTGGCTTTGGCCATGGCGGCGCTGGTCGGCGGCTCGCTGAAGGTGGTGGTGCTGGTGCTGGGCTTCCTGCTCTGGGACAGGTTCGCCGTGGTGACCCGGGCCGCGACCCAGCAGATCCGCAACCAGGACTTCGTCAGCGCAGCCCGAGCGGCCGGCCTGACCGACCTGCGCATCGTCCTTCAAGAGATCCTGCCCAACATCATGAACGCGCTGATCGTGGTGGCGACCCTGGAGATGGCCCACGCGATCCTGCTGGAGGCGGCCCTCTCGTTCCTGGGGCTCGGCGTCCAGCCGCCCCTGCCCTCCTGGGGCCTGATGATCGCCGAGGGCAAGCAGTACATGTTCTTCCAGCCCTGGGTGATCACCATCCCGGGCGTGGCGCTCCTCCTGCTCGTGCTGGCGATCAATCTTCTGGGTGATGGCCTGCGGGACATCACCGCCCCCGAGGCGCGCCACTGACGCGGCCGGCCGGCACGGCACCAAAATGTTTCACGGGAAACACACCATGACGCGAGACGCCGCCATCGCGCGCGCCACAGAGGCCTTCGATTCGGGCGCGTTCCTCGCGCTCCTGCGGGAGGCCGTGGCGATGCCGACCGAGAGCCAGGCCCCCGGCCAGGAGGCCGCGCTCCGCGCCTACCTCGACGCGTTCATCGCGCCGCTGGTGACCCGGCTCGGCTTCGACACCCCACAGATCTTCCCCAACCCGGACGGGGTGCACGGCCCGTTCCTGATCGCCGAGCGGCGCGAGGGCGCGGACCTGCCCACCGTGCTGATCTACGGCCACGGCGACACGGTGCGGGGCTATCCCGAGCAGTGGCGCGAGGGGCTCGGCCCCTGGGAGATCGTGGTCGAGGGCGACCGCTGGTACGGGCGCGGCACCGCCGACAACAAGGGCCAGCACGTCCTCAACCTCGCCGCCCTGGAGCAGGTGATCGCGGCCCGCGAGGGCCATCTCGGCTTCAACGTGAAGCTCCTGATCGAGATGGGCGAGGAATCCGGCTCCCCGGGCCTGCGGCCGTTCTGCCGGGAGCAGGCCGAGGCCCTGCGGTCCGACGTGCTGATCGCCTCGGACGGCCCCCGCCTCAACGGCGAGCGCCCGACTCTTTTTCTGGGATCCCGCGGCGCCTACAATTTCGAGCTGAGCCTGAATCTGCGCGAGGGTCCGCATCATTCCGGCAACTGGGGTGGGCTGCTGCGCAACCCCGGCACGGTGCTGGCCTCGGCGATCGCCGCGATGGTCGATGCCCGCGGCAGCATCCTGGTCGAGGCCCTGCGGCCACCGCCGATCCCCGAGGGCGTGCGCGCGGCGCTCGCCGACATCCGCGTCGGCGCGGATCCGACCGCGCCCACCATCGACACCGACTGGGGCGAGCTGGGCCTGAGTCCGGCCGAGCGGGTCTTCGCCTGGAACACGCTGGAGGTGCTGGCCTTCAAGACCGGGGATCCGGACGGGCCGCTCAACGCCGTCCCGCCCCACGCCAAGGCGACCCTGCAGCTGCGCTTCGTGGTCGGCACCGACTGGCAGAACCTCATCCGGAACGTGCGCGCCCATCTCGACGCGCACGGCTTCCCGATGATCGAGGTCCGGCCGGCCCGCGCCGCGGAGGTTTTCCAGGCGACACGGCTGCCCGTGGAGGATCCCTGGGTCGAGTGGGCCCTGGAGTCGATCGAGGCGAGCTCCGGGAAAAAACCGGCGCTGCTGCCCAATCTCGGCGGCTCGCTGCCGAACGACGCCTTCTCGGAGATCCTGGGCCTGCCGACCCTCTGGGTGCCGCATTCCTACCCGGCCTGCCGCCAGCACGGGCCCGACGAGCACATGCTCGCCTCCGGCACCCGCGAGGGGATGGCGATCATGGCCGGCCTGTTCTGGGATCTGGGCCGGGACGGACCCGACATCCTGCGCCGCCGCACCGCGAGGGCCTGACACCATGAGCGAGCCGGTCGTCCGCATCCGCGATCTGACGATCGCGCTCCCCAAGGGGGCCGACCGCCCCCACGCGGTCGAGGGCCTGAACCTCGATCTGGAACCCGGGAAGATCCTCTGCGTGGTCGGAGAATCGGGCTCGGGCAAGTCGATGAGCGCCTACGCGCTCACCGGCCTCCTGCCCCGGGCGCTGAAGCCGACGGCCGGCTCGATCCTGTTCGAGGGGCGGGATCTCCTGACCCTCGACGAGCCCGCGTGGCGGCGCCTGCGCGGCCGGCGCGTCGCCATGGTGTTCCAGGAGCCGATGACGGCGCTGAACCCGGTGATGCGGATCGGCGACCAGATCGCCGAGATGTTCGAGGCGCACAACCTGCTCACCCGGGCCGAGCGCCGGGCCCGGGCGGTGGCGCTGGCGACCGAAGTCGGGCTGCCGAACCCCGGGGAGGCGGTGCGGGCCTATCCGCACCAGCTCTCCGGCGGCCAGCGGCAGCGGGCGATGATCGCCATGGCGCTGGCGCTGGAGCCCTCGGTGCTGGTCGCCGACGAGCCGACCACGGCGCTGGACGTCACCACCCAGGCCCAGATCCTCCGGCTGGTCCGCGACCTGCAGCGGAAGCGCGGGATGAGCGTCCTGTTCATCACCCACGATTTCGGCGTGGTGGCGGAGATCGCCGATCACGTGGCGGTGCTCCAGCGCGGGCGGCTGGTGGAATCCGGCACCGCCGAGGCCGTGCTGCGCGACCCCGAGGCGCCCTACACCAAGGCCCTGCTCGCCGCCGTCCCGAGACTGACCCCGCCGCCGCGGCTCCCGGTGGAGGCGGCCCCGGTCGCCCTGTCGGTCAGCCGGCTGTCCAAGACCTACGCGGGACGCTCCGGCCTGTTCGGCAAGCCGCGGGTGGTGGCGGCCGTCCAGGACGTCTCCTTCGACGTGCGGCGCGGCGAGACCCTGGGGATCGTGGGCGAGTCCGGCTCCGGCAAGTCGACCACCGCCCGGCTGGCGATCCGCCTGATCGAGCCCGATGGCGGCACGGTCCGGCTGGGGGATCTCGACTACACGGCGCTGAAGGGCGGCGACCTGCGTGACAAGCGCAGCCGCATCCAGATGATCTTTCAGGACCCGTTCGCGTCGCTGAACCCCCGGCGCACCGTGGAGCAGATCATCACGGCGGGCCCGATCGCCCACGGGGTCCCGGCCGCCGAGGCGCGGGCGCGGGCGCGATCCCTCCTCGACCTCGTCGGCCTCGATCCCAAGGCCGCCGCCCGCTACCCGAACGCCTTCTCGGGCGGGCAGCGCCAGCGCATCGGCATCGCCCGGGCGCTCGCCATGGAGCCGGACGTGCTGGTGGCCGACGAGGCGGTCTCGGCGCTCGACGTCTCGGTCCAGCGGCAGGTGCTGGACCTGCTGGAGGACCTGAAGCGGAGATTGTCCCTGGCGATGCTGTTCATCACCCACGACCTCCGGGTGGCCGCCACGATCTGCGACCGCATCGCCGTGATGCACCGGGGGGCCGTCGTGGAGATGCGGGGCACCGCAGACCTGTTCGCGGCGCCGGAGCACGCCTACACGCGCAGCCTGCTGGCGGCGGTCCCGGGCATCCACGCGCGGGCGCAGGTGTCCTGAAAGCCGCCCGGACGAGGGATCGGGCTCATCTGGGACGCTGAGACAAGTTTTTTGGACAGACTCGCCCTGTCCGGAATCGGGCCTTTCGTTAGGATACGCCGTGTCGAGGGTCGAGCGCCCCCGGCGGAGGCACGGCCGAAACCGCTATCCGTCCCCGCTCGCTCCTCGAACGCGGACGGGATTCTTTCAGCGTGTCGATCTCAGACCAGCCCGACGATCTCCGGCGCCCCGCCGTGCCGGCCGTGCCGCCCCCGTTGCGCCGCGGGGCCGACAAACGGGTGACGCGCTGGATCGGCGCGGGTCAACGCAAGGCGGCGCTGGCCGGTGCTGAGCCCATGGGCGCGGACCCCGTGGCCCAGCCGAGGCTGGGTCAGGTGATCAAGCTGAGCTGGGCCGACACCTTCGGCCGTCCCGCCCGAACCGATCTCGGCCTGCTGTTCCGGTCCGTTCCGATGACGGCACAGGTGCTGCCGTTCCAGAGCCGGATGGATCGACAGAGTGCGGCGCGGCGCGGCGGCGATCAGCCGTTCGTGCCGGTCCTGCGCTGATCGACCCGGCCGCCGGGGACGCCGAGGCCGATCGCCCTCGCGAGCGCTGAGCGCTGGGCGGCATAGCTGGGCGCCGTCGTCGGGTAATCCTCCGGCAGGCCGTAGCGCTCCCGGTACTGCTCGGGCGTCAGGCCGTGCGCGGTGAGATGGCGCTTCAGGGTCTTGTAGGACCGCCCGTCGATGAAGCTGGTGATGCCGTCCTGCTGGACCGACTTGCGGATCTGTGCGGGCGTCGGCTGCTCGACCGGCGGCGCCGCCTCGACGCGGGGCTGCCCGCCCAGATTGCTCAGCGCCGCATGCACACTCGCCATCAGGTCCGGCAGCGCGGTGGGCGGGACGGAATTGTTCGCGACATAGGCCGAGACGATTTCTGCGGCGAGCTTGATGCGCTCCAGGGCGGTCTCAGATTTTTCTTCGGGCACGCGGCGAGTCCGATCAAAGCTTTCGAGGGTGAGGTCACAGGTTCCAAAAGCAAAAACCGCGCATGTGTCAAGATGCTCTCGACCGATCCCGCCCGGCAGAAAGCGCATCGCGATGCAGGTTGACCGGGTATCGGCTTCGAAAAGAGCCTTTCACTGCACTTTGTTGCCAACCCGCCGATATTTACAGCGTTACGGCCTGTGACCGGCGGTCAATACCGCATCACGCGATCCCGCGATCGTTCCGTACGATACGAGACCGTTCGCGGCGTCGGTGAATCGCGAACGTGTGGATCGGCGAATCAGGGGCGTCCGCACGGCCCGCGCCGATCGGATCCCGCGCGGCTGCCGGATCGGGACCCCGCTCAAGAGCCCCGGATACCGGCCTCGCGACCGCGCACGGCTCCGGGATTGTCCCGGCGCGCCTCCCCGTCGGACCGGAAGCCACGCCGGCGGAGCGTGCGCGCGATCATCTCGGGCCTGCGTCTCAGGCCTGCATGCCCCAGCGCCGGATGGTGCGGCGCTCGATGGTCTGGAAGATCAGGTTCTCGACCACCAGGCCGATCAGGATGACGGTCAGAAGCCCGGCGAACACGTTGGGGATGTCGAGCATGTTCTTGTTCTCGAAGATGAACCAGCCCAGCCCACCCGAGCCCGACGACACCCCGAACACGAGTTCGGCCGCGATCAGGGTCCGCCACGCGAAGGCCCAGCCCACCTTCAGCCCCGTCAGGATCGCCGGGAAGGCGGCCGGGATCAGGATCTTCCCGATCAGCCGCGGGCCCGACAGCCCGTAATTGCGCCCCACCATGGTCAGCGTCCGGCTCACCGACAGGAAGCCGGAATGCGTGTTGAGCGCGATCGCCCAGGTCACCGAGTGGACCAGCACGAAGATCAGGCTGCCGTTGCCCAGGCCGAACCAGATCAGCGCCAGCGGCAGCAGCGCGATCGCCGGCAGCGGGTTGAACATGGCGGTCAGCGTCTCCAGCACGTCCGTACCGACCCGCGAGGCGATGGCGATGCCGGTCAGCAGGCTCGCCAGCCCGACCCCGGCCGCGTAGCCCATCAGCAGCACCTTGAGCGAGGACCACGCCCGGGCCGGCAGCGTCCCGTCCATGATGCCCCGGCCCAAGGCTTCCACCGTCGCCGAGAAGGTCGGGAACAGCAGGTCGTTGTCGAGATAGCGCCCGTAGGCCTCCCAGATCCCGGCCAGCACCGCCAGGATCACCAGCTTGCGCAGCCAGCCCTGGTTGAACAGCCGCTCGGGCACCGACAGCGGCTTCTCCACCACCGGCGCGGCCGCCCCGCCCCGGGCCGGGCCCAGCGCGCGCTCGATCTCGGGCCGCGTCGCCGGCGCCGGGCGGGACGGGGCGAGCGCCGCCGCGGTGCGGGCGGGCGCAGCGTCGAGGACAGGGGCGCTAGACATTCTCGGCCTCCGGGATCTCTTCCGAGAACAGCATCTGCTGGATGCGGCTCTCCAGGCCAAGCGCCGCCTCGGGCGTGGCGGCGCTGTTGAGTTCGGCCTTGACCTCGCCGGGATGGGGCGAGAGCAGCAGGATGCGCGCGCCGACCTTGATCGCCTCGGGGATCGAGTGGGTGACGAACAGAACCGTGAAGCGCGTGCCCTCCCACAGGGCGAGCAGCTCGTCCTGCATGCGCCGGCGCGTGAGCGCGTCCAGCGCCGCGAACGGCTCGTCCATGAGCAGGATGTCGGGCTCCATGGCCATGCCGCGGGCGATGGCCACGCGCTGCTTCATGCCGCCCGAGAGCGTGTGCGGGTAGCTGTCGGCGAAGCGGGTGAGGTGGACCTTGTCGATGTACAGGTCGGCCCGCTCGCGCGCGGCCCGGCCCTTCAGCCGGCCGGAGGCTTCGAGGGCGAACACGACGTTCTGGCGGACCGTCTTCCAGGGCAGGAGCTGGTCGAACTCCTGGAACACCATCATCCGGTCGGGCCCGGGCTGGGTGACGGGCCGGCCCTTGAGGCGGATCTCGCCCTCGGTCGGCGCCATGTAGCCGCCCACCGCCTTGAGCAGCGTCGACTTCCCGCAGCCGGAGGGCCCCAGCAGCACGAACCGGTCCCCGGGAAAGACCCGGAAGCTCACCCGGTAGGTGGCGGTCACGAGATGGTCCCGCGTCTTGTACCGAAGCGTGACGCCGTCCACCTCGAGGAGAGGCTGACCGTTGTCCATCGATCCTCCACGGCGCCGCGACTTCGACCGCGTTTCGCCCGCAACGGGTTCAAACCCGAGGCTCACGTTAAAGTGTAGGTCGGCGGGCTGCCCGCTGTAAAGGAGGTTGCGCACGCGGTTTTAGGCGATTAATCCTAGATCTCGATTGATATAGTCCGGCCATGTTTTGGTGAGATATTTGTTTACGTACTATAGTGTCGTAAATATCGACACTCTCTGCCTATGAATAGAACCTAGTCGAGACAATGGCCGACACCCCGTTTAAGCGCTTTCTTCTCACGGAAAATTGTATCTCACGGCCGAAGCCGGTCGAACGTTTCTTAAACGTTGGGTGACAACGCTAATCCAGAGCGGAAATCGGCGCGGGAAGCCTTCCGCCGGCATTGTTTCGGTCGTCGGGAGCTATCGACATGCGGTTGCGACTCACCATCAAGGCGGCCTTGATCGGTGCCTTCGGATTCCTCGCTCTCCTGGCCGCCGGGCAGGGCGGCCTGTCCATCGCAAAGCTGTCGGGCATCCGCTACTCGGTAGATCAGGTGGCCACCAACTGGCTGCCCTCGGTGGTGATCCTGGACACGATCCAGGGCGATCTGGCCGAGATCCGCCTCAAGCAGTACCGTCTGGTCACGCTCTCGACCACGCCGGAGCTGCGCGCCGAGAACGAGCGGCTTCATGCCGAGGCCATCGCCAAGCTCGCCGAGCACCGAAAGGTCTACGAGCCGATGATCGCCTCGCCGGAGGAGCAGGCGCTCTACGACGCCTTCGGCAAGCTCTGGATCACCTACGAGACGGCCAGCCGCGCGGCCGCCGCCCTGGTCGCGGCTGGCCGGATGGGGGACGCCCTCACGACGATCGGGAACCCCGACGCGCTGATGCTCTACAACCACCTCCGCGAGGCCCTGGCCC
This sequence comes from Methylobacterium sp. J-030, assembly GCF_022829545.1. Classification (GTDB taxonomy): domain Bacteria; phylum Pseudomonadota; class Alphaproteobacteria; order Rhizobiales; family Beijerinckiaceae; genus Methylobacterium. The sequence continues at coordinate 14,435 of NZ_JAKSYM010000163.1, read as the reverse complement.
GCGACGTGGATCTGAACAACCGGTCCGCGCAGAAGGAGGCCGAGACCACGCAGGCGCTGACGAACGCCGCCGTGGTGGCCAGCTCCGTGACGGTGGCCCTCGCCGTCGTGGCGGCGTTGGCGGCCTCGGTCTTCGGGCTCCTGCGGATCTCGCGTCCGATCCAGAACATGACCACCGCGATGACGGTCCTGGCGGGCGGCGATACCGGAGCGGACGTGCCGTTCCGCCAGCGCCGTGACGAGATCGGCGCGATGGCCGCCGCCGTCCAGGTGTTCAAGGACAACCTGATCCGCAGCCGGGCCCTGGAGGCCGAGACGGCCGCCGCCCGGGCCTCGGCCGAGGAGCAGCGCAGGGCCGGCATGCGCCAGATGGCCGACAGCTTCGAGCGGGCGGTCGGCAGCATCGTCGGGCAGGTCTCGGCCTCCGCCACCGAGTTGCAGGCCACCGCGGGCTCGATGTCGGCGATGGCCGGCCAGACCTCGGCCCAGTCGACCGCGGTCGCCGCCGCCGCCGAGGAGGCGGGCTCCAACGTCAACACCGTCGCGGCGGCCGCCGAGGAACTCGGCTCATCGGTGCAGGAGATCGGCCGGCAGGTGAGCGGCTCGGCCGAACTCGCCCAATTGGCCGTCAGCGAGGCCGACCAGACGGGCGCGCTGGTGCAGGAGCTGAACGGCGCCGTCGCGCGCATCGGCGACGTCGTCGGAATGATCTCGACCATCGCCGGCCAGACCAACCTGCTGGCACTCAACGCGACCATCGAGGCGGCCCGAGCCGGCGCGGCCGGCCGGGGCTTCGCGGTGGTGGCCTCCGAGGTCAAGGCACTGGCCGAGCAGACCGCCAAGGCCACCGAGGAGATCAGCCAGCAGATCGGGCGGGTTCAGGGCGTGACCGGCCAGGCTGTGAACGCGATCGGCGCCATCACGGCGCGCATCCGCGAGATCGACGGGGTGGCGACCTCGATCGCGGCCGCCGTGGAGCAGCAGGGTGCGGCCACCCAGGAGATCGTGCGCAACGTCGGCCAGGCCGCGCAGGGAACCGCCGAGGTGACCAGCAACATCACCGGCGTGGCGGGGGCGGCCGAGGAGACCGGGGCGGCGGCGGGCCAGGTGCTGGGCGCCGCGAGCGAGCTGTCGCGCCAGTCCGAGCACCTTACCGCCGAGATCGGGCGCTTCCTGGCGACCGTCCGGGCCGCCTGAGCGGGTTTCGCAAGAGCGACCGCCGGGTCGGCAACGAAAACCTGCGGTCCAGCCAGGACCTGAGGGGATGACGCCTTGGCCTGCCCATGCACATCTGCTTGAGGCGGGCCTGCGGGTCGCCGGAGGCGGCCCCGGCTCAGGCCGGGTGCCACCACCGGCCGCGCAGCACCACGCCCTCCGCGGTGATGCGCTGCGCGCCGGTCATGTGCTCGCCGCGGGTGTCGACGTAATCGAAGGCCCCGTCCCGGACCGCCAGCACGGTGGCGTCGCCGAGCGCCCCGACCTTCAGGGTGCCGTACTCCATCCGCTTCACCGCCACGGCGGCGTTCACCGTGGAGGCGGCGATGACGTCGGTGAGGCTCATGCCGAGGCAGAGCATCTTCGACATGGTGGTGACCTGATCGAAGGCCGGCCCGTCGATGCAGAGCTGGTGCACGTCCGACGAGATCGTGTCGGGCAGGAAGCCGCCCGCCATCATGGCCCGCGCCGTCTTGAACGCGAACGAGCCCTTGCCGTGGCCGATGTCGAACAGCACGCCCCGGGCCCGGGCCTCGCGCAAAGCCGGCTTCACCGCGCCCTGCGCGGTCACGGGGGAATTCGGGAACGGCCGGAACGCGTGGGTCAGCACGTCGCCGGGGCGGAGCATCGCCAGCACCTCCTCGTAGCTCGGCGGCGGCTCGTCGATATGGGCCATCAGCGGCAGGCCGGTTTCCTCCGCCACCTGCAGGGCGATGCCGAGCGGCGCGGTGCCCTGGTCCCCCGAGGAATTGCGGCCGACCCGGACCTTGATGCCGATGATCACGTCCCGGTTGGCCTCCGCGACCTCGACGGCCTCGCGCGGCGCCATCAGCCGCGGATCCTGGCTCTCACCGACCATGATCGTCTTCGAGAAGGCGTAGATCCCCGCGAAGGACACGTGGAGATAGGCGAGGATCCGCGCCTCGGAGCGGTCGATCACGTGCTTGCGGAAGCCGGCAAAATTGCCGGGCCCGGCGCTGCCGGTATCGACCGCGGTGGTCACCCCGGAGGTGCGGCAGAACTCGTCGGCGTCGATGCCGATCGAGGTGCCGCCCCAGTAGACGTGGGTGTGCAGGTCGATCAGGCCCGGCGTGACGATCGCGCCGGCCATGTCGCGCACCTGCGTGCCCGGTCCGGCCTGGAGGTCGTGGCCGAAGCCCGAGACCCGGCCCTCCGCGAAGGCGACGTCGCAGATCCCGTCATGGTTCTGCGACGGATCGATGATCCGCGCGCCCTTGAGGATGAGGTCGTGCTGCACGGGAGGCTCCCAATGTGTTTCACGTGAAACGCAACCGTCATCGCGGACAGCGGAGCGACCCGAGATGGGTGCCACGCTTGGGAATCGCCCGCGACACGGGATTGCATCGCTGCGCCCGCAAGGACGGCATCGTCAGGCCGCCTGAGCGGCCACGTCGTTGAGGTGACAGGCGGCGAAGTGGCCGGAGCCCACGGGGTCGAGGCCCGGCACCTCGGTCCGGCAGCGGTCGAAGGCGTGTGGGCAGCGGGTGTGGAAGCGGCAGCCCGCGGGCGGGTCGATCGGGCTCGGCACGTCGCCCTTGAGCACGATCCGGGTGCGCCCGGCCCCGGGTTCCGGGATCGGCACCGCCGAGAGCAGGGCCTGGGTGTAGGGGTGCTTGGGCGCCAGGAAGATATCTCGGCGCGGGCCGATCTCGACGATCTTGCCGAGATACATCACCGCCACCCGGTGGGTCATGTGCTCGACGATGGCGAGGTCGTGCGAGATGAACAGCATCGCGAGGTCGAGCTCGCGCTGCAGGTCGCGCAGCAGGTTGACGATCTGCGCCTTCACCGAGACGTCGAGGGCCGAGACCGCCTCGTCGCAGATGATCAGGTCCGGCTCGGCCGCAAGCGCCCGGGCGATGCCGATGCGCTGACGCTGGCCGCCCGAGAACTCGTGGGGAAAGCGCCCCAGCGCCTCCCGGGGCAGGCCGACCCGCTCCATCAGCGAGGCGAGCTTCGCCTCGAGATCGGCGGAGCCCTGGGCCAATCGGAAATTGCGGATCGGCTCGGCCAGGATCGCCCGCACCCGCATCCGCGGGTTGAGGGAGGAGAAGGGGTCCTGGAACACCATCTGGATGTGGCGCCGCAGGGGTCTGAGCGTGCCGGCCGAGAGGTCGTCGATGCGTTTCCCGTCGAGCACCACCTGGCCCGCGGTGGGCGCGTAGAGGCGCATCAGCGCCTTGGCGACCGTGGACTTGCCGCAACCGGATTCGCCGACGAGCGAGAGGGTCTCGCCCCGGGCGACCGTGAACGACAGGCCGTCCACCGCCTTCAGCACGCGGTTCGACCGGCCGAACAGGCCGCCGCTGAGGGCAAAGTGTTTCTTGAGGTCGTTCACCTCCAGCAGGGTGCGGCCGGCGGGTGCGGGCGTGGCGCTCATGCCGCGAGGGCGTCCTTCGGCGCGTAGTGGCAGGCCGCGAGGTGGCCCGGGGCCTTCGGCTCCAGGGCCGGGGCGTAGGCGCGGCACAGGTCGGTGACGTCCGGGCAGCGCCCGGCGAAGACGCAGCCCTCGATCCGGCCCTTCAGGCTCGGCACCATGCCGGGGATCTCGGCGAGCCGCGCGTCGCCGCCGTGCTCCACCGCGCCGAGTTTGGGTACCGCTCCCATCAGGCCGCGGGTGTAGGGATGGCGCGGCGCCCGGAACAGGTCGCGGACCGACGCCTCCTCGACCTTGCGGCCGGCATACATAACCACCACCCGGTCGGCGACCTCGGCCACCACGCCGAGATCGTGGGTGATCAGCATGATGGCGGCGCCGACCCGGGCCTTCAGGTCGCGCATCAGGTCGAGGATCTGGGCCTGGATGGTCACGTCGAGCGCCGTGGTCGGCTCGTCGGCGATCAGGAGCTTGGGCGAGCAGGCCAGCGCGATGGCGATCATCACCCGCTGGCGCATGCCGCCCGAGAGCTGGTGCGGATATTCCCGCACCCGGCGCCGGGGCTCGGGGATGCCGACCAGCGTCAGCATCTCCACGGCCCGCTCCTCGGCGGCGCGCCGGCCGAGACCCTGGTGCAGGCGCAGGGTCTCGCCGATCTGGCGGCCGACCGTCAGCACCGGGTTCAGCGAGGTCATCGGCTCCTGGAAGATCACGCTGATGTCGTTGCCGCGGATCTTGCGCATGGCGCTGTTCGGCAGGTCGAGCAGGTTCCTGCCCTCGAACCTGATCGCGCCGGCGATGCGGGCCGGCGGCTCGGGCAGGAGCCGCAGGATCGACATCGAGGTCACCGACTTGCCGCAGCCGGATTCGCCCACGATCGCCAGGGTCTCGCCCGACCGGATCGCGAACGAGACCCCGTCCACCGCCCGGTTCACCCCGTCGGGGGTACGGAAATGGACCTGCAGGTTCTCGATCGACAGGAGGGGGGTGCCGCTCATCCGATATCCCATCCCAGAGTCCGTTTGACCGGGCCGTCAGGTGCTGCACGTCGCGTGGACGGCCGGAGTCCTGGTTTCGAAAGGTCGAGACCTTTCGCGGGTCCAGGGCAGAGCCCTGGTCGCGATCTCAGGGGCTCCGCCCCCGAACCCCGCCAAAGGGCTCGCCCTTTGGAAACCCGGGGCCGCGGCTCGGGCGGGCGCTCAGACATCTTTGGCCATGCGGGGGTCGAGGGCGTCGCGCAGGCCGTCGCCGACGAGGTTCACCGCGAGCACCGTCATCGAGAGGAAGATCGCCGGGAACAGGATGATGTAGAACTTCACCTGCCAGAGTGCCCTTCCCTCGGCCATGATGTTGCCCCAGGAGGGGGTGGCCGGCGGCACGCCCGCGCCGATGAACGACAGGATCGCCTCGGTGATCATCGCGGAGGCGCAGATGTAGGTCGCCTGCACGGTCATGGGCGCCAGCGTGTTGGGCAGGATGTGGCGCCAGATGATCGCCGGCATCCGCGTGCCCGTGGTCACGGCGGCCTCGACATAGGGCTGCTCGCGCAGGGACAGCACCACGCCGCGCACGAGGCGGGCGACCCGCGGGATCTCCGCGATGGTGATGGCGATGATCACGTTCTGGATCGAGCCGCGGGTCAGCGCCATCAGCGCGATGGCGAGCAGGATCGGCGGGATCGACATCATGCCGTCGACGACCCGCATCACGATCCCGTCGAGCCAGCGCACCATGCCGGAGACGAGCCCGACCGCGAGGCCGGCGATCGAGGCGAGGAACGCCACCGCGAAGCCGACCAGCAGCGAGACCCGGGCGCCGTAGACCACCCGCGAGTAGACGTCGCGGCCGAGCATGTCGGTGCCGAACCAGTGGAGGGCGGAGGGCACCCGGGTGCGCTTGGCCGGCGCCAGGGCGGTGGGATCGACGGTGCCGAGCCAGGGCGCCAGCACCGCCATCAGGAACACGATCAGGAGCAGCACGCCGCCGACCACGATGGTCGGGTTGCGGCGGATATAGGTCCAGACCCGGCCCCGGCGCTTGCGCACCGGGATCACGTCCGGCAGCGGCGCCGCGACGGCGAGGCCGGGCGGCGGCGGCGCCTTGGGGGTTGGGCCCTCGGGCGGGAGGCCGGCCGGCGGGGCATGATCGGGGAAGGGCGCGACGGTCGCGGTCAATAGCGGATCCTCGGGTCGAGCACGGTGTAGAAGAGGTCGATGGCGAGGTTCACGAGCACGTAGACGAAGCTGAACAGCAGCACGACGCCCTGGATGACCGGATAATCGCGCCGCAGGATCGCATCGACCGTGAGGCGCCCGAGGCCGGGGATCGCGAACACCGTCTCGGTCACCACCGCGCCGCCGATCAGCAGGGCGATACCGATACCGATCACGGTGACGATCGGCACCGCGGCGTTCTTGAGGGCGTGGACGAACAGGACCGGCCCCTGCGACAGGCCCTTGGCCCGGGCGGTGCGCACGTAATCCTGGCTCAGCACGTCGAGCATGGTGGCCCGGGTCACCCGGGCGATCAGCGCGATGTAGACGAGGCCGAGCGTCACCGCCGGCAGGATCAGGTTGGACAGCCAGGGCCAGAGCCCCTGCTCGATCGGCGTGTAGCCCTGCACGGGCAGCCAGCCGAGCTGCAGGGCGAAGACGTAGGCCAGAACGTAGCCAACCACGAAGACCGGCACCGAGAAGCCCGTCACGGCGATGCCCATGACGAGGCGGTCGATCAGGGTCCCGGCCTTCCAGGCGGCGACGACGCCGAGCGGCACCGCCACCACGATGGCGAAGACCAGGGTGACGAGCATCAGCGAGAGGGTGGGCTGGATCCGCTGGCCGATCATGGTGGTGACCGGCAGGTTGGTGAAGATCGAGGTGCCGAGGTCCCCATGGATGATCTGCCAGGACCATTCGCCGAACCGCACCAGGAACGGCCGGTCGAGGCCGAGCGTGGCGCGGATGCGGATGATATCCTCGGGGCTCGCCTGATCGCCCGCGATGATCGCGGCCGGATCGCCGGGGGCGAAGTACAGGAGGCTGAAGACGAACAGCCCGACCACCGCCATGACCGGGATGGTGGCGAGGATGCGCCTGCCGATATAGCCGAGCATGGGGCGTCTCCGGTCCTAAGCCTTCGACACGCCCCAGGTGAACGGGATCGGCCCCTTCACGATGCCCGAGACGGTCTTCCGCCACGCTTGGTAGCCGAGGAAGAACCCGGTCGGTACGTAGACCACCCCCTCGCAGGCGCCGGCGTTGACCTTGTCGATGGCGGCCTTCTCGGCGGCCGGGTCGGCGGCGTCGAACCATTCGGTGATCGCCGCCTCCACGGGCGGGATGTCCGGCCAGCCGAACCACGCCTTGTCGCCGTTGGCGCGCACCGCCGGATAGCCCGCCGGATTGATGCAATCGGCCCCCGCATGCCACGTGTGGAACATGTTCCAGCCGCCTTGGGCGGGCGGCGCCTTGGAGGCCCGGCGGGTGCCGGTGGTGCCCCAGTCGGTGGCGACGAAATCGACGTTGAAGCCCATCTGCTTCAACAGGTCGGCGGTGATGTCGCCCTGCGCCTTGGTGATCGGCTGGTCCTGCGCCACGATGCAGGTGACGGGCTCGCCCTTGTAGCCGGCTTCCTTCAGCAGCTTCTGGCCGAGCTTGATGTCGCCCTTGCCGACATTGCCCCCGCCCGCCTCGCTGTAGAGCGCCGTACCCGGGGTGAAGAAGCCCGGCAGCTTCTTCCAGAGGCTGTCGTCGTCGCCGACGATCGAGCGCATGTAATCCTCCTGGCTCATCGCGGTGAGCACGGCCTGGCGGATCTTCGGGTTGTCGAAGGGCGGATACAGGTGGTTCATCCGGAACGACCCGATGTTGCCCAGCGGATCGGCGATGTCGACGGCGATGCTGCTGTTCTGCCGCAGGAGCGGCACGAGGTCGGAGATCGGGTTCTCCCACCAGTCGACCTCGCCGTTCTGCAGCGCCGCCGAGGCGGTGGCGGCATCCGGCATGATGACCCACTCGACCCGGTCGACTAGGATGCGCTTGCCCCCCGCCAGCCAGGAATTCGGCTCCTCACGGGGCTTGTAGCCGGCGAATTTCTCGAACACCGCCCGGGCGCCCGGCACCCATTCGTTGCGCACGAACTTCATCGGCCCGGAGCCGACATACTCGGTGATCTGCGTGAACGGGTCGGTCTTGGCGATCCGCTCCGGCATGATCAGGGCCATCGGGGCGTTGGTCTTGCCCAGCGCGTAGAGCAGCTTCGGGAACGGTTTCTTCAGGCGCCAGCGGAAGGTCCGGTCGTCGGTCGCCGCCAGCTCGTCTTGGACGCCGCGGATCATGATGCCGATCGGGTCGCGGGCCATCCAGCGGGTGAGGCTCGCCACCACGTCCTTGGCCTGGACCGGCTCGCCGTCGTGCCACATCAGGCCGGGGCGCAGCCGGAAGGTCCAGGTCAGCTTGTCGCCCGAGACCTCCTCGGACTCGACCATCTGGCGCTGCGGCTTCAACTGGTCGTCGACGCCGTACAGCATGTCCCACACGAGGGTGCCGGCGTTGCGCACCACGTACTGGGTACCCCAGATCGGATCGAAATTGGCGAGATTCGCCTGGGGGACGAAGCGGAGGACCTTGGCGCCCTGCGCCAGCGCGGGCCGCGCGACCTGCGGCGCGGCGAGCCCGAGCGCGGCCGAGCCCTTGAGGAAGGTCCTGCGGTCCATCGTGATCTCCCTGGCGGTGCTGATCTCAGGCACGCGTCGCCGGCCCACACCTTGTGGGCGAGTTTGAACAATTCTTAGGCAGGGGCGCAATGGCCCGGCGTGACAACCCGGACGGGACGCGCGCTTGCGCAACCGCCGGATCAGGGGCGAGCCGGGTGTGGGCGCAGGCAGGCGTTGCGGTCATCGCGGTCACGGGCGGCGTCTCGCAAGGCCCGCGCCAGCCACGCCGGAACTGCGTTATGTATTCAGGATAACCGAGGGGTCGTCAGCGTGGGCGCGGCTCTGGACGGCGCGATTTGCGGTTCGGTCGTTCGACGACGGCATCGAAGAAAGATGCCGAATCGCTTTCGCGCGCAGCGGGTCAAAAAGATCCCGGACGGCGAACGCGCATCTCCTCCCCCCTCTGCGGGGGAGGAAGTCTCGGGGGCCACCCGTCGGACCGATCCAACGGTGATCCCTGGTTCGCCCGCCTTCAGCCCACCTGGCGCAGATGCCCGCCGCGGGCGGCCGGCGCCGCCTGCATGGCGCGGATGAAGGCCGCGATGCGCGGCGCGATCACCGTGCGGTAGCGCGAGCCGTTGAACACGCCGTAATGCCCCACCCCCGCCTGGAGGTGATAGGCCTTGCGCGACTCCGGCAGGTTCGGCGTCAGGTCGAGCGCCGCCTTGGTCTGGCCGACGCCGGAGATGTCGTCGTTCTCGCCCTCGACCGCCAGGATCGCGCAGCGGCGGATCGCTCCGAGATCGACCGGAACGCCCCGGTGGTGCATCTCACCTTTCGGCAAGCTGTGGTTCACGAATACGGTCTGCACCGTCTGGAGGTAGTACTCGGCGGTGAGGTCCATCACCGCGAGGTACTCGTCGTAGAACTCCCGGTGCTTCTCGGCTGGCTCGCCGTCGCCCCGCACCAGATGGTCGAACATGTCCGAATGGGCGGTGACGTGCCGGTCGAGGTTCATCGCCATGAAGCCCGAGAGCTGCAGGAAGCCCGGATAGACCCGGCGCCACGCCCCCGGATAGATCGGCGGCACGAGGCTGATCGTGTTCTGCTCGAACCATTGCTGGCCGCGCTCCTGCGCGAGGCAGTTCACCGCGGTCGGCGAGCGGCGCGTGTCGATCGGGCCACCCATCAGGGTCATGGAGCTCGGCACGGCCGGCTCGTCGGCGGCCTCCATCAGCGCCACCGCGGCGATCACCGGCACCGCCGGCTGGCACACCGCCATGACGTGCAGGTCCGGCCCGAGGAACGCGAAGATCTCCTGGAGCGTGTCGATGTAGTCGTCGAGGTCGAAGCGGCCGGCGAGCAGCGGCACCATCCGGGCGTCGGTCCAGTCGGTGATGAACACCCGGTGGTTCGGCAGCATCGCCTCCACGGTGCCGCGCAGCAGCGTCGCGTAGTGGCCGGACATGGGCGCCACGACCAGGAGTTTCGGCTGCGCCTCGGCGGGGGGCGTCGCGAAGGCGCGGTCGAAGGCGATCAGGCGGCAGAACGGCCGCTCCCACACCACCCGCTCGCTGACCGGCACCGCCTGACCGTCCACGACCGTCTCGGTGAAGCCGAAGGCCGGCTTGCCGTACTGGCGGGTGACCCGCTCGAACATCTCGCAGCCGGCGCTGACCGCCCGCGCGTAGGGCCCGTACGCGAGGGGATTGCCGGGGATCTGAAGGCCGTAGCGCGTGAGATCCGCGGCGACCCGGGCCGGCGTCATCAGGGCGCGGGCGCCCTCGTACATCGAATAGGCCAGGAGCATCGTAACCTCGCGGATCATCATCCGGCCAGCGACGCCCCGCGCCTGCCGGCGATGGAACCTCCTGTAACCCGAATCGGCAGGATAATGTTCCACCCTGAACGATAATGGAACATACCCATATGGGGGCGATTGGCCTGTGACGACGACGCCTGTGACGATTCGGCCCGGACGGCTTGCCGGCTCCCCGCATCCGCGACATCGGCGGAGTTGAACGGCGCCGGGTTCAGCGAAGATCTCATCCCGGCCCAATTCGTCCGACGCACGACTGAAGCAGCGTATGCCCGATACCGAACTCAACGGCCTCGTCCGCGACGCGCGGCACCTGCGGCTCGACACCTTCGTCCGCCTGCGCTGGCTCGCCATCACGGGGCAGAGCGCCGCCGTGGTCGGGGCGCAGTTCGGCCTCGGCCTGCCGCTGCCCTTCGGCTGGTGCTTCCTGGTGATCGCCACCTCGTCGTGGCTGAACCTCGCGCTGCGGATCCGCTTCCCGGCGAGCTACCGACTCAGCGACGATTCCGCCGCCCTGCTCCTGGCCTTCGACATCGTGCAGCTCGCCGCCCTGCTGTTCCTCACGGGCGGGCTGCAGAACCCGTTCTCCCTGCTGTTCCTCGCCCCCGTGCTGATCTCCGCCACCGCCCTGCCGCCGGAGCGGACGCTGGCGCTCGGCCTGCTCGCGGTGGGGCTCGCGACCCTGCTGGCCCTGGTCCACCGGCCGCTGCCCTGGTTCGCCGACGGGCGGATCGAATTGCCGTTCCTCTACGTCTCCGGCGTCTGGACCGCGATCTTGCTCGGCACCGCCTTCACGGGCGTCTACGCGTGGCGGGTGGCGGAGGAGACGCGGCTCCTCGCCCAGGCGCTGGCGGCGACCGAGCTGGTGCTCGCCCGGGAGCAGCACCTCTCCCAGCTCGACGGGCTGGCGGCGGCGGCCGCCCACGAATTGGGCACACCGCTCGGCACCATCATGGTGGTCACCAAGGAGCTGATCCGACAGCTCGGCCCCACCGCCTCCCCCGCCGTGGCGGAGGATCTGAACCTGCTGCGCGAGCAGGTCGACCGCTGCCGCGGCATCCTGGGCAAGCTCACCTCCCTCGACGGCGACGGCGCCGGCTTCCTCGAGACGGTCACGTTCAGCCACCTCGTCGAGGAGCTGGTGGCACCGCATCGGGCGCTCGGCACCGCCCTCGACATCACCAGCACGGGGGACGGGCCGGAGCCGGCCTGCCGCCGCAACGCCGGGGTGATGTTCGGGCTCGCCAACATCCTCGACAACGCCGCGGACTTCGCCGAGGCGCGGGTGTCCGTGGAGGGGCGCTGGACCCAGGAGCGGGTCTGGATCGAGATCCGCGACGACGGCCCGGGCTTCTCCAGCGAGGTCCTGCTGCGGGCGGGGGAGCCCTACGTAACCACCCGCAGCCAGGACCGGCCGCAATCGGGCGGGACCGTGGGGGCCGGGCTGGGGCTCGGCCTGTTCATCGCCAAGACGCTGATCGAGCGCTCCGGCGCCCAGCTCGTGCTGATGAACGCGCCCACCCCGGAAGCCCACGGGGCGGTGGTGCGCGTCTCCTGGGCGCGCCACATCTTCGAGCGCGGGGCGGTCCCGCGTCATTCGCCGGAACTCAATATCCGGCACCCCCTGCCCCCGCGCGATGTCGTCCCTATATAAGGGACAGACCAAGAACCAGACGACGAAAACACGAAAGGAGTGCCGGATGCTGACGCAGCCCGGGACCGTGGCGGCGACCGATGCTGCCGTGATCAATGAGTCCGATCCGCTGGCGGCCTTCTCCGACCGCAGCCTGCTGATCGTCGATGACGACAAGCCGTTCTCGACGCGCCTCGCCCGCGCGATGGAGAGCCGCGGCTACCACGTGCAGGTGGCCGACAGCGTCGCGGACGGCGTCTCGGCCGTCGAGGCGCGGGCCCCCGCCTTCGCGGTGATCGACATGCGCCTCGGCGACGGCAACGGCCTCGACGTGATCGCCCGCCTCAAGGAGCGCCGGCCCGAAGCCCGGGGCGTGATCCTGACCGGCTACGGCAACATCGCGACCGCGGTTACCGCGGTGAAGCTCGGCGCCTTCGACTACCTCGCCAAGCCCGCCGATGCCGACGAGATCCACGGCACGCTGATGGCGCAGCCCGGCGAGCGGGCCGACCCGCCGGAGAACCCGATGTCGGCGGACCGGGTCCGCTGGGAGCACATCCAGCGCGTCTACGAGCTGTGCGGCCGCAACGTCAGTGAGACGGCGCGGCGCCTGAACATGCACCGGCGGACGCTGCAGCGGATCCTGGCCAAGCGCGCGCCGCGCTGAACGCGGTCGGCTCTCGGTTGCATCGGCGGCCCTGCCGGGCTAGCTGCGCGGGTCTCGGACGGTGTTCGTCCGGGACCCGTCGTTGTTTTCAGGGGTCGATCGCGTGAACGGGCGCAACGCCATCACCATCGTAAGCATGATGGTCCTCGTCGGCACCGAGGTGTTCGCCGTGGCCATCGCGGCCGGCTGGGCGCTGGCCGGCCTGTTCGATCTGGGGGACCGGGTCGGCCACGTCCTGATGGGCGTGTTCAGCCTGTTCGCCGCTTGGATCATGCTCCAGCTCTGGCGCCGGGCGACCAGCATCGAGCCCCTGCACGCGGGCCCCGCCGCGCCCCGTCGGTAGGCAGCCGACGTTCGACAGGCTGGCAGCCTTCCTGTTACAGAGAATCGCGGCAGCCCGTGAAACGTTGCCGCAGGCAATGCCCTCGTCCCGGCGACGCGCGAGACCCGAAGACCCATGAAAGCCCGTATCATCGTCACGCTGAAAACCGGCGTGCTGGACCCGCAGGGCAAGGCGATCGAGGCCGCGCTCAAGTCGCTCGCCATCGAGGGTGTCGAGGGCGTGCGGCAGGGCAAGGTGTTTGACATCGAGGTGTCGGCCACGGATGCCGCCGCCGCGGAGGCGACGCTCCGCACGGCGTGCCAGAAGCTGCTGGCCAACACGGTGGTCGAGAACTACGCGATCGAGATCCTCTGATGCACGCCGCCGTCATCGTCTTCCCGGGTTCGAACCGCGAGAGCGATGTCGTCCGGGCCCTGCGCCGGTCGGGCGCGCAGGTCAGCCTCGTCTGGCACGCGGACCACGACCTGCCGGCCGGCACCGACCTCGCCGTCCTGCCGGGCGGCTTCTCGTACGGCGACTACCTGCGCTGCGGCGCGATCGCGGGCCGCGCCGCCGCCATGGACGCGGTGCGCGCCCACGCGGCCCGGGGCGGCCTCGTGCTCGGCATCTGCAACGGCTTCCAGATCCTGTGCGAATCGGGGCTCCTGCCGGGCGTTCTGATGCGCAACGTGAACCGGCGCTTCCTCTGCCACCGGCAGACCCTCCGGGTCGAGCGCACCGACACCCGCTTCACCAGCGCCTACCGGCCGGGTCAGGTGATCGACGTCTGCGTGGCCCACGGCGAGGGCAACTATTTCACGGATTCCGAGACCCTGGCGCGGATCGAGGGCGAGGGCCGGGTGGCCTTCCGATACTGCGACGCGGACGGCACCATCACCGTAGAGGCCAACCGCAACGGCTCGCTCAACGCCATCGCGGGCGTTCTCTCGGAGAACCGTGCCGTGCTCGGGATGATGCCGCACCCGGAAAACTTCGTCGAGGACCTGATCGGCGGGACCGACGGGCGCGGGCTGTTCGACAGCCTGGCGGCGTGATCCTCCGCGAAGATTGGTATTTACCGACTGTTAAGGATCCTGAGGCATAAAGAGGCATCCAGAGATCTGGATGTGGAGTTGGATCTTCTCGTCCGCTCTGTTTGATGCCTCCCTGAAGACTCCTCGAAGCCGCTCCCTCCGGGGCGGCTTTTTTCTGTGGGAGTGGTGGTGGGACAGGGATCTGCGCGCACCCTCCCCCCTCTGCGGGCTAGCGGATTCACACATCGGGTTCGGGATTGTGGTCCGGTCGCTCGATGAGGCGGTCCAGAAGCCCTATGCGCCCTCCCTCCCCCCTCTGCGGGGGAGGGAGGGCGCGGCTCCTACGCGCTTCCTGCGGGAGACACCCAACCGCAGCAGTGGAGCCCGCCCGCATGCGCGCCCGAGCGCTGACGCGCAGCACCCACCCGAGCGGCGCGCGCCGGCGGGCGAGCTGTACTGGGGCGGTGGTGCGTCTGGCGTTGGACCCGCGCAGCATGCGCCCCGTTCCCCACCTCTTCGCGGGCGACGGTGGCCCCGCAAGGGCGTCCGGAGCGGCGACCGACGGTGCAGATCCCAGCTCTGTCCCTCAGGCAGGTCGGCTCCCTTTCTGCGCTCGGGTTTCCCTCGCCCGAAGCCTGTTGACGCCGGGGCCACCCTCCCCCGCAGAGGGGGGAGGGAGGGCGCATAGGGCTTC
>NZ_JAKSYM010000149.1 GCF_022829545.1 Methylobacterium sp. J-030 | reverse complement strand
GCGAGGCGAGCACCGCCGCGGCTGGCCGGTCCTGACGATCCGCGCGGACTGGCCTGTCCTGCGCCATCCTGGAGCTAGACCATGAGCCTCATCGACCTCGAACGCCGCCTCGCCCGCCTGGAGGCCGCGCGCCACACCGGTGCCCCCACTGCCCTCCTGTCGGATCACCCGATCGACGACACGGCCGGCGATCTGCGGGCGGCCGACGCCCTGGCGAACTGGCAGCGCTGGACTGCGCAGGGCCGAGCGACCGTCAGCAACGGCGTGCTGTGCCTCGTCGGGCCGGAGCTGACGGCGGAGGACTGGGCCGCGCGCTTCGTCACCGAGCACTGAGCGCGCCCGATTATCCGATTATTCCCGAATAAAAATAATGGGGCTGTGCCCCTAAACCGCGACGCACGCAGCCCTTTGAAAACCAGCCTATTTGAAAAATTTGATTGTTTTTCAAAGGGCGCCGCCGCTCTTCTCGCGCTATTACCAGCATCCTCGACCAGGCGTTGCGCTGTTGGCGCCCAGCGCTACCATCACCCTACGGCCCAAGACGCACCGCAGCAGCGGCGCCGAGGTCGCGCAGGCGCCCAGCAGACCGTCACGGGTTCGGGCCCCTCGCCATCGCGACACATCGGTGACGATCCCCGCGATAGGTGTGCCCATGAACGACCCGATCATGAATTCCGTCATCCACCCGAGCGTGCGGGCTGGCATTGAGGAGATGTTCCGCCAGGACCAGCGCGCCGCCGAACGCCGAGAAGCGGAAGCCGCTGAGCGGCGCCGTGAAGAGGTGGAGAGGCGTGAGCGTGACGCCGAGACCATGCGCCGGACCCTAGTGGTCCAAATCTGACGCTTGGTACCCATCCCTGAACGACTGCTACGGGTGGATTTCTGCCGTTCCGCTTAAATGCGCGGCCATGGAAAAACCGGACGCATGAGTGGCGGGCATGGGGCCGCCCTCGCCGATGGGATCACCCCGCCATTCGCCGGATGACGGCGGTGATCTCTTCCTTCTTGTAGGGCTTGGAGAAGAAGACGCCCCGCGCCGGCAACTCGTCGGCCCGGGGCCTGCGCCTGCCCGAGACGATGACGAGTTCGATGGGAGGCCAGCGGTCCCGGATGGTTGCGGCGAACCGCATCCCGTCCAGGCCGCCGGGCATGTCGATGTCGGTGAAGACCACGCGGATGTCGGGGCGGCTCTCCAGGACGAGCACCGCCTCGTCCGCGCCGGCGACGTCGACCACGTCGAAGCCCGCCTCCTCTACCAGGTCCACCGCCATCAGGCGCTGAAGCGGCTCGTCCTCGACGACCAGGACGACGGACCGCGCGGGCGGCATTCCCTGACCCAACTGTATCTCCTCAGGAATGCTGCAACTGGACGAGCGGCGCGCGCATCGTCGCCTGGAACCCGGACGGCGGGTAACGGAGGTCGACACCCCCCGTTCCAACCAGCCCGAGATTGATCAGCCGCGAACCGAAGCCCTTGCGTCCGGTGTTCGCTGGGGGCGTCGGCGGCGGCCCGCCGCGCTCCGTCCAGTCGAGCGACACCTCACGTCCCTCATCTTCGCCCTCGAACCGCCATCCGACCGCGACCCGTCCGTCCGGTACCGACAGGGCGCCGTACTTTGCCGCGTTCGTCGCAAGCTCGTGCAAGAGGAGCGAGAGCGAGAGCGTCGCCCGTGGTCCGAGGTCGAGTTCGGGGCCTGCGAGGTCAATACGGTCATCGTGCCCAGCGTTGGCCAGTACGGCGCGCATGACCTCCTTCGCAGGAGCCGCGGTCCAGCTCTGCCGTAGCAGCACATCGTGGGCGGACGAGAGCGCATGGATGCGGCGCACGAACGCGTCGACCGGTGCACGTTCCGACACCGAGCGCAGCGTCTGCATGGCGATGGAGATCACCATCGCGAACGTGTTCTTGAGGCGGTGCGAGATCTCCTCGTTCAGTACGCGCTGCTCCGCCTCGGCTTGCAAGCCCGCCACCGCGCTCTGCACGCGGTTGGCGACGGTGCGCACGAAGGCGAGGTCGTCTTCCGTGAAGGGATGGTGGTCGGCCCAGTTGACGAAGGCGATGCCGACGAGCCGGCCGCGCTCCAGGATCGGCACGTTGAGCAGGACTCGTGTGTCGATGGCCAGCAGCGCCGCCGCCGTGCTGCGGCGTCAACGCGATCTGCCGCGCCCCTGGGAAAGGTCCGGGTGGAACGAGATGAAGTTCAGCCGGCCGCCTTGAGATCGACGCCCGAAATCGCCAGCGTGCAGACTACATTCTCTGGGAAAGCGGGTGTCGATGGCTCCGCCGGCGCGGCGATCACAGACGTCCGCTTTCGAAGTGCATCGAGCGGCTCTCCGGCCGCCGCAGCGGGTCGGAACCAGCCGCGAACGACTGTTCGTAAAAGGCGGATCTATAGCGGACCGATGGCGCCGGTTCTCCACCGCATACTCAAACCGAACCAGGCTGATCGGCTGCTATGGGCGGGAGATGGATCTTGGGGCGGTCGTAGCCACCCGATCCTCGCGTTGGAGCGAGGGCTCTCATGATATGGGGCGCCATGAAGATCGCGATCCTTGCAGCCCTCCTCGTCGTCATCATCCTACTGCTGACGATCCTCTACATGCTCTTCCAGCCCGGTCCCGCTTACCGAGCGGGGCGGCCGTCGCCAAGTAGGATGGAGGCTGCTGTTGGGCGGGCGGTGCTTCAGGCAGCGCAGAGCGATCCTGCGACAGCAACGATGGTGCGCGCCGCGGTGCAAGCAGCACCCGATGAGGATCGCGCTCTGGCATCCGAACTTATCGCCACCTTCTTGCAGAGGTGATCCTCTGCATGCTCGGTCTGGGTGGTTTTCCGTTGGTCCGCTTCCAGTCGGCTTAGCGATGGAGCGGACGTGCCGCCGCGCCCGTTCACGAATCCGCTCGGACACTGGCGTAGGCGACCGGGCAGCCGGGGGAGGTGGCGAGCGCGGGGTTCCTCGTGTCGGTCGAGGACCAATCACTGGAGCCCACCGACCTGAACATGACCGTCACCCGACAGGTGCTCGATCGGGTGGCAGAGTTCATGGAGACCCGTAATCGCCTGCAATTAGCTTGACCCATACCGCCGGTCGCGCGCACGCTAAATCGCCAGCTTCAACGGATGAGACCCGTCGTCCCGGGCAGCGCCCCGAGTTCGGTCGGGTTCGCATTCGGACCCGAGAGAAGCAGATAGCCTGGGTCGAACCCGGCGAACGTTTGCAGGCGCCGGATGTCGGGCACACTGATGCTTTTGCGGCCGCTCTTGATCAGCCCGGCCTTGCGCAAATCTGCTAGCACGCGTGAGAGATGGATGTTCGAGAGGCCGGCGGTATCCGCCAACTCCGATTGCGTCAGCGGCAGTCTATAGTCCGGTTCGGTCGCGAGCCCGATAGCCTGGAGCCGGGTGAGCAACTCGCACAGGAGATGCGCGATCTGCCTGTCGGCCGACCGACGCCCGATCCCTACCAACCATTCCTGCAGCACGGCTTCGTCGACCAGGACCGACCACCACAAGGCGCGGAAGATGTTTGGCCGAGACGCGGCCAGCCCCTTGATCATCTGGTAGGAGATCGACGCGATGGTGCACGGGGTCAGTGTCGCCACCGAGTTGATCGCACGATTGAGCAACGAGGCGTGCAGATCGCAGCCGTCGCCGGGGACGAGATAGGCGAGGATCGAACGGCCGCCGTCGTCTACGAGTTTGTAGCGACAGGCGAAACCTTCGAGGATAACGTAAGCAACGCCGGGCGTGCTGCCATCGAGAGAGAGATCTCGACCTGCATCGACCTGAGTGACGTCACAGGTGGCACCGCGAAGAGCTTCGATATCTTGTGCGTCTAGATGTGCCCGAAGCGCCAGCTTTTGGATGAACGGGTTCGGCATAGACCTTCGAGCGGCTGTCAGTTCGTGCGCCCCGATGCGCCTTTACACGAAGTCGGCGATCTCGCGACGCGTTCCAAGGTGACCGTCACGCTCGCGACGAACGGTTTGGCTTAGGCATCAAAAGATGGCGTCCGGTCAAACTGCGCGTGTTACCGCCCGCGGATCACGCTGGGTTTCACGCCTTGGCGGCGCGGTTCTCATTCCGGTTGGATCGGCCGTCCGATGATGGAAGATGCTTAGTGGCGCTCCGCGGCGGGGCTCGCATCGCCATGCGCGAATTGTCGCATTCTGTTGCGGCGCCAGTGAAAGATCGGCTCGCTGGTTTGCTTGCACGGAAGTATGCTCAACTCTACATACAAGCGCAATAATTGATGATGATTGCTGACGATCCCTCATCCCGGCCCAGTCGATTGCTGAGGCTGAACACTGTTAGTCGGCGACTGCGGACATACATTTCAGCCATCACGCCTTCCACTCGTGTCGCCATGGTGATGTTCGGGCCGCTGTTGCTCACGGCTATATCATATCTGGTGACGCGGCTGATAGCACCGTTGATACTACATTGGTGATACTACATCCAAATAAGTTATTTAGCTGCGCCCACCCATAGGGGTGCTTTTCGATCTGAATGTGAACGAGTATACGGGATAGCAGACTGGTTCAGAAATGCGTACCTGGCATGATTTTCGTCTTTGCCGTTGTCTTGGGAATGTTAACCGCGCGCTGGCTAAATTACCTAGGTCTGGTCGTTATCTCGATGATCTTTGCCGTCGCGGTTGGGGTCGAGGGCGCATTGCACCTACGGCCTTTCACCAATGTTTTTTTGCGCGGCTTCGAAGTTAACGCCACATTTCAAGGCTCCTACCTCGCATATGGCTTCCTACAAGAGTACGGCCATCGTCTCTTGAAGCTTTTCGATCGATAGCAGACGCCGCTCATCTGAAATCCGAATGACAATCTGCGCTGTGCCCTGTCATAGCGACCATGCGCCGGACCACGAAATCGAGGCGCTCGAACAATGTCTCCGGCTCACCATCATTGAGGACAGGGTAGGCGTCCGCGATCCCGTGCTCGGAGACGCGTTCTTCCGCAATCTGGGCGAAGCCTGGCCAGTCGAGGCGTAGCACCGTGCCGCCAAACGCCCGCACGGCCACCGCCTCATTCTCGAACCGGCAGTCATCCGCCACCACGCCCAAGGCGCCGCGCTCTATCGCAGCCTGACCCTGACCCACCAAACTGGTCCGCACTGAGCGCGAGTTTTTCGGGCATCCTGAACCCTGAAGGAGGGTGGATGCCATGCCTCGCAAACGCTTCACGAACGAACAGATCGCCTTTGCCCTGCGGCAGGCGGAGAACGG
>NZ_JAKSYM010000179.1 GCF_022829545.1 Methylobacterium sp. J-030 | reverse complement strand
CAGCTCTCGGCCGTGATCCGGTTCGGCCGGGCGAGAGGCTGCTGCGAGGGCTGCGGGCGGCCGCACGGACGCAAGGTCTACCACCTTGGTGAAGGTCGCTGGTGGGATGCCGACGCCGGCGGGTGGCGCGATGGCTGGGGCAGGCGGATCCGGATCGCTGCGGAAGCTGACATTCTGGGCCGTGCCCGCCAGACCCGCGTGGTGTTGGACGCTGCTCATCGGGACCACGACGTGTCGAACAACGCGGACGCAAACCTCGCGGCCTTCTGCCAACGCTGCCACATGATCCACGACCGGCCCAAGCATCAGCGTCGGCGCTGGCGCACGTTATTTCGGCGCAAGGCGCTCGGTGATCTGTTCGGTGGGCCCTACGCGTGAAGGTTTGCTAGTGCGATCTCATGCCGGCGATAGCAAGAGGTTGACATGCGTCTCTCTCAATCAGTCACAAGGGCTACGCTGGCGGCGGTGATCGCCGCCACCTCATGTTCGCCATGCCTCGCCCAGCACAGGCACACGAGTCGACGCACGGCGGCAGCTAGCAAACCTGCCAATGCCAGCGAGGCATACTGTCGGACCAGGGCGCGGGACTACGCCTACGAGAAACATGCCGATCCCGGACAGGAGTATCTGTTCTTCAGCAAGTGCATGGGGCGGTAGATGTACGGCGCTACCGACTATCGACCCGCTCGGCGACCATCCGTTCTGCTGCCTCGAAGACACGTCTGATCGCAGGCCGTCGATAGTCCCAGATCGAATCCGCGTCTGGTGAGATCAGCACCATCGTGGCGTTGACTTCAAAGACGAGGATGCGGCCTTCGGCATCAAGGCCGAAATCGATGCCAGCGTAATCGAGCCCCAGCTGTACCGCGACCGCGCGAAGGGCTGTCATTCCGTTCGTACCCAAGACTGAGGTGGGGTCGTCGAGGTAGCGTTGCTCTTCCAGGCGATAGGCATCGTCCTCGGCCATAGCCGACGTGAAGTAATGTACCTTCCAATCGTGCCCTAGCGCGAGGTGGAGGGGGTAAAAACCGCCGCCGATGAACATCATGCGATACTTGCGCGCGAGCCCGTCAGCCCCACGCGCATCCAGATACTCGATCAGAAACAGGTCACCGGACCCGCTATGGTCGAGCGCGTCGAGCGCGCTGATCAATGCAGCCCGACTATCAACCTTCGAAAAATGCTGGCCGGTGTGATAGCCGGGCCGTCGTATGAGGACCGGAAACGCGAAGTCTGTGAGTGCAAGAATATCCGCGCGCCGCAGTCGGCGTACCTTCGGAATACGTAGGCTCGCGATCGATCGGAGCTGTGCCGCATCGGCTCGGCCGGTGGTACGGACGCGTTCCGGTCTGTTGATCACGGGGCGGTCCGAGCGCGCACACAGCCATTCAGCTCTGCTGAGCGCCTCCATACAGAGATCCGCGTCGCCGATCGCGTTGAAGATCAGGTCATGGGGCGGCAGGGACGCGACCGGGTCGGCATGATCGGCGTAGATCGCGGTGATGTCGTACTCGCGGTCGCTTAGCCAATGCTCGACCGGGATGTTGCCGCCGAGGGCTGACACGAGGAGCAGGATCCGGCGCGCCTGTCCGGTGCCGCGGTAGGGGCGGCGCACCAGCCAATCTTCGCTGAAGCCGCGCCTCCGATGGTGAGCCGCCGTTTCCGCGTCTCCCTCCTCGGCGAGCACGAGGGCAAGCCCTTGATGAGCCTGGGCGAGATCCGGTGCACGTTCGAGAGCCGCTTGGAAATGGTGTCTGGCCGCTATCAGCTCGCCACCTGCTCGGAGCAGGTTGGCCAAGTTCACACGTCCGATCGGCTCGTCAGCATGATGAAGAACGGCTTGCTCATAGGCCGTGCGGGCAGCTGATCGGTATCCCCCTGCATAGGCGAGATTCCCCAGTTCGGTCAGACACTGGAAATGGGTTGGATCACGGGCCAGTAGTGCAAGATAGAAGCTACGAGCCTCTGCGTCGGCACCGCGAGCCGCAAGCGCGCGGGCTCGTCTCAGTTCATCATCCGTTACGGCCGCCGGGCCTGCGCGATCAGGTTTTTCGCCACGCAACGACATCGTGGTCTTTCAGCCGCTCGACCGCCTGAGCTGAGAGAGCAGCGCGCCATAACGGAAGTTTGAGGTGAGCCCGGACGGCTCAGTGAAAGTGCCCTCACCGCGATCAGACCGCGCCGTCGTGACGGTGCCGTGTAGGATGCCGCTGCCGGTGCATTCTACGTTCGCAGGAACCGAGGCGTGTTCGCGATCGAGAGTGAACCCACCGCTGCACACGACCAGCTTCTTCGCGTCCTGGGTGTAGAATTGGACCCGCAAGAGACGAACTGAGGCATGGCCTGTCAGCACGCTGCCGTCTGCGCGCCGGACCTCGAACGGTAACGCGTCGAAGCCGTAGGTGCTTCCCCCTTCATCTGAGCCGATCTGCAGGCCCGGTATCGCCGTCGCTCCTCCGCCGCAGCTTGCCAGGATTGGCAGCAGTGCGCCGGCACAGGCGTAGAGAACGCACTGCTTGAGCGAACCCACGTTCTTCATATTGTCCGCCCACAGACCCTCAACGCATAGCTTTGCCCTCTGTACCGTCCACGAAGATTCGAGAATGTGTCTGCTGTTGAGGTCGACCGCTGCCCCTCGGCAGCCGATCTCAAACTCCCGCCCGAGGCCTACAACGGCATGGGGCAGACCCCGGGCGACAGATGGCGGAGGCGGCCTAGATGTTTGATCCCAGGGTTTGATGGTGCGATCTTCACGCCCGAGTGGAGGGACGCGCTATGGGCCAGGTTCTTCACGGCAGCGCCACAACGACGGAGGCGATCCGTCGAGCGATCCAGCATAGTCAAGCGAGCCTGAGGGCGC
>NZ_JAKSYM010000133.1 GCF_022829545.1 Methylobacterium sp. J-030 | reverse complement strand
ACGCGGCCCTTTCCCGGGCGCATGCAGCGAAAGCGGAATGCGACCCGGGATCCAGCGCACAGCCTCGCGAAGCATCCGTCTGAAACAAGCTGTGCCGCTGACGCGGCGCTTCGTGTGCTGGGTCCCAGATCAGGTTCCGCTGCGCTTCACCTGTCCGGGAAAGGGGTGGGTGTCACGCGTCGGGTGCGCCGATCCCGTGCCCTGCGCTTGGCCAAACACCTCGAAAGGGCTGGCCTCAAGCCCTTCGAAATCGAGCACGTTTCCGGAAGCGTATCCGCAAACCGGAACCCCCGTACAGCAGAGGGGGCGAAATTATCTGACGCCGTAAGACGACGACACTCACACATCTGGGTCCGGCACTGACGCTGGCGGCAGAGCGCGACGCGCACCCTCGTCCGCGCAGGCTTGCGGATTCACAAATCGTATTTGGGGACCATCGCTCTCCCGTCCGGGCCTGGCGGCTCGCGGCGACATAGGATGCGATCGGGGTTGGCGCGCCAATGGGCTCGGCATGGAGGGAAGGCGCGTTGCACGCCGTCACGGGCCGTGTGCCTCAAACCTATAACCGGTTACCCCACGGGGAAGGAGACCACGGTGCGACCGGAGATTCGCGAACGGCAGAGCCGCGAGAAGGGCGGCCGCTCGGGCCGCCCCCTTCGCTCATCAGGCCGCGATCGCCTGCGCGGTCGGCCCGGCGGCGCGCACGTCCGAATCGACGTGGCCCTCGAACCGCTTGAAGTTGTCGTCGAACATCTTCACGAGCCGCGCCGCCGTCTCCACGAAGGCGCCCTTGTTGGCCCAGGTCTTCACCGGGGTCAGGATGTGCGGCTCGACGCCCGGGACCGAGACCGGCACCGCGAAGCCGAAATACGGGTCGCGCCGGAACTCCGCCTGCGACAGCGAACCGTCCAGCGCCGCGGAGAGCAGACGACGCGTGACGCGGATCGGCATCCGTCGACCGGTGCCGACGCCGCCGCCCGTCCAGCCGGTATTGACCAGCCAGCAATCGACGTCGTGCTTGGCGATCAGGTCGCGCAGCAGGTTGCCGTAGGTGCTCGGGTGCCGCGGCATGAACGGCGCGCCGAAGCAGGTCGAGAAGGTCGCCTCCGGCCCGGTCAGGCCGCGCTCGGTACCGGCCACCTTGGCGGTGTAGCCCGAGAGGAAATGGTACATCGCCTCGGCGCCGGTGAGCTTGGCGATCGGCGGCATCACCCCGAAGGCGTCGCAGGTCAGCATCACGATGTTCTTCGGATGCCCGGCCCGGCCGGTGGCGCTGGCATTGGCGATGAAGTCGAGCGGATAGGCGCAGCGGGTGTTCTCGGTGAGCGAGGAATCGTCGAAATCGGGCGCCCGGGTCACCGGATCGATCACCACGTTCTCCATCACCGTGCCGAACCGCTCGGTGGTGGCGTAGATCTCGGGCTCGGCGTTGCGCGAGAGCCGGATCGTCTTGGCGTAGCAGCCGCCCTCGAAGTTGAAGATGCCCTCGTTCGACCAGCCGTGCTCGTCGTCGCCGAGCAGCTGGCGCGAGGAATCGTTCGACAGCGTGGTCTTGCCGGTACCGGACAACCCGAAGAAGATGGCCGAACCGCCCTCGGCGTCGAGCGCCGCGTTGGCCGAGCAGTGCATCGGCATCACGCCCCGGCCGGGCAGGATGTAGTTGAGGTAGGTGAAGACCGACTTCTTCATCTCGCCCGCGTAGGCCGAGCCGCCGATCAGCACGAGCTTCTTGGCGAAGTCGATGGCGATCACGGTCTTGGACCGGCAGCCGTGCCGGGCGGGGTCCGCCTGGAAGCTCGGCAGGTCGATGATCGTCATGTCGGGCACGTAGGCGGCGATCTCCGACCGGTCCGGCCGGATCAGCAGGTTGCGGATGAACAGCGAGTGCCACGCGAACTCGGTGAACACCCGGGCCTTGACCCGGTGGGCGGGATCGGCGCCGCCGTAGAGGTCCTGGGCGAACAGTTCCTTGCCCTCGGCGTGCTTCAGGAAATCCTGGCGCAGGGTCTCGAACTGCTCCGGCGTGGTCGCGCCGTTGTTGTCCCACCAGATCTCGTTCTCGGTGCTCGCGTCGCGCACCACGAACTTGTCCTTCGGCGAGCGGCCGGTATGGCTGCCGGTGGTGGCGACGATCGCGCCGCCGCGGGCGAGCTGCGCCTCCTTGCGGGACAGCGCCTCCTCGTAGAGACGCGGCGCCTCGAAGTTCCAGTGAACGGCCTTGAGGTCGCGGAAGCCGGCAGCCTCGGCGCCGTGGGCCGCGTTGTGATCACCGATGTTCGTCAAGATCGTATCTCCCGGGCCCCTGTTCGACCGTCGACGCGACTGAGCCGGACGCGATCCGCGTCCGGAATTGCCCGGGGGACGTCCGTGCGGTCGTACAGGTCCGCCACACGCAGGTTCTCCGCTCCCCGGCCGCTTCCCGACCTATCGCTTGAGTAGGCGGCGAAGCTTCGCTGTCCTTATGGGCTCCATCTCAAGCCCGCAACGTGGACAAACAGGTTAGATCACAGTTGCGAAGGCAGAAACCCCCGTCTGTAAGCAGTCACCCACAGGGTTCGGCGTCCCGGCGCGGGCGGAACGGCACTGGAATACCCATATACCAGTGCCGCGCAGGTGCGCCCTTGCATGCTGATCGGCGACCGCTATGCCGGTGCCGGACGGCCTGCCCGTCCCGCGCCCGACACTCCCGACAGAGGCACGATGCCCCAAGCCGTCGCCGGCCCCGAGATCGAACGCCTGATCCAGCTCCTCGCCCGCATGCCCGGGCTCGGGCCGCGCTCGGCCCGGCGGGCCGCGCTGCAGTTGATCAAGCGCCGCGACACGCTGCTCGGGCCGCTCGCCGATGCGATGCGGGTGGCGGCCGAGCGCATCGTGGTCTGCTCGAGCTGCGGCAACGTCGATACCTCCGAGCCCTGCACGATCTGCCGCGACGCCGAGCGCGATCCCACGACGCTGGTGATCGTCGAGGACGTGTCCGACCTCTGGGCGCTGGAGCGCTCGGGGGCCGTCAAGGCGCGCTACCACGTGCTCGGCGGCGTGCTCTCGGCGCTCGACGGGGTGCGGCCGGAGCACCTGAACCTCGCGAGCCTCGTGGAGCGCGCGGCCCGGCCCGAGGTGACGGAGGTCATCCTGGCGCTCAACGCCACGGTCGACGGCCAGACCACGGCCCACTACGTCACGGAATCGATCCGCCACTGCGACGTGAAGGTCACGCGCCTCGCCCACGGCGTGCCGGTCGGCGGCGAACTCGACTATCTCGACGAGGGCACGCTGACGGCGGCGATCCGGAGCCGCACCGCGTTCTGAAGGCCACGGCGCGGTATTTGACCGGTCTCGACCCGCATCCTATTCGACGAAAAGCCCGGACCCGAGCCGGCGCTGTCCCTGCCGGTTCCCGCCATGACCATCCGCCCGCTCGTCATCCTGCCCGACCCCATCCTGCGCCGCATCTCCGACCCGGTCGGCCCGATCACCGGCGAGATCCGGACCCTCGTGGCCGACATGTTCGAGACCATGTACGACGCGCCCGGCGTTGGCCTCGCGGCGATCCAGGTCGGCGTGGCGAAGCGCGTCGTGACCATTGACACGTCCAAGGAAGAGGGCGTGCGCAAGCCGCAGGTCTTCATCGACCCCGAGATCGTCTGGTCCTCGGAGGAGAAGCGCACCTACGACGAGGGCTGCCTGTCGATCCCCGAATATTACGGCGAGGTCGAGCGGCCGGACCGGGTCCGCGTGACGTTTCGCGAGCTCGACGGCACCGAGCGGGAGATCGAGGCCGACGGCCTGCTCGCCACCTGCATCCAGCACGAGATCGACCATCTGAACGGCGTGCTGTTCATCGATCACCTGTCGAAGCTGAAGCGGGACCGCGTGATCAAGAAGTTCGCCAAGGCGGCCAAGCGCGACGCGGCCTGAGCCCGGCCATGCGCATCGTGTTCATGGGCACCCCAGACTTCGCGGTGCCGACGCTGGCGAAGCTCGCCCAGGACGGCCACACCATCGCGGCCGTCTACACCCGCGCACCCGCCAAGGCAGGCCGCGGCATGAGCCTGCGGCCCTCCCCCGTCCACGCGCTGGCCGATCAGCTCGGCGTGCCAGTGCTCACGCCCGCCACGCTGCGCACGCCGGAGGCCGCGGAGTGCTTCGCCGCGCATCAGGCCGACGTCGCCGTTGTGGTGGCCTACGGGATGCTGCTGCCGCAGGCGATCCTCGAGGCGCCCAAGCACGGCTGCCTGAATCTCCACGGCTCCCTGCTGCCGCGCTGGCGAGGGGCGGCGCCGATCCAGCGCGCCGTGATGGCGGGCGATCCCGAGAGCGGCGTAGGCGTGATGCGGATGGAGGCCGGTCTCGATACCGGCCCGGTCGCCCTGGAGGCGCGGGTGCCGATCATCCCCGGCATGACCGCCGGCGAACTGCACGACGCGCTGATGCCGGTCGGCGCGGACCTGATGGCGCGTGCCCTAGGCCTTCTGTATCAAGGGGCGCTGACCTTCACGCCGCAGCCGGAAGAGGGGGTCGTCTACGCCCACAAGATCACCAACGACGAGGCGCGGATCGACTGGTCGCGCCCGGCCGATCAGGTCGCCAACCACATCAACGGGTTGTCGCCCGTCCCGGGGGCATTTTTCCAGGCCGAATTTGGCAAGGGATTGGAGCGCGTGAAGGTGCTTCGCGCCTTGGCTGCAGACGAGACCGGCGGAGCGGGCACGCTGCTGGACGCCGCGGGAACCGTCGCCTGCGGAACAGGTGCGGTGCGTCTGACGGAGTTGCGCCGGGCAGGAAAAGGCGGAAGCGCGAGCGGGGCCGACTTCGTCCGCGGGGCGCGCTTGACGCCCGGCGCACGCCTCGGCTGATGCCCCGCTACAAGCTCGTCATCGAATACGACGGCAGCCCGTTCTGCGGCTGGCAGCGGCAGGCCGAGGATTCCACCGTCCAGGGCGCGATCGAAGCCGCGGTCTCGCGCTTCTCCGGGGAGGATGTCCGGCTCACCTGCGCCGGGCGGACCGATGCCGGTGTGCACGCCATCCATCAGGTCGCCCATCTCGATCTTGCCAAAGACTGGCGGACAGACACCGTGCGCGACGCGCTGAACGCCCATCTGCGGCCGCAGCCCGTCGCAATCCTCTCGGCCGAGATCGTGCCGGAGCGCTTCGATGCCCGCCACTCCGCGATCCGCCGCCACTACCGCTACCGGATCCTGAATCGGCGCAGTCCCGCGGCGCTGACGCGGGCCCATGTCTGGCACGTACCCTGGCCCCTCGATGCTGACCGCATGCACGAGGCCGCCCAGCGTCTCGTCGGCCGCCACGATTTCTCGGCCTTCCGCGCCGCGGAATGCCAAGCCAACAGCCCGATCCGCACCCTGGAACAGCTCGACGTCGCCCGGACTTCGATGGCGCTGCACGCGGAGATCGTGGTGGCGACCTCGGCGCGCTCGTTTCTGCACCATCAGGTGCGGGCGATGGTGGGCACGCTGATGCTCGCGGGGTGTGGCCGGCTCTCGGCCGACGATGTCGCCGACATCCTCGCCTCGGGCGAGAAGCGCCGGTGCGGCCCCTTAGCGCCGGCCGCTGGACTGACCTTCGTGGGTGTCGATTACTGAGATCATCAACCTGAAAGCAACTTTATAAACATGGGGTTTGAAACAACGTCATCATGTGAGAGGTTCGCCCTGCCCGATATGGCTAAAATCATGGGGGGAGCGAATGGATCTGTATTTTGCGATTGCGATTCACGTCTGCACCGCACTGTCCGTCTTGTCGCTGTCAAATTATGGCCCCTCGGAGTACGCACCTTTTTCAATCTTGAACGACTTGCAGCTGACGACGAAGCGGAGAGTGAAACACTTCTTTTTAAAAGTTGGACGGATCATTCTGGGTGCTACATTTATACCGAGCGAGAATGTCAACAGAGCCGCCGCTGCAGCTGCGGTGCGTAGGAGTATCGAATTACGGCTGGATGACCCTCATGTTCAACGTCTTCGGCAAATATATATCGCGGTCGGAGACCGGCTTGGCCGGAAAAGTCGGCGCTTTATTGCACCTTCGCGGCCATTTCCGCACAGCGTGTCTGAGGCCTATCTGGCTTGGCTGAAAAGCTTTCAACCGAAGTATGCCTCCAGCACCCGGCCATAGATCGCTGTCAGCCGCTCCAGATCGGCAACCGCCACGCATTCGTCGGTCTGATGCATGGTCTCGCCGACGAGGCCGAACTCGATCACCGGGCAAGCATCCTTGATGAACCGGGCATCCGACGTGCCGCCCGTGGTCGACAGGAGGGGCGTCAGGCCGGTCTCATCGCGGATCGCCGTCGCGACGAGGTCCACGAAACTGTCCGGCCGGGTCAGGAAGGCCGGCGCGTTCGAGGGCTGAAGATCGAGG
Source organism: Methylobacterium sp. J-030 (assembly GCF_022829545.1). GTDB lineage: Bacteria > Pseudomonadota > Alphaproteobacteria > Rhizobiales > Beijerinckiaceae > Methylobacterium. The sequence continues at coordinate 54,521 of NZ_JAKSYM010000133.1, read as the reverse complement.
GTGAAGCGCACCGCGTTGCCGGCCGCCCGCTCCAGCCGGCGCTGGATCTCGGCGCCGAGGCTCTCGGCCGTCCAATCGTCGTTGAAGCGCACGTTGAATGTCGCCCGGGCGGTCGCGGGGATCACGTTGGTGGCGGGATTGCCAACGTCGATCGTGGTGAATTCGAGGTTCGAGGCGTCGAAATGAGCAGTTCCGCTGTCGAGCGGGTCGGCGATCAGCGCCGAGGCTAGGCGCAACAGGCCCGGGATCGGGTTCTGGGCCTTGTGCGGATAGGCGACGTGGCCCTGCCGGCCGACGACCGTGAGCTTGCCGGTGAGCGAGCCCCGCCGGCCGATCTTGATCATCTCGCCGAGCCGGCCGGGATTGGTCGGCTCGCCCAGCACGCAATGGTCGAAGCGATGCCCGCGGGTGCGCGCCCAATCGAGCAGCTTGACGGTGCCGTTGACCGCCGGTCCTTCCTCGTCGCCGGTGATCAGGAAAACGATGGAACCCGAGAAATCCGGGCCGCGGCGGTCCAGGTAGGCCAGCGTCGCGGCCAGCATGCAGGCGATGCCGCCCTTCATGTCGGCCGCACCGCGGCCGTACAGCATCCCGTCGGCGACCGCGCCTTCGAACGGGGCGTGGCGCCACGGCCCGTCGCCCTCCGGCACAACATCGGTATGGCCGGCGAAGACCAAGCAGGGGCCGCGGTCGCCGCGGCGCGCGAACAGGTTCGGCGTATCGGGATAGCCGGACTGCGAAAAGACCGGCCGCTCGATGGTGAAGCCCGCCTGCCGCAGCGCGTCGGCGACCACGTCGAGGGCGCCGCAATCCTCCGGGGTGACGGAGGGGCAGCGGATCAATGCCTGCGCGAGGCGCAGAGCCCCGTGCGGTGCGTCGTGGTCAGCCGGCATCGACCCGTCCTCGGCGGCGAAAAGCGCCGCGCGGCCCGCTTACCCCGAAGCGGGCCGCCAAGGGGAGCCCCAAACGGGCAGCCCCTACTTGGTGACCACCACCTGCACGTCCCCGTGCCGACGCAGCACCGAGACGGTGACGTCGTCGTCGTAGCGCTGGAAGCGGATGTCGAGGTGCGAGCCGCCGAGCCGGACGTTGTAGAGCGTCACGCCGTCGAGGAACCCCGGCAGGATCGGGTTCTTCAGCCGCACGCTGTTGCCCGCGTGGTCGAGTTCGAGGCCGAGGCACGCGGCCAGGAACGCGAAGGGGGCCGCCGCCGCCCAAGCCTGCGGGCTGCAGGCGACCGGATACGAGACCGGCCCGCGCTGCTTCCGCCGCATGAAGCCGCAGAACAGCTCCGGCAGCCGCTTCTGGTCCTGATAGAGCGAGGTGTCGAACATCCCCTGGAAGACGCGCGCGGCCTCGTGCTTGCGGTCGTAGCGGGCGAGCCCCATGGCGACGAGGGCGTTGTCGTGCGGCCAGATCGAGCCGTTGTGGTACGACATCGGATTGTAGCGCGCCTCGCCCCTGGCGATCGTGCGCACGCCCCAGCCGTTGAACCCATCCTTCGACAGAAGCGTGTCGGCGACCCGCGCGGCGCGCTCCGGCTTGGCGATGCCCGTGAACAGGGCGTGGCCGGCATTGGACGAGCGCACGGCGCACTGCGTCTTGGCGCCGTCGAGGGCGAGCGCGTAGGTGCCGATCTCCTCGTTCCAGAAGGCGGCGTCGAACCGCTCGCGCAGGGCGGCGGCCTCCTGCATCAGGCGCTCGGCCATCGGGTCGTGCCCCAGGAGCGCGGCGAGCTTCGCCATGCCGTGCTTGGCGGCGTAGACGTAGCCCTGCACCTCGCACAGGGCGATCGGCCCCTTGGCGAGCTGGCCGTCGGCGTGGAAGATCGAATCGTGGCTGTCCTTCCAGCCCTGGTTCTCCAGGCCCTTCTCGGTGTCGCGGGCGTATTCGACGAAGCCGTCGCCGTCCCGGTCGCCGTAGCGGTCCATCCATTCGAGCGCGAGTTCGAGCGCCGGCCAGATCGCCCGGACCGTCTCCAGATCGCCCGTGACGGCATAGTATTCCCAGGCCAGCATCACGAAGAGCGGCGTGCCGTCGATCGTGCCGTAATAGTGGCGGAACGGCACCTCGCCGAGCATCGCCATCTCACCGCGGCGGGTCTCGTGCAGGACCTTGCCGGGCTGGGCATCGGCCGCCGGATCGACCGCCTTGGCCTGGGTCGAGGCGAGGTAGCGCAGCACGCCGCGGGCAAATTTCGGGTCGATCCACAGCGCCATCATCGCCGTGATGATGCCGTCGCGGCCGAACACCGTGGAGTACCAGGGAATGCCGGCGAACGGGTAGATCCCCTCGGGCGTGCGGCTCGCCAGCATGTAGAGGTCAGCGGTGGCCCGGCACAGCCCCTCGTTGAACTGGTCGTTCGACGAGATGATCGTGGTGATGCCCGCGGTCAGCGCCCGCAGATCGCGGCGGGAATCGCGGTAGGCGCGGGCGAAGATCATCCCCTCGCCGAGATCCTTCGGCTCCCGCCGGGCGCCGCCGGCATTGGCCGCGAGCGTCAGCTTGGCGGCGGCATCCTCGCCGACCATCGTGTCGCTCGGCGGCTTGGTGAAGGCCCGGTGCGCCTCGAAGGTCACGCGGATGAACAGGGAGATCTTGCTGCCCGGGGGCAGCGACACGTCGAAGGCCACACGGCCCGGCTCGATCAGATCGGGCTTCGGGCCGAAATGCAGGGCGGTGGTCCGCACGATCTCGTCCAGGCCGACGTAGCGGAACTGGACCTCCCGGTCGCTTGCCACGAGCACGCCGCGCTTGCCGCGCTCCTTCCGGTCGGTCCCGCGCACCTCGAACAGGTCGCGGAAATCCGCATCGAAGGTCACGGCGATGCGCAGGCGGCGGTGCTTCGAGTCGAAGGAGCGCAGGCCGATCCGGTCGTAGCAGGCACCGCGGAACAGGAACTTGGTGCGCTCGATCGCGATCGTCTCGCGGGGGATCGAGGTCTCGTCGTGGGCGTCGAGGCGGATATCGGGCGTCGTCATGTCGACGCTGAGGGCGCCGTTATCGTCCTGCATCACGGACGAGAGCATCAGCGGGCGCTGCCCCTCCACGGACACCTCCAGGCGGGAGAGGTAGCGCGTATCCTGGAAGTACAGGCCCTCCGGCCCGGGCTGGACGCCGATATCGCCGTAGGAATCGAGGACCCCGAACGCCTCGCCGAACTTCAGTGCGCGCAGCGGTCGCTCCACCAGGGAGGTCTGGGCTTCGATGTGATAGGGCGGCAGCACATCGTCCGCGTCCTGGAATCCGCGCGCCAGGCTTCCAGCCGCCGCCGCGTGACTCGTCGCCTTTTGGGCCGCTGCCGTGTGGTCCGCCATGCCGGGCATCTCCGGGTGCTGTGGGGTACGAATCGAGAGGGCCGCCGCATCGATCCTGATGCCGCGGCCCTTGTTCACCTGACAGATGAGTCGCCTTTAAGACGCTAGGCCGGTCCCGGCCAGCCTCGCAATCCCGATGCCGATCAGGCCGGCATGGCCGCGACCGGGATCGCCGGCCGCGCCGAACCGTTCACCTCACCGTAATGCGGCTTGAAGCCGGAGCTCGGGAGCTTGATCACGTCCGCGCCGCGGCTGAGCAGGTCCTCGTAGGCGGTCACGTACTTGTTGACCATGCACTCGGCCGTGAAGTGGCCCTCGAAGTGCCGGCGTACGCCGGCCCGCGACATGGCTTTCACCTTCGCGACGGCCTCGACCGCTTCGTCCATCGAGGTGCAGAGGACGCCGCTCACGCCGTCCTTGATCACCTCCGGCACGGAGCCGTTGCGGAACGCGATCACCGGCGTGCCGGCCGACATCGCCTCGATCATCACGAGGCCGAAGGGCTCCGGCCAGTCGATCGGGAAGGCGAGCGCCAGGGCGTTTCCGAGGAAGTCCTTCTTCTGCTCCTCGTTGATCTCGCCGATGAACTCGACCAGCGGATGATGGATCATCGGCTCGATGACCTCATTCCAGTAATCCTGATCGGCCTTGTCAACCTTCGCGGCGATCTTGAGCGGCGTGCCGGAGCGGATCGCCATTTCGATCGCGCGGTCGGGCCGCTTCTCGGGCGAGATCCGGCCGAGGAACGCGAGGTAGCCGCCCTTGACCTCCGGGACATACGGGCAGTTCTCGGCCGGCAGGCCGTGATGGATCGTCGCCAGCCAGTTCGAGGTCGGCGGCATGGGCAGGCGCTGGTTGTCGGAGATCGAGACCAGCGGCATGCCCGTGAAGGTGCGGTAGACCGGCATGAAGTCCGGCACGTCGAGGCGGCCGTGCATCGTGGTGAGGCACTTGTGGTTCAAGTCCTCGAACATCGGATATTGCAGCAGATCGATGTGGAAGTGCAGGATATCGAACTCGTGCGCGCGCCGATGGACCTGATGCAGCATCGCCAGATGGCTGGCGGTATGGTCCCGGTAGCCGAGCAGACGAAGTCCCTCAGGCGTGCAGGACGCCAGATTGGCTCCGGTCCGCGAGTCGCCGCTCGCGAACAGCGTGACCTCGTGGCCCTGGCGGACCAGTTCTTCAGTAATCCAGCTGACGACGCGCTCGGTGCCGCCGTAGAACTTCGGAGGAACGGCCTCCGACAACGGAGCGATCTGGGCAATGCGCACGAAGTGTCTCCTGGTTGGCCGAATTTGACGGGGGGTCTAACCCTGCCGGCCTGAGCGGGACATGAATGAAACGGACGGCCAAGGTTATGGTTCCTGGCACCCCTCTGTCGCGCACGGTTTTGTGCAGCGCGCAAACTGTCCCCGCATTCCTCGAATCACCGGGCAATCCGACCGATCCAGAACAACGGGCGAACCGCCCCGTTCCCGCGTCGCCACCGCGAGGCCGCCTCACCATCGGCCCGCAGCACGGACGTTGCCGCCGCGTCGGCTTTCTGTCATAAGCCGCCCCGCGTCGAACCGCCCGGCCGATAGGGCTGCCGTGGCGGCTCGTGCTGCTCCACCAGAAGCATCTTTGCGCGCTCCCCCTCTGACCCTTGCGGGTCGGCCGGACGGAGTTTCGCCAACGGAGAGCCAAATGCCCAAGCTGAAGACCAAATCCGGCGCCAAGAAGCGCTTCAAGATCACCGGCACTGGCAAGGTGATGTACGCCCAGGCCGGCAAGCGCCACGGGATGATCAAGCGGACGACCAAGCAGATCCGCAACCTGCGCGGCACCACGACGATGTTCGAGGGTGATGCCGCCAACGTGAAGAAGTACTTCCTGCCGAACGCGCGGTAAGCCCTTCGCCACCCGTTGCCACTGACTTTCGTCGAATCCAGGAGATAACCGATGGCCCGCGTCAAGCGCGGCGTGACCAGTCACGCGAAGCACAAGAAGGTTCTGAAGGCCGCCAAGGGCTATTACGGCCGGCGCAAGAATACGATCCGTATCGCCAAGCAGGCGGTCGAGAAGGGCATGCAGTATGCCTACCGCGACCGCAAGAACAAGAAGCGCACCTTCCGCGCCCTCTGGATCCAGCGCCTCAACGCGGCGGTCCGCGAGCATGGCCTGACCTACTCGCGCTTCATCGACGGCCTGGCGAAGTCGGGCATCGTGGTCGACCGCAAGGCCCTGTCGGAGTTGGCGATCCACGAGCCGGCGAGCTTCGCCGCCGTCGTCGAGAAGGCCAAGGCCGCGCTGCCGCAGACGACCGCCAAGGCTGCCTGACCCAGGCCAACGGCGAGACGCACGGAAGGCGCGGTTCCCCCGGGAGCCGCGCCTTCGTCGTTTATGGGGTCCCGCGCTTGCGCCGGGCCGCGCAACGCGCGAGAGCACGCCGCCACGGCCTTCTCCGCCCACCCTGTTTGATGACGCGATGACCGATCTCGACAGCCTCGAACGCGATCTCCTGGCCCAGGTCTCGGCGGCCTCCGACGAGGCGGCGCTGGACGCCGTCCGCGTCGCCGCACTCGGCAAGAAGGGCAGTGTCTCGGATCTGCTGAAGACCCTGGGCTCCATGACGCCCGACGAGCGCAAGGAGCGCGGCCCCCTGATCAACGGCCTGCGCGACCGGGTTCAGGGCGCCGTCACCGCGCGCAAGACCGAACTCGCCGAGGCCGCCCTCGAAGCCCGCCTCGCCTCCGAGCGGGTCGACGTCACCCTGCCGGTCCGCGAGGCGCCGGAGGTGCGTGGCCGGATCCATCCGATCTCCCAGGTGATCGACGAGATCACCGCGATCTTCGCCGATATGGGCTTCGCGGTGGCCGAGGGGCCGGACATCGAGACGGACGAATTGAACTTCACCGCCCTCAACTTCCCGCCCGGCCACCCGGCGCGCGAGATGCACGACACCTTCTTCCTGGCTCCCGACCGGGACGGGAAGCGCAAGGTGCTGCGCACGCACACCTCCCCCGTGCAGGTGCGGACGATGCGGGCGCAGACGCCGCCGATCCGGGTGATCATCCCGGGGCGGACCTACCGGCACGATTCCGATCAGACCCACACGCCGATGTTCCATCAGGTCGAGGGGCTGGTGATCGACACGAGCGCCAACATCGCCAACCTGAAATGGGTGCTGGAGGCGTTCTGCAAGGCGTTCTTCGAGGTGGAGGGCGTGAAGATGCGCTTCCGCCCGTCCTTCTTCCCGTTCACCGAGCCCTCGGCGGAGGTGGACATCCAGTGCTCGCGCAAGGGCGGCGAGATCCGCTTCGGCGAGGGCGACGACTGGCTGGAGATCCTGGGCTGCGGGATGGTCCACCCGAACGTCCTGCGGAACTGCGGGCTGGATCCGGACGCCGTGCAGGGCTTCGCCTTCGGAGTCGGCATCGACCGCATCGCCATGCTGAAATACGGCATGCCGGACCTGCGCCCGTTCTTCGAGGCGGATGTGCGCTGGCTCGACCATTATGGATTCCGGCCGCTGGATGTGCCGAGTTTGGTGGGCGGGCTGACGGGGTGAGGAAAGATCGGGGGCGGCGGCTATGACCGAGGGCGAAATCCGCACGCTGGCGAACGAGATCCTGGGCCGAACGCTCGGAAGCTCCGGCTACGAGCGGGTCGAGGTGCGCCCCGGCTTCGATCACTCGGGCGAGCCCTCCTTGTTCGTGAAAGCCGTCTTCAGACCGGGGTCGGGCGTCACCGACGGCGGACGTTTGAATGGGGCAAACGCCGATCTCAGGATGCGCCTCATGGAACGCGGCGAAGACCGTTTCCCCTATCTCGATGTCGAATATCCCGACGATGAGGTTCTGATCGACGACGATGAACTCGGGCATCCGTGATGCCGCGCCTCGGCAACACCCTCGTCTACGACCTGCTCGAAGTCGCCGAAACGCTCGCCCGCCAGGGTGGTCGGATGAATCTGCGCAAAGCCTCGATGCGCCGTGCCGTGAGCAGCGCCTATTACGCGGTGTTCCACGGGCTCTGTTTCGTCTGCGCGAGCGTGATCGTGGGCTGGAGACGGAGCGGGGAACTGGAATCGGTCTACCGCATGCTCGACCACGGCCAAGTCCGGAAACGTCTGACATCCCCGGAAGCTGCGCAGATCGCACCTGCGGTCGCCACGATCGGTGCAGCCTTCGCGGTTCTGCAGGAGCGGCGTCACCTCGCCGATTACAGCCCGCCGACCATGCCGGTCAGCCAAAACGAGACCCTGGCAATCCTGAACCGTGCCCGTGAAACGGTAAAGGCTCTCGAATCCCTTGGCGATGATCAGCGTCGCAAACTGGCCGTCCTCCTCATAACGAAAGCCCGGCTCTCCTGAGCCGCGAGGTTACGATCGATGAAATTCACCCTCTCCTGGCTCAAGGACCACCTCGACACCGAGGCCTCCCTCGACACCATCGCCGAGACGCTGACGCGGATCGGCCTGGAGGTGGAGGGCGTCGAGGACAAGGCAGCCGCACTCAAGCCCTACGTCGTCGCGAGGATCCTGACGGCCGAGCAGCATCCGAACGCCGATCGCCTGCGCGTTTGCACGGTGGAGACCGGTGCCGGCGAGCCCGTGCAGGTGGTCTGCGGGGCGCCGAATGCGCGCGCTGGCCTGGTCTCGGTCTTCGCGCCGCCCGGCACCTATGTCCCGGGCAAGAACATCACCCTGTCGGTCGGCACGATCCGGGGCGTCGAGAGCCGTGGGATGCTGTGCTCGGGGGCCGAACTCGGCCTCGGCGAGGATCATGACGGCATCCTCGAACTGCCCGCGGAGGCGCCGGTCGGCCAGCCCTACGCGCTCTATGCCGGGCTCGACGATCCGGTCATCGAGATCAACCTGACGCCGAACCGGCCGGACTGCACCTCTGTCCACGGCATCGCCCGCGACCTCGCGGCGGCCGGGATCGGAAAGCTCAAGGGCGAGACCCTGCCGGGCGTGCGCGGCGAGGGCCCCTGCCCCGTCACGGTCGCGCTGGCCTTCGAGCCGGCCGACCGGCACCTCTGCCCGCTCTTCGCCCTGCGGCTGGTCCGTGGCGTGACGAACGGCCCCGCCCCGGCCTGGATGCAGGCCCGCCTGCGCGCGATCGGCCTGCGCCCGATCAACGCGCTGGTCGACATCACCAACTACGTCACCTTCGACCGCGGCCGGCCGCTGCACGTGTTCGACGCCACCAAGGTGTCGGGCGGCCTCGTGGTGCGCCGCGCCCGGGACGGCGAGAGCCTGCTCGCCCTCGACGAGCGCACCCACGTGCTCACCGACGAGACCGTGGTGATCGCCGATCAAAACGGCGTCGAGTCGATTGCCGGCATCATGGGCGGCCAGGACTCGGGCTGCGACGCGACCACCACGGACGTCCTGATCGAATCGGCCCTGTGGGATCCGACCAACATCGCGCAATCGGGCCGGCGCCTCGGCATCATCACCGATGCCCGCTACCGGTTCGAGCGCGGCGTCGATCCGGCCTTCACCTTGCCGGGCCTCGATCTGGCGACCCGCCTCATCATCGAGCTCTGCGGCGGCACGCCGAGCGAAGCGCGGATCGCCGGCGATCCGCCCGAATCCGGGCGGATCATCGATTTCCCCTGGACCGAGGTCCGTCGCCTCGCCGGCCTTGAGGTGCCGCGCGTCGAGACCAAGGTCATCCTCGAGACGCTGGGCTTCCACGTCTCGGGCACCGGCGACCGGGTGAAGGTGCTGACGCCGTCCTGGCGGCCCGACGTGGAGGGCAAGGCCGATCTCGTCGAGGAGGTCGTGCGGATCGCGGGCCTCGACCGGATCGTCGCGAAACCCCTGCCGCGTCTGACCGGCGTGGGCGGCGCGCTGCTCACCGTGATGCAGAAGCGCACGCGGACCGCCAAGCGCGCGCTGGCGACCCGGGGCCTGATGGAGGCCGTGACGTGGTCCTTCGTCCCGCATGACGACGCCGTGCTGTTCGGCGGCGGCGGTGCGGATCTCGCCCTGGCCAACCCCATCGCCGCGGACCTGTCGGACATGCGCCCGAGCCTCGTGCCGGGCCTCCTGCGCGCGGCGCAGCGCAACGCCGACCGCGGCTACCCCGATGCCGCCCTGTTCGAGGTCGGCCAGTGCTTCGCCACCGACGAGCCCGAGGGGCAGACGATCCGCGCGGCCGCAGTTCGCCGGGGCAGCGCCACCCTGACGGGGGCCGGGCGACATTGGGATGGCGCGACCGGGACGGTGGACGCGTTCGACGCCAAGGCCGACGCGCTGGCGCTGCTCGGCAGCCTCGGCGTCCCGACCGGCGGCCTGCAGGTCACGGCCGGCGGACCGTCCTGGCTGCATCCCGGCCGCTCCGGGACGCTCCGCTTCGGGCCCAAGACCGAGATCGGCTGGTTCGGCGAGGTGCATCCGCGAACGCTGCAGGCCCTCGATCTCAAGGGCAGCCTCGTCGCCTTCGAGATCGTGCTCGACGCGCTGCCGCCGCCCAAACACAGGCCGACCAAGGCCAAGCCGGCGCTCGCGCTCTCCGAGTTCCAGCCCCTGTCCCGCGACTTCGCCTTCGTGGTCGGCCGCGACGTGCCGGCCGGCGACATCGTCAAGGCCGCCCAGAATGCCGACCGCAAGCTGGTGACGGGCGTCGACGTGTTCGATCTCTACGAGGGCCCCGGCGTGCCGGAGGGCGCGAAATCGGTCGCGATCGCGGTGCGGCTGCAGCCGGTTGACCGCACCCTGACCGATGCCGAGATCGAGGCCGTGAGTGCCAGGATCGTCGCCGAGGTCTCGCGCCGGACCGGCGCGACGCTTCGCGCCTGAGGAGCGCGCGATGGACCGGACCACCCTGCTCATCGCGGATCTCGCGGCGGCCGAGCACCGGCCGACCGCGGCATTGCGCGAAGCCGTGAAGCATGCGGCCGCAATCGCCGCAGCGACGTTGCCGCTGCTTGAAGCAGCCGCCGATGAGCGTGAGCTTTCGCCGGAGGACGCCAACCTCCTCTTTTGGGGTCTGCACGTCATGGCTCAGGCCCGTGACACGCGCGCCTTGACGCCACTCCTGCGCCTCCTGCGACAGGACGAGGACAGCCTCGATGCCGTGTTGGGCGATGCCCTCACAGCGACCCTGGCCAAGGTTCTGGCGAGCCTGTTTGATGGCGATCCGCAGCCGTTGTTCCGCCTGATCCTCGACAGCACCGTCGACGATTACGCCCGCATGGCGCTGCTCTCCGCCTGCACCTTCCTGACCCTGGAGGGCCGGATCGACCGGGCCGCGATGCACGACCTTCTGGTCCGCTTCGACGACGCGCAGGCCGCCGTCGAGGAGGCGCCGGCCTGGGCCGGCTGGGAGGAGACGATCGCGCATCTCGGCTTCCGGGATCTCGCGCCTCGGGTGGCCGCAGCCCGCGCCGACGGACGCATCACCGACGAGATCAGCGATGACGCCTGGTTCACGGAAGCCCTGCGCAAGGCCGAGACGAAGCCCCACGACCGGGATCGTCTCGGCCCTTACCAGTACGGCTACCTGGACGATGCGGTCGAAGCCCTCGACTGGACCGTCGAGGGGGCGGGCGAACCGCAGCGCAACCCGTTCAAGGATATCGGGCGCAACGATCCTTGCCCGTGCGGTTCGGGCAAGAAGTTCAAGAAATGCTGCCTCGGCAAGGAGCAGGCCGAAGGGCCGTGGATGCCACCCGGGCCGCTATTCGGCTGAAGCGCCGGTGCCGCTTAGCGGGTTTTCCGGATCCCAGCCGTAGTGCAGCGTCTCGAACCGCATGGAGCGCGCATCCACCATCAGGAGACGGCCGACCAGTGGTTCGCCGAAATCCGTCACCGCGCGGATGACCTCCATGGCCATCAGCGAGCCCATCACGCCCGCGAGTGCCCCCAGGACGCCCGCCTCCGCACAGGCGGGGACGCTGCCGGGCGGCGGTGGGTTCGGGAACAGGCAGCGATAACTCGGGTTCGGGGTCCCGTCCGGACGAGCCTCGTGCGCGCGGATCGTGGTGAGCGTGCCGTCGAAGCGGCCGAGCGCCGCCGTCACCAGTGGGCGGCGGGCGTGGAAGCAGGCATCCGAGACGGCGTAGCGCGTGGCGAAGTTGTCGGACCCGTCCGCCACGAGGTCGTAGCGGGCGATCAGATCGACCGCGTTGTCCGGATCGATGCGGATCGGATGCGGAACAACCGCGATGTGCGGATTGAGGCGCGCGACCGCCTCGGCGGCGCTCTCGACCTTCGGCCGGCCGAGGTCCGGCGTGCCGTGGATCACCTGCCGTTGCAGGTTCGAGAGGGAGACCGTGTCGTCATCGACGAGGCCGATCGTGCCGATCCCGGCGGCCGCGAGATACTGGATCAGCGGCGCGCCGAGCCCGCCCGCGCCGATCACCAGCACCCGGGCGGCCTTGAGCCACGCCTGACCCGGGCCGCCGATCTCGGCCAGGACGAGGTGGCGGGCGTAGCGTTCGATCTCGTCGGAGGAGAGGGCCATGCGCAGCCCATAGGCCTTCGCGGCGGCGCACGGAAGACCGGTGGCGGCGCGAAGGCGGATCGTCAGGATCGGCACCGGGGCGAAGATGCCCCAGAGCCTTGGTTCGGCAGCGAAGCGACGTCGCGGTGACCCTCAGCGCGGCGCCAGGATCATGATCATCTGCCGGCCTTCGAGCATCGGCTCGCTCTCGACCTTGGCGATCTCGGCCGTCTCGTTCTTGACGCGCTCCAGCAGACGCAGTCCGATATCCTGGTGAGCCATCTCGCGCCCACGGAAGCGCAGGGTCACCTTGACCTTGTCGCCCTCCTCGAAGAAGCGGTGCACCGACTTCATCTTGGTGTCGTAGTCGTGCTTGTCGATGCCGGGGCGGAGCTTGATCTCCTTGACCTCGACCGTCTTCTGCCGCTTGCGCGCCTCGTTCTGCTTCTTCTGCTCGTTGAAGCGGAAGCGCCCGTAATCGAGCAGCTTGCAGACGGGCGGCACGGAATTCGGCGCGATCTCCACGAGATCGAGGCCGGCTTCCTCAGCGAGATTCAGCGCGTCGAAGAAGGGGACGACGCCGCGGTTCTGGCCGGTATCGTCAATCAGCTGCACTTCCCGCACCCCGCGGATATCGCGGTTGGCGCGCGGCCCGTCCTTCTGCGGGGCCGGCATGGCTCTCATCGGTCTACGAATGGCTTAGGTCTCCTGGTGCAACGACGAAATCACGGACCGGACGATCCTCGCGAGGATCACCCAGCCGCCGGCCGCTCCGGTCTCATCCGGACTTACTACGTTGGGGGAAGCGGGGCCAGAGTCAACGTCCAACCGCGGCGCGGACCGAAAATAATCGGGGGCTGCCGCGGGATGTCCGTCGGGCTTCGGACGAGGATCCGATCAGCGGCCTGCGCCCAGCAATCCAGCGTAGACCGCCAGCGTATCCCCGGCCATGCGATCGAGCGAGAAACGGGCCTCGACGTGGGTGCGCGCCCTGCGCGCCATGGCGTCCCGGGCGCTCGCGCCCAGCGAAAGGGCTTCGCTGAGCGCCGCCGCGAGGGCTTGGGCGTCCCCCGGCGGGACGCGCCAGCCGGTGCGCTGGCCCGGCGGAACATCCGGCGTTGCCAGGACGGTCTCGGGGACGGCGCCGAGATCCGAGACCACCACCGGTGTCCCGAGCGCCTGCGCCTCGACAGCCGACCGTCCGAAGGCTTCCGGCTCGACGGAGGGCACGGCCACCGCCGAGGCAGCCCGGAAGGCGGCCGGCATGTCGGTGCAATGCCCGACCCGGCGCACGACAGCGCCCAAATTCCGAGCCGCGACCAGCGCGTCGAGCTCGCGCTCGTAGGAAGTCCGGCCCTGGGCATCGCCGGCCAGCACGACGGCGAAATCGGCCACGCCCCGGTCGCGCATCTGCGCAGCCGCCTCGATCAACACGCGATGCCCCTTCCAGGCGGTGAGACGGGCCGCCAGGAGAATCACCCGCTCGTGCGGCGCGACATTCCAGGCCCGGCGCAGGGCCTCGACCCGGCCAGCCCCGACCGCGACCGGGTTGAAGACGGCGAGATCGGTGCCCCGGTGGATCACCCGCACCCGGTCGCCGGCCTGCTCGGCATGCATCCGCCTGATGAGATCGGCGGTGTAGTGCGAGTTGGCGATCACCACATCGCCGCGGGCCATCACGGAATTGTAGAGCACCTTGACGCTCGTCCGGCCGGAATAGCTGCCGTGATAGGTCGTCACGAACGGCAGGCCGAGCCGGCGCGCGGCGCCGAGCGCCACCCAGGCGGGCGCGCGCGAGCGGGCATGGATGAGCTGCACGCCCTCGCGGCGGCAGAGCATCATCAGCCGCAGGACGTTGACCGCCATCGCGGCCGGGTTTTTCGAAGCCGCCGGGAAGCGCAGCCAGTGGCCGCCCTTCGCCTGCAGTTCGCCGACCAGGCGCCCGCCCTCGGTCGCCACGAGGGCGCGGGCGCCGACCGCCGCCAGGGCGCCCGCGACGTCGACCGTCGTGCGTTCGGCGCCGCCGGCCTCGAGTTCGGGTATGATCTGCAGGATTCGCGCACCCGCCAGGGCACCGACCTCGCTGGGAAATCGCGTCCGGCCGCGGGGCTCATCGCCCGCCCGCGGTTCCTCGGCCAGCACGCGCATGCCGCCCGCCGGTATCTGCCAAATGCTCGCTGCCATTGCTTCAGCATCGTCGTCGCGCTTTACGGTCCGGTAAACGGATGTTGAAGCGGACCGTATCAAGGACGGCACTTCATCGCGCGCGGATGGGGATATCGGAGATCGGGATGGGCGATAGCGAGCCGAGTTTCCTCACCGTCGGCGCCGGCGGCAGCGAACGGCGCATCGCCGTGCGAGAGCGCCCCGGCTCGGGGCCGCCGGTGGTATGGCTCGGCGGGTTCCGGTCCGACATGAAAGCCACGAAGGCCAGTGCCCTCGATCAATGGGCCGCCGAGGCCGGGCGCCGCTTCGTCCGGTTCGACTACGCGGCCCACGGCGAATCGACCGGAACCTTCACGGACTGCACGATCAGTTCCTGGCTGGAGGACGCGCAGGCCGTGCTGAGCGCCCACGTCACCGAGCCGCCGATCCTGGTCGGCTCCTCGATGGGCGGATGGATCGCGTGCCTGGCGGCCCGCGACCGGACGGCGGGCGGCGAGCCGACGGCGGGCCTCGTGCTCATCGCCCCGGCCCTGGATTTCACGGAGGATCTGATCTGGAGCCGCCTCACCGAAGCGGCGCGCGCCCTGATGATGCGCGACGGCATTCTCGAGAGGCCCGGCACCTACGCGCCAGAGCCGGATCCCATCACCCTGAAGCTGATCGAGGATGGCCGCCGGAACTGTCTGCTGGGCGGACCCTTCGATCCGTCCTGCCCGATCCACATCCTCCAGGGAATGCGCGACCCCGATGTGCCGTATGATCACGCCCTCAAGATCGCCGGGCGGCTGCCCGCCGAGGGATTGGTGCTCACGCTGATCGCCGACGGCGACCACCGCCTGTCGCGGCCGCAGGATGTCGCGCGGCTCGTGGCGGCGGTGGCCGAGATGGCCTGACGGGCGAAGGCACCCGGTTCAGTGCAGGCTGACGGGCTGCAGGTCGTGCGCGAAGGCATTGGCCAGCACGACATCGCGGGAATCGGCGAGCATGATCGGCGCCCCGCTCGCCGAGAGCAGCGCGAACAGGTCGAGGCCCGGCGTCAGTTCCGGGGCCTGCGGAAAGAAGCGGCGCACCTCGTCGGACCGGATCGGCCGGACGTAGGCGATATGCCCCTCACCGAGCGCCGCGAGATCGGCCGGCTGGAAGTCGGCGGGATCGAGATCGGCGGGGGTCAGGGGCGACGGGTTCGGATCGGTCATCAAAGCCCTCCTGGGGTGGCAGAGCGTCCGCAGCCGGTCCCGAAGGCACCGGCGGCACAAGACCCATGTGGGGATTGCCGCCGTCCGATCAATCGCGTCGGTCTCAGCCGCGCGCGCCGATATCAATCTTGCGCACGATCCGGTCCGGCTCCGGCCGGACGAGATCGATCGACAGCAGACCGTTGGCGAGATCCGCGCCCAGAACCTCCATGCCGTCGGCGAGGAGGAAGGTGCGCTGGAACTGCCGCGCCGCGATGCCGCGGTGGAGGAAATGCCGCTCGCGCTCGTCGACCTGCCGGCCGCGCACCACGAGCTGGCTCTCCTCCAGCATCACGTCGAGCTGCTCGCGGGTGAAGCCCGCGACCGCGAGCGTGATGCGCAGGCGCTCGGGCTCGCTCTCGGTCCGGGGCAGGCGCTCGATGTTGTAGGGTGGGTAGCCGTCGTTGGCGGCCTTGGAGACCCGGTCGAGGGCCTGTTCGATCTCGTCGAACCCGAGCAGGAACGGGTGCCCGAAAGGCGAAGTACGCGTCATCGCGGCCGTCATCCAGAAAGCGAGGCCTCCGCCCCCCGGAGCTTGCCGCTGCCCCGCGATGCCCGAGCACCTCGTCGAGAGGGAGCCCGCCGGGGCAGCGCTCCGCCGGACGAGACAACGCCGGCCGCTCAACGATATGGCCGCGGTGGTCCCGGCCATCAAGAGCGGCACCCGGTTCTGTCTTTTCCAGACTGGAAGTTCAGGGATCGGAAAATCGCCCCGATCCGAAAGCGAGTCCAAAAGCAGCGATTTGGGCTGTTTCGGGATCGTGGACCCCAGCGATCGTTATGGTCACGATGCGCGAATAGGTATAAAAACCTTTTGGTCCTGATCCGACGCGATTGCAATGGGATCCCGATCGACGAAAATCATTGATGGAAGCACGCTCGTCATTCCCGTCGGCAGCTCGGTATCGACGTCACCGTGATCATGGAAACGGCCGATGGCGAGCTTCGGATTCGATCCTTCGACGCGGCGATCGGCGACGTGCAGAAACTGGTGAGGGGGTTGGTGCCCGAAGGCGTCAGTCTGGTCACTGAGTTCATAGCGGATCGCCGTGCCGAAGCTGGCAAAGCGTGATCCCATGGCAACGAACGATGCTTTGGACGCCTCGGCATTGCGTGCTCTGCTCAGCGAGAAGCAGGGGGCAACGCATGTTCGTGCTGCGCTGAATGCGTCGGTGATCTCGGCCGTCAACTACTCCGAAGTCGTAGCCAAGCTTGCCGATCGGGGCGGCAATCCCGCGGCGGTCAGTGCAGGTTTGGCGGCTCTTCATCTCGGGGTCGTCGCGTTCGATCAGAGCCAAGCCGCCCAAGCGGGCGCGCTCATCACCGGCAGCCGAGCTGCGGGACTGGTGTTCGGTGACCGGTCCTGTTTGGCACTGGCGACGTCGCGCAGCCTGATCGCTCTGACGGCCGACCGATCTTGGACGACGCTGCGCCCGAGCGTTCAGATCGAATGCATCCGATGATGCGCCGGATCGCCTAGGGTCCCGTCGGCCCAGGATGGCCCGACATGGTTGCCTATGGTCGTCCGCGGTCGACCCTGGAGGCTCAGCTTCGTTGATCGAGGATCGGGTGCCCCATGGGTCGGATCGACCGCCGCAGCCGAATGCCAAACTCCGTCGTGGCCCGCTTCCGTACGCCATCGGCCTTTGACGATTGATCGGGCACATTCGGCAACAGAGGCTGGGCAATATCGGCAAGTTTGCGAACCGCCACGCTTCCGCCTAACAGTTTGGAACTGCTCTGAATTTTGCGCTGGGCCTTGATCAAGGCCGCGCTCGTGCCTTACTGCCCGGGCTGGCGCTCGGACGAATTTATCGGTCGAGCGCGCGGATTTCCCTGCGACGCGAGGCAGTGCAGCCCATGAGCGCGCCCCAGACCCTGTCGGACCGTGCGGCGATGCGGCGCGTCGTCGACGTATGCGGCGATGAGGCCGAAATCCTGGCGTTGTCGGTGGCTCGCTTCGTGGCAGCCGGCTACATGACCAGCGACGTGGCGTGCTGGAACGCGGCCTTCGACGGGGCCGAGCAGTTGTTGGGACCGGCGGACGGATGCCGGTTCGTGGCCTGCGTGGTGGCGATCATCCGCGCTCTGCGGGCCGAGCGCGAGGACGACTGGTCGTTCATGCCGGCGAGCTGCTGCCGGGTGACAGGGCACGAATGTGCGCTGGTCAATTTGATCAACCGGGGCCGGCGTCGGCTCTGGGCGGATCTCGAGGAGGCCGCGGCGGAGATCACCGGGCGTGATGCGGCACCGCGCCTCGTGGCGGCGGTCCGCGCGGCGGTCGATCCCCTCGAAGCGGCGGCTCAGCGCCTGGCGCCGGCGTCCTGCCGCGGTGGCGTCGTACTTCACTGATCCCTTCCGGGATCGAGCCGATCGGACGGAGTGGGGGGCGCAGGCCCACCCTACGGATGAGGAAGAGGATAACGGTTCGGTGCTTGCCTTGAGCGTTCCCCTGTACCGTCGCCGGATCGGGCGCATCGCCCTCGATACGATGGCCTGCGTCGCGCTCTCGGCGCTCCTCGTGGTCTCGGCCCTGGCGCAGGATGCCTCCGAGAAGGCCGGGCCGCTCAAGCTGCAGCTCAACAAGGTCGAGACCGCCGGCGAGGCCTGCCGCATCACAATGGTGATCGACAACACCAAGGGCACGAGCCTCAAATCCTACAAGGTCGACCTCTTCGCCTTCGACACGGACGGGGTCGCGCAGAAGCGCGTGGCGGTGGAACTCGGGCCGCTCCCGCCTCGGAAGACCGTCGTGAAGATCTTCGATTTCCCCGGGATCGCCTGCAACAAGGTCGGGCGGGTCCTGTTGAACGACGTCCTGGCCTGCGATGGCGGTGATGCCGCCCGTGAGGCCTGCCTCGAACGGACCGAAACGGAGTCGAAGGCCGGCATCCCGTTCGACCGCTGACCGGAGCCGTCCGACGGACGACATGACACGACCGTCCGGCGGCATCGGTCGCCGGGCGGTCAGCGGCATTGGCCGCACCCCGAGATGACGGCGGCGCAAGGCCGCGTGAGACCAGGACGCCAGGAGCCCGCGATGGACCCGACACAAGCGCCGATCGAGGCCGCCCACGATTTCTCGTTCCTCGGCCTGTTCCTCCAGGCCGACCCGATCGTGAAGGGCGTGATGATCCTGCTGATCGTCGCCTCCATCGCGTGCTGGACGGTGGTGTTCGAGAAGATCATCCGCCTCGCCGGTGCCCGGCGCCAGGCCAAGGAATTCGCCACTTTGGTCAAATCGGGCGGCAAGCTCGACGGCGATCTCAGCGGGATCGCCGGCCACGTCTCGCGGGCGGGCATCGACGCGTGGCGCGATCAGGACACCTCCGAGACCCGGGCCGAGCGTCGCGAGCGGATCGAGCGGGCGATGAAGGGCGCGCTCACCCTGGAGATGAAGCGCCTGCGCAACGGCCTGTCCCTGCTGGCGACCTGCGGCTCGACCGCGCCGTTCGTGGGCCTGTTCGGCACGGTCTGGGGCATCATGAACTCGTTCTCGTCGATCGCGCGGAGCCAGGACACGTCGCTCGCCGTGGTGGCGCCGGGCATCGCGGAGGCGCTGTTCGCCACCGCGATCGGCCTCGTCGTCGCCATCCCGGCCGTCATGGCGTTCAACAAGCTGTCGGGTGACGTGAGCGGGATCCAGAGCACGTTCTCGTCCTACATCTCGCTGTTGGGCAACCATCTCGCCCGCGACCGCACCGGCACCGCGCACCGCGCCGCAGCCGAGTAGGCCGCTTCAGAAGCCCCTTGCTGCGCCTGCCGCGGCGGGCCGCACGCACCGGAACCGGAGACGCCCCATGGCGATGGCACCCGTTCGCGCCAGCGACGACGACGATCTCGACGACATGCCGATGTCCGAGATCAACGTGACCCCGATGGTCGACGTGATGCTCGTGCTGCTGATCATCTTCATGGTCGCGGCGCCGCTGATGACCACGGGCGTGCCGGTGCAGCTGCCGAAGACAGCGGCCCCCAAGGTGGCGCAGTCGAAGAAGCCTCAGGAGGTAACGGTCGACAAGGACGGCAACCCGTCGATCGCCAAGGAGGTCTTCACGATGGACAGCCTCGTACCCCGCCTGCGGGAGATGGCCGCCGCCGACAAGGATCAGGTCATCCTGGTCCGCGGCGACCGCGACGTGCCCTACGGCAAGGTCATGGAAGTGATGGGGCTGGTGGGTCAGGCCGGCTTCACCAAGGTCTCGCTGATCGCGCAGTCGCCCGGTGCCGCCGCGCCCGCCGCCGCCGCGCCCGCCGCCTCTGCCGGGACAGCCGCTCCTGCAGCCCCTGCCGGGACCGCCCGCTGAACCGATGAACACGCTCGCATCGACGGATGTGCCCGAGGATTTCGGTCGACGCCGACCGTCCGGGCTGATCGCGGCTTTCCTGGTCGCACTGGTGCTGCATGCCCTCGTGCTGGTGGCCGTGATGTTCCTGCAGCTCGCGCCGCCGACGCCGCCCGGCGAGCAGCAGATCACCGTCGATCTCGCGCCGGTCATGACCGAGGCGCCCACGGAGGCTCCCTCAGAGCAGCAGATGAGCCAGGCCGCGCCGCCCGAGACGAAGCCCGTCGAAGAGCCGCCGGACGAGGCGGTCCAACCGCCGCCGCCCGCGGAGACGGCCGAGGTCAAGCCTGACGAAACGCCGGCGGTCGAGCCTCCGGCGCAAGCCGAGGCGGTCGAGACGCCGAGCCAGGTGATCACCTCCACCGCGAAGAACGCCGAGCCGCTGACTCCGCCACCCGCCGAGGTCGCCAAGACCGAGGAGCCGCCGAAGCCGGAGCCCGATCCCGCCAAGCTCAAGGCCGAGCGGGAGGCGAAGCTGCGCAAGATCCGGGAGGAGAAGCTCCGCGAGCAGAAGCGCGAGGAGGCGCGGCAGGAGCGTTTGGACGAGATCCGCGAGGCGAAGGCGAAGGCGGCACGCGAGGCCAAGGCGCGGCAGGCCAAGGCACAGCGGGGCGCCGAGGCGCGCAACTCCGCCTCCGCGTCGCGCCAGAACGCGGCCGGCCGCGCCGCGGCGGGCAACGATCCCAGCGCGATGCGGCAGTGGACGGGGGCGATCAGCGCGGCGATCCATGGGCGCATGAACGCGGGCGCTGCCAACGGAACCGGCGGCGGGACCGCCGTGGTCCGCTTCACCGTCCTGCGCTCGGGTCAGGTCACGGCCGCCGGCGTCGCGCGCTCCAGCGGGATCGGCCAGATCGACGGGGCCGCGCTCTCGGCCGTCCGCGGCAGCCTTCCGCCGGCTCCGCCCGGTGTGACGCAGTCAAGCCTGTCGGTCTCGATCCCGCTCAACTTCCGAGTGAGATAAGATCGTGCTTCACAACGCTTGGCTAAGAACGCCGAGGCCTCGACTAACCTGCACTTCCCATGACCCCCGCGAATATTGTGCGCTGGCATACCGGACGAGCGTTGCAGATTCGCTTTCGCCCCGACGAGCATGCTAAAGCCGTCCGGAGCGCGCTCCTGTGTGCCTTCAGCGGCGGGACATGGGTGCGGTTCATCCGGCCATGCCCACCTCCTCGAACAGGCCGGACCCACCAGTCGCCGTCCCGCGCAGGTTGCGAAGGGCCGGATACGCTGAGCTGGGGCGAAAGGGACAGGATGAGCGACGAGACTGAGTTCGACCTCGATGAGGAGAATGCCACGCGCGACGCGGAAGCGGAGGCGAAGACGCGGGCCGAGAACCGCGCCGAGCGCGCCGAACGTGCGGAGCGGATGGCTCGCGAGGGTGCGCAGGCGATGGCGGAGCATCACGCGCAGATCAAGGCCGTCGATGAGCGGACCGTGAAGCTGCGGGCGCTTCGTCTCGCGAAGGAGGCCGCGGACGCGCAGACCAAGGCGGCCGAGAAGGAAGCCAAGGCTGCCGCGAAGGGAGCCGGCAAGGGTGTAGCCAAGAAGGCCGCGCCGAAGAAGACCGCCGCAAAGGGCTAGAGGCCGATGGCCGACGATCGCAACCGCCGCCGCTTCAGCGATCCGCGCGCGGCCGCCGAAGCCGCCTTCCGGGCCGCGACGTCCGCGAAGCCGGAGGCGCCGCCGCGGCAGCAGGCGGCCCCCCCGCGGCCCGCTGTCCCCCCCGGTGCGCGGGAGATGGTGAGCCTGCGCCTCGACAGTGCGGTGCTCGCCCATTTCCAGAAGGACGGGCCGGGCTGGCAGGACCGCATCAACGCGGCGCTCAAGGCGCTCGTCCCCGCCGATCAGGACTGACACGACATACCGGATCCGGGCGGGATCGCGCGGGCGCTCACGCGTCGCGCGGGCGCCCGCGCAGGATCCGGTTCACCGCGCGGTCCAACGCCGACAGGAAGGCCGACCGGTCGGCGCGCGAGTACGGCTTCGGACCGCCGGTGATCGTCCCGGCCTCCCGCAGGGACTGCATCAGGTCGCGGGTCGCCAGCGCCATGCCGATCGAGGACTCGCTGAACGGCTTGCCGGTGAAGGCCAGCACGGTCGCGCCGGCCTTCACGCACCGCGCCGCGAGCGGCACGTCGGCGGTGAGGACGATGCTGCCGGGTCCCGCCCGCTCGGCGATCCAGTCGTCGGCGGCGTCGAGGGCGGAGCCGACCACGACACGCACGATCCAGGGCTCGCGCGGCAGGTTCAGGATGCTGTTGGCGACCACGTGGACGGTGAGGCCGTAGCGGGCCGCGACCCGGTAGGTCTCGTCCTTGACCGGACAGGCATCTGCGTCGAGGTAGATCGGCGGCCCCGCGGTGTCGGCGCTCACGGCCGCGGCACCAGCTTCGACGTGAAACCCACCAGGATCAGGAGCACGCCGAGGGCGAATTGCCAGCGCTCGATATCACCGCCGACCGAGATCAGGATGGCGTGCCCGAAGACCAGCAGTCCGAGCAACGGAAAGCCGAAGCGCAGCACCATCTTCGCGGCCGTCAGGATGAGGGCGCGGGGAGCCTCGGTGTCGGCCATCAGCGGGCCGCCGCCGCGCGACGCGGTTCCAGCTCCGTGACCGTGTCGGCATGGCCGCGCTCGAGCGTGGCGACCGCGAGCGGGGCGCCGCGGCCGCGCAATGCGTGGGCGCCGAGGGAGCGGGCGCGGACGCCCGCGGGCAGCCCTGGCAGCCGGTCGAGGAGATCCTGGGAGATCAGGGTGCCGACGCCGAGAGGACGGCACAGGGCCTCGATCCGCGACGTGACGTTCACCGCATCGCCAAAATACGCAATCTTGTGCCGGTCGACCCCGACTTCGGCCGTGACCACGGAGCCGCCGTGCAGGGCGGCGCGCAGCCGCGGCACCGTTCCGAACCGCGCCGTCCACGCCGCCGCATCCGCGTCGATCCGGTCGAGCACGTCGAACAGACAGGTCACGCAGCGCGCATCCTTGAGCCCCCGGGCCATCGGCCACGTGATGATGGCCAGATCCCCGACGTAATCGTCGACGGAGCCGCCGTTGCGGCGCACCGGCTCGGCCAGAGTTGCGAAGACCGCCCCGAGGTATTCCTGGGCCCGGAGATCACCGTGCGCCTCCGCGAAGGCGGTCGAGCCGACCACGTCGAGGAACAGGAAGACCCGCTCTTCCGCCACCGGCTTGTGGTAGCGGCCGATCATGAAGTTCACGAACACCTCGCCTCCGATCAGGTCGCGCATCCGGATCACGAAGACGAGGAGGCCCGACGTGGCGAGGGCGTAGGCGAGGACGCGGGCGGTCATCCGGGTCGCCGAGGTGAGGTCGTCGTTCGTCAGCGCGAAGGTCCAGACCAGCAGACCGCCGAGCGCGTTGCCGGCCATGATCATCAGCACGTAGGCGAGTTCGGCCGCCACCACGTAGAGCCAAGCCGGGAACCGGCGGATCCGTGCCTGCAGGCCGGCCAGGATCAGGCCGCGGTCGAAGGCCAGCACCGTGGCGCCCATGCAGAGGCCGTAGGTGAAGCCCGCGAGCGGCGAGGCGCCCGCCGCGAAGATGATGTTGTAGAGGAGCCCGGCCCCCGCGGCCGCCAGCAGGATCAGGACCCAGAACAGGCGATGGGCGGGCAGCATCGGCGCAACTCCAGCATGGCCAACCAAGCGGCCGCGCACCGGACCGGGTTTCACGGCTTCGACCCGACGACGCGGGCTCGGCAGGTTCGCGCCGCGTGACAGCGGACACTGGCCTAGAGTGCAGCGCCGCCGTCTCGCACCAATCCTTGCTCAACAATCCATGATGGCGCGAGTAAGGCGTGGAACGGCAGGGTCGCGATACCGCCGCCATCGCCGGGTCGGTGTCCCGAGAGCGCCGAGACAGGGAAGGGAACGACGCCATGCAGGCCAGGAGCTTCGGTGCAGCCCGCGTCCCGGTCCCGGTGATCGGACAGGGGACGTGGCACATCGACAGGTCGGACCGCGGCGACGCGATCGCCGCGCTGCGGGCCGGCATCGATGCCGGCATGACCCACATCGACACGGCCGAGATGTACGGCGATGCGGAGGCGATCGTCGCCGAGGCCATCGCGGATTGCCGCGAGGAGGCGTTCCTCGTCTCGAAGGTGGTGCCCGGCAACGCAACCCGACGCGGCGTCGTGCGGGCCTGCGAGGCCTCGCTGCGTCGGCTCCGCACGGACCGCCTCGACAGCTACCTGCTGCACTGGCCCGGCCAGCACCCCCTGGAGGAAACGATCGCCGGATTCGAGGATCTGCGCCGGGCCGGGAAGATCCTGTCGTGGGGCGTCAGCAACTTCGACGTCGAGGATCTCGATCAGGCCCTCGCGATCGCCGGGCCGGACCGCATCGCCTGCAATCAGGTACTCTATCATCTCAATGAGCGGGCGATCGAGCACGCCGTGCTGCCCTGGTGCGAGAAGCATGGCGTGGCCATGGTCGGCTACTCGCCCTTCGGCAGCGGCGATTTTCCCGATCCCGCCAGCGCGGGAGGCCGGGTGTTATCGGGGATCGCCGAGGCACACGGCACGACCCCGCACGCGGTCGCCCTCGCGTTCCTGACGCGTATGGCCGGAACCTTCACGATTCCGAAGACCGGGCGTCCGGCCCGCGCCGTGGCGAATGCCGGTGCGGCCGACCTGCATCTCGGGTCTGCCGAAATCGCCATGATCGACGCGCATTTCCCCCGGGGTCCCCGGCCCCGGATGCTGCCGATGCTCTGAGCTTCCGGGGTCCGACGATGTGGGCGCGGCGAGATCCGCGCCGACCGGGTTGCGAAAGCGAACGGTTCTCGGCGCTGGGCTTGACGGGCTCCCGCGCCGGACCGGTATCCATCTTCGACCGAGGGTAGCCTAAGCCACCGCTGCCGGCAGCGCCTGTGAAGCCCAGGCTGCCGTCCGAACCCGATTGCGGCCGGCCATCTTGGCCGCGTAGAGGGCTGCGTCCGCTGATACGAACAGTGCCTCGGGTGCCGCATCGAAATCCGGGTCGGCGCTCGCGACGCCGATGCTGACCGTGGCGATGCCGCCGAATTCCGGCGCATGCGCGATCTGGAGGCCAACCACGGCCCGCCGGATGCTCTCGGCCACGGCGGCCGCCTCCGGGTCATCGAGGCCGGGCAGGAGCGCCACGAACTCCTCGCCGCCGATCCGGAAGCCCAGGCCGCCGGCCGGCAGGGTCCGGTGCAGGCAATCGGCGATCGCCCGGAGGACGTCGTCGCCGCGGCGATGACCGAACCGGTCGTTGAACTGCTTGAAGTGGTCCGCATCGATGATCAGCAGCGAGAGCGGCACCCCGATACAGGCGGCCTGATCCCAGGCCTCCGCGAAGTGCTCGTCGTAGCTTCGCCGGTTCGGCAGGCCGGTCAGACCGTCGGTCCGGGCCAGCACGGTGAGCGCGGCGTTGGCCTTGCGGGTGGTCGCCTCGGCGGCGGCGTGCCGACCGACTTCGCGCTGAACGAGGACCATGAAGCCGAAGCTCAGGATATTGAGGCACAGGATCAGCGCGGCGATGATCACCGCTTTGAAGATCCAGTGCGCCCGGATGCTCTCGACGCTCGTGGCTACCGTGACGATCAGCGGGAGATCCTCGAGATGGGCGAAACTGTACAGGCGCATCGCGCCGTCGAGATGTGAGGGGCCGAGGAACTCGCCGCGCTCGCTGGTGCGGTAGGCGCTGTAACCGGGGCTGCCGGCGATGCTGCGGCCGACGGCATCGGGCTTGGCCGGCACGCGGATCAGCAGCGTGCCGTCCTGGTGAAACACGTTGACGATCAGGCCGTCATCGAACCGCAGCCGGTCGAAGCGGGCGTGGAACCGACCGAGGTCCAGCGAACCGGCGACGATCCCCCCGAACGATCCATCGGGCCGCTCGACCGCCCGGGCCATACGGATGATCTGCCGCCCGGTCAGCGGCGAGCGGCTCGGCCCCGTCAGGATCGGACCGGCATCCGGCGTCGCGCGAAGGGCCTGGAACTCGGGCAGGGCGCTCAGATCCTGCAGCGGCAGGGCGCCCGGGTCGCTCGTCGCGATCACGCGCCCCTCCCGATCCGTCACCGCGATCGGACCAAGGCCCGTCCCGATGGCGGCGGCATTGAACGCCGCCAAGCGTCGGAGTTCGGTGACCAGGGGCGTCCCGTCCGGCTCGTTCGCCGCCCGCGTGGCGGCGCGCAGGGACAGGTCGTAGGCCTTGATGTTGTGTCCGACGCCCTCCTCGATCACCGAGAGCAATGTGCGGGCGTTGCACCGCGCGTTCTGCCAAGCGATGTCGCGCAGATCGACACAGAGATACAGGCCGAGCAGGGTCAGGCACAGCAGCAGGATCGCACCTGCGGCACCGGTCAGGCGCGAGGCCGGGACCGCGAAAGGCGCGCGCATCGCTGATACGGTCGATCGCAGGACCATGGACATCGCGTCGATACGGCTGCGGTCGAACGCACGTGCGTCGCCGGATCAGTGATCGGTACCGAGGCTGCCACCTAAAGATTTTAAACAACGTTACTTAGGTTGCGCGAAACCGGTATGTCGCCCAACGAAACCAGTACACCTCGGCCTTGGTCGATTGCCGATCGGCGCCGCGGCGCAGCTTGTCGGCCTCACCGCGCACAGTCCGACGCGATGCAGAGGACGGCGCGGCGGCAATCCGGGCCCCGGAGAGGGCCCACCCTCAGTCGCCGATCCCGAACAGCTTCTCGATGAAGTTGCGATCATCCTTCGGCGCCCGACGGGCCACCGCGGCCGGGCGCGGCGCCGGAGCCTCCGGCGCGAAGATCTGCCCGAGGATCCCGCCCGGCGCCTCCTGGCCCGCGCTCGCCACGGATGCGGTCGTCTCCGGTGCCCTGCGCCAGCGGTTGATATTGGGGAGCGGGACGGGGTTCTGACCCTTGAGCGCCTGGGTCATATAGGTTTTCCAGATGTCCGCCGGCAGGTTGCCGCCCGTCACCTTCTTGGTCAGCTCGCCGTCGTCGTTGCCGAGCCAGACACCGGTCACGAGGCTGCCCGAGAAGCCGATGAACCACGCGTCCCGGTAATCCTGGGTGGTGCCGGTCTTGCCCGCGAGGTCCCAGCCCGGGATGTCGGCCTTCTTGGCGGTGCCGCTGACGAAGGTCTCGTGCATCATGGCGTTCATCATGCCGTCGGCATCGGCGCTCATGACCCGGCCGAGCCCGCTCTCGGCGCGCCGGTAGAGCACCTTGCCGTCCTGGCCCTTCACGGCGGTGACCACGTAGGGGATCACGCCGGTGCCGCCGTTGGCGAAGGCCCCGTAGGCGCCGACCATCTCCAGCAGCGTTACCTCGGAGGTGCCCAGCGCGATCGAGCCGTTGGCCTGGAGCGGCGAGGTGATGCCGAGCCGCTGGGCGGTCTGCACCACCGCCTTCGGGCCGACCTCCTGGCCGAGGCGCACCGCCACGGTATTGAGGGAATGCGCGAGCGCCGTGCGCAGGGTGACCGGGCCCTCGTAGCGGTGCGAGTAGTTCTCGGGTGCCCAATTGCCGATGCGGATCGGCGCGTCGTCGCGCACCGTGTCGGGGGTGGCACCGTGCTCCACGGCCGTCAGGTACACGAACGGCTTGAACGAGGAGCCGGGCTGGCGCTTGGCCGTGGTGGCACGGTTGAACTGGCTCTGCGCGTAGTCCCGGCCGCCGATCAGCGCGCGGATCGCCCCATCGGGGCGCATCGACACCAGCGCGCCCTGGCCGACATTGAAGCGTGCGCCCTTGGCGTTCAGCTCCTCGGTCAGGGTCCGCTCGGCGGCGGCCTGCAGGCCGGTATCGACCGTGGTCTGGACCGTGATGTCGGTGTCGAACTTGCCGACGTAATCGTCGAGCACGTCCATCACGAGATCGGCGACGTAGTTGGCCGAGCCGCCGCCGCGGGCGTTGGCGGGCTTGGCCGGTTGGGCGAGCGCCACCTTCACGTCCTGCGCGGTGGCGAAGCCGAGCTCCTGCATGGCGGCGAGCACCTGCGCGGCGCGGGCCTGGGCAGCCGGCAGGTTGCGGTTCGGGGCGAGCCGCGACGGCGCCTGGACGAGGCCGCCGAGCATCGCCGCCTGCGCGAGGTTCACCTCCCGTGCGGGCTTGCCGAAATAGCGCTGCGCCGCCGCCTCGACGCCGTAGGCGCCAGCGCCGAAATAGACGCGGTTCAGGTAGAGTTCGAGGATCTCGTCCTTGGTGTATTTGTGCTCCAGCCAGAGCGCGAGGATCGCCTCCTGGATCTTGCGCGAGGCGGAGCGTTCGGGCGTCAGGAACAGGTTCTTGGCGAGCTGCTGGGTCAGCGTCGAGCCGCCCTGTGCGACGCCGCGCCGGGTCACGTTCTGGCCGACGGCCCGCAGGATGCCGACCGGATCGACGCCGAAATGCTGGTAGAAGCGCCGGTCCTCGATCGCCACGAAGGCGCGCGGCAGGTAGGGCGGCAATTCCTTGATCGAGACGACCCGGCCCCCGGTCTCGCCGCGGTTGGCGAGCAGCGAGCCGTCGCTCGCGAGGATCGCGATGTTCGGCGGGCGCTTCGGGATCGCGAGTTGGTCGATCGGCGGGAGCTGAGAGGCGTGGTAGGCGATGAGCCCGGCGAGCCCGATGACGGCCCAGAGGCCGAGCACCACCGTGCCGTAGACGATCCGGCCAAACCACGAGCGCCGACGCCGCTTCCGACCCGCACCCGCCGAACGCGCCGGAACCTTCGCCGGCTTGCGTGCCGGCCCACCCGCTCGATTCGCCACGCGTTCTCCTGGTCCGGGCCGGTCCTCACGGGACAGGCGCAGGTCGAGGTCGCCGCGATCCCGCGCGCGCCCTTCCGACACGTCGAAGTTCGGCTCGATCCTGCCCCGCTCCTTGGCCATGCATCCCGTCTTCGATTGATCCGGACCGGCGCGCCCATCCCGGGCGACGCCGCACGGTCGTCACGCACCCTGCCGCGGCTTCGGCCCCGATACAGGAAGGACAAGGGCCGCCGCGCGCACGCCTTGTCGAATCCGTTTGTGACCGCATCGGGGTGATGCTGGCCGAGAAGGCTCGCCAATCCGTTAAGGACGCGTCAACCTCTATGGCCCGGGGGCCGGGTCCGGAGACTGCGCCACGCCCATCACCCGCCGCGCCTCGACGAGCATGACCGCGTGCCGGGCCGATTGCGGACCGGCATCCGGCGTCTCCCGGCCGAGCCGGGCGATGCGCGACAGGAACAGGCGGCGGCGCAGGCCGAAGCGCCGGAGGCTCATCAGCAGCGCCTGGAGAACGAGACGGACCGCCTCCGTGCGCTCGCGTTCCAGGATGAGTTCACCCCTGAGAGCCGCCTCGCGCTGCAAAGCGGCCTCGAGCTCGCCCCGGACGGCGGCCCGGTCCGCCTCGCCCTGACGTGCCGCCGCGAGTTCGATCCGGCATTCCTGCAACGCGCTCAACAGCAGAAGCTCATGCGCGGACGAATCTCTCACTCAACCCTCCCGACACGACGCGGTCCGGCATCAACCGGAGCGCGACGTTCTCCTGCCGATCGATCCGCCCGATCGGCGCGATCGATCCCATCGGCCGACGCCATAGCGAGCGCGGCCTCTGGCCGAAAGCCGCCATCCGGATTAATCGGGCCCCGCATCACGGGGGAATCAGGGACGTGCGGAGTCGGATCGTCGCGGCCGGCGCGCTGGGGATGGGCCTGATCGGGCTCACCGCGGCCCACGGCTATCAGCTCGACACGGTGAACCTGATCGCCTGCGCGCAGGACGGGGGCGTCTGCCGGATGCCCTATCCCACCAATGTCTATTACGGTGTCCCCGGCCGGACCAACGGCCGGCCATTCCCGCAGGGCGGGGTGATCCCCTGCAACGCCCAGACCTTCGGCGATCCGGCCCCGGGCCAGCCGAAGAGCTGCTGGTATGCGCCGCGCATCTCCGCAGGCGGGTCGGACAATCGCTACCGGGACGATGACTACGATCGCCGCCGCGGCGACGACCGCTATGATCGCAGCTATGACCGCCCGCCGGTGAGCCGCCCCTACGACGATGACGACGAGCCGGCGCCGCGGCGTCGCCGAGATTACCGCGACGAGTATTGATCTTTCCCGACAGGGTACACGCGTCGACCGTATTCGGCCTGTTAACTGCCGTCCGCCATGGTCCCAGGCCGCAAGGCCCGGCTCCGCGGGCGGGCGCGGTTGAGGAGAGGTTCATGACGGAGGACCGCCGCGGCACGTTTCGCCGGAACGCCTTCACGTTCGGCGCCCTGCTCCTCGCCCGCGGTGAGGTCGGCTGCCTGGTCTGGGACGCGAACGAGACCGGCGCCCAGATCGAGGTCGAGGACGATCAGCCGGTACCCGATCGATTTCCCCTGCGTCTCACGGCGGGGGGCGATCCACGGCCCGCTACCGTCGCGTGGCGGCGGAGCCGTCGGATCGGCATCGCCTTCGAGGGCTGAGCCGACCCGTCAGGTCGCTTGGAGGACCGGCCTCGCCCGCACACGAGCCGGCGCGAGATGGAAGCGGGCGGGTCGGACGAACAGCACGTTCAGCGGCGTGCCACGCACCAGCCGTTCCAGCGCGAGCGGCAGCAACACCGCGACCACCATGACGATCAGGCTGACGGCGCCGATATCGGCGACGAGCCCGGTGCGCACGAGGATCTCCCGTGTCGCGGCCATCGGCAGCGAGAACGCGAGGTAGATGACGATCGAGCGTCGCCCGCAGGTTCGGATCGCCTCGGCGACGTGGCCGCCCGTCCGGCCGATCAGGACGGCGGCCACCACGATCGCCAGCGCGCCGGCGGCGCCGAGGGCGAGGCTCACCAGCGGCAGACTCGCTGGAGACGGATGAGCGGGCTCCGTCGCGGGTGTCAGGGTAAGCCATCCCTCCACGGCGGCCCAGACGGCGAGGCCGGCGAGCGCCGGCCCGAGATTCCGCCGCGCCGCGTCGGCCAGGCCGAAGATCCGGTCGGCGAACAGGTACCCGGCGACGAAGTACACGTAGCGCGCGCAGAACTCCTCGATCACGGTCGAGCCGCTGTGGATGTCGGCGATCTGCAACAGCGCGGCCGCGGCCAACAATATGCCGCCGGGCACGCGGCGCAGCGCCTTGGTCACCACCGAGAACACCGCCAGCAGGTAGATGAACCACAGGCTGGAATAGGGCTCGATCAGGGCATGCCCGAGATGGATCGCGAAGTCCGCCGGGCCACCGTCGCCGACGATCTTCCCGTATCGGGCCCCCGACTGGATCACCAGCCACAGGAGGTAGAAGTAGGCGAAATGGATCACGCGCCGATCGGAGAAGAGGCGCCAGTCGCGGTCGATCACCCGGCCCAGGAACAGGCCCGACAACAGGAAGAAGTCCGGGATCCGGAACGGCTTGGCGAAGGCGACCACCGGGTGGAGGAAGCCCTCGCCGCCCATGGCCTCACCCGTGCCCGTCACGGCGTGCATCATCACAACCAGGAGGATGCA
This sequence comes from Methylobacterium sp. J-030, assembly GCF_022829545.1. Classification (GTDB taxonomy): domain Bacteria; phylum Pseudomonadota; class Alphaproteobacteria; order Rhizobiales; family Beijerinckiaceae; genus Methylobacterium. The sequence goes on along the minus strand of NZ_JAKSYM010000133.1, from coordinate 23,571 downwards.
GATCCCCTTGGCGATATCGACCCAGGCGAGTCGATCCCGTGCGTCCCCTGCCCCGGCCATCATCACATCCTCGATACCGGGATGATCCTGGAGCCTTTCTGGTTGACGGCAAGATTCGAACGGCAACCGACCTGCCCACATGGCGAACAGTCGGTAAAGATCCGTCGATCGAAGCCTGTTCTATCGGTGCTCCCAGATTTCCAGAGGGTTCTTCACTTTGGCGGGTGCTCAGGGCGGAGCCCTGGAATCTCCGGCCTTGGGAGGGTCTCCAAGGCGCCGCCCTGGACCCACAAAAAGTCTCGACCCAGCCCTTTCAGGGTGCTTGACGCGGGACTTGACCGCGACCGCTCGCCGTCATCGCGCGCGCAGCGAAGCGACCCAGGGCCGCGCGACCTCGGTGAGCGTGCGCCCCCCTGGATCGCTTCGGTTGCGCTCGCACGGACGACGGCAGCGCACAGGGCGCGATAATCCAGCGCCTGACAGGACGGGAACTTCACCTCAACGGCTACCGGGAAACCCTTGAAAGGGCTGGGTTCCGACCTTTCGAAACCACCACACGATTTGCCCACGCGACATGGAACACCTTCGTTCCAGTCGAACAGGCTCTCAAGCTTTGCGCCTGGACGCTCGCCGGTCGCGGGTCATGCGCGTGGCGGCGTGGAAATCGTCGGGCTTGCCGCGGACCCAAGCGAGGAACCGGGCGATCTCCGGATCGGTCCGCAGCGCTTCCACGTCGGTGAGCCGCTTGGCGATCTCGGCCTCGCTGTAGCGGGCGTGGATGGCCGAGTGACAGATCTGGTGCAGCCGCACGGTGCCGCGATGGGTGCCGCCCTTCAGCTTGGGCGTCAGGTGATGGAGGCTGGACCGCGCGCGGGGCGGGATCGGCCGCTCGCAGAGCGGGCAGGCCGGGTCCGGGCGGGGGTTACCGCTCACCTGATCGGGATCATCGGCGCTCCAGCGCCGGGACCGCCGTCCGACCACGCACGACCTCCTTCATCCGCCCGCTATCCCGTCGTCTCGGCCCGCGCGCAGCCCCCGCCGACGAGCGCGCCGAACAGCGCCTCCGCCTCCTGATCCCCGAGGCCGAGGACGGAGATGTGATCGCCCGGCAGCAATGGGATCCGCGCCCGGGGACCGGCCGCGGCGGCAAGCGCCAGGGCGAGCTTGGCCGGCACCACCGGATCGTCACGGCCCTGGACGATCAGCACCGGCACCGTCCCGGATCGGATGCGCAGATCCGAGCGGTAGGTGTCGCGCAGGAGCCAGGACGGGGCCAGCGGGACATGCAGCCGCACCGTGCGGGTCATCGAGTCGAACGGCGCTTCGAGGTATAGGCCGATCGCGGAACGATGCTCGGAGACCGCGACCGCCACGGCGGCCCCGAGCGAATGGCCGTGCAGCAGGATCGGCACCCCCGGCGCCCGCACCGCCGCTTCCGCCATGGCCGCGCGGCCGTCGCGGATCAGCCCGTCCTCGCTCGGACTGCCGGTCGAGCCCGGATAGCCGCGATAGGCCGGGGCCAGCAGGCCCCAACCGGCCGTCCGCCAGGGGCCGGCGGCGAACCGTGCCGCGTGCGGTTCCGGGCGGGAGCCGTTGCCGTGAAAGGTGATCACGATACCGCAGCCCGGCCGTGGCGCACGCCAGAGGGTATGGAGGCTTTCGCCGTCCGCGGTGGCGATCGTGATCGGCTCGACCCCCGGCGGCACCGGCGCGAGCGGCGGCGCGCGATGGGCGCCGGGATAGAGGAAGCGGCGCTGTCCCAGGGCGAGCCCGGCCAGTGCCAGCCCGTAGAGGAGGAGCACCGCGAGCACGAGGCCGGCGAGAAGGCGCATTCGAATCCGCGGGAGGAATCGGGACGTGACAGAGCCTTTGCCTACGGTCTGATCCGTCGATCCTGCAATCAGGGATGGCTCCGACCATCATCAGACCTTCGTGCGCGGATGTCGTTCGGCACCGTTCCGCAGCATTGACAAAGCCCGCGGCAACCGTGAGTCTTGAACCGTTCCGAGGGGGGCCCCGCAGGGGGCTGAGATTGGGCATCCGGCCCTGACCCTTGAACCTGATCCGGCTCATACCGGCGGAGGGACGGGAACCTGCGGCTGCGCGCCTCGCGGCCGGCTCTCTCATCTCACCCATCGTGTGGACCGGACCGCTCCAGGACGAGGAGAGGCCCACGATGAACGCACCCGTTCGCCCCAAGGACGTGACAGGCAACCCCGAGGCCGTGACCACCGGTCCGGTCACCGGATCGCGCAAGGTCTATGCGAGCCCGGCCGGGCGGCCGGATATCCGCGTGCCCTACCGCGAGATCGCCCTCTCCGACCCCAAGGAGGCGCCGGTGCGGGTCTACGACCCGTCGGGCCCCTACACCGAGACCGACGCGCGCATCGACCTCAGCGGCGGTCTGCCGGGCGTGCGCGAGCCCTGGATCGCGGCCCGCGGCTACACGGCCGTCGAGCCCCGGGCGGTGAAGCCCGAGGATAACGGTTTCGCCGGCGACAAGCTCGTGGCCCCCTGCCCCGCCGAGCGGACCATCCGCAAGGCCGCGCCGGGCCAGAAGGTCACGCAGTACGAGTTCGCCCGTGCCGGGATCATCACCGAGGAGATGATCTACGTCGCCCACCGCGAGAATGCCTGCCGCGAGCAGATGCTGGAGGGCGCCGAGGCGACCCTCGCCGACGGCCAGAGCTTCGGCGCCGCGGTACCGCCCTTCATCACCCCCGAATTCGTCCGGGACGAGATCGCCCGCGGCCGGGCGATCATCCCGGCCAACATCAACCACACCGAGCTGGAGCCGATGGCGATCGGCCGGAACTTCCTGGTGAAGATCAACGCCAATATCGGCAACTCGGCCGTCACCTCCTCGGCGGCGGAAGAGGTCGAAAAACTGGTCTGGTCGATCCGCTGGGGTGCCGACACGGTCATGGACCTGTCGACCGGCCGCAACATTCACAACATCCGTTCGTGGATCATCCGCAACAGCCCGGTCCCGATCGGCACGGTGCCGATCTACCAGGCGCTGGAGAAGGTCGGCGGCGACCCGCTCAAGCTCGACTGGGAGGTGTTCAAGGACACGCTGATCGAGCAGGCCGAGCAGGGCATCGACTACTTCACGATCCATGCCGGCGTGCGCCTCGCCCACGTGCCGCTGACCGCCCGGCGGGTCACCGGCATCGTCTCGCGCGGCGGCTCGATCATGGCGCGCTGGTGCCTCGCCGGGCACCGGGAATCGTTCCTCTACGAGCGGTTCGACGAGATCTGCGACATCATGCGGGCCTACGACGTCTCGTTCTCCCTGGGCGACGGCCTGCGCCCCGGCTCGATCGCGGATGCCAACGACGCCGCGCAGTTCGGCGAGCTGGAGACGCTGGGCGAACTGACCAAGGTCGCCTGGGACAAGGGCTGCCAGGTGATGATCGAGGGCCCCGGCCACGTGCCGATGCACAAGATCAAGGTCAACATGGAGAAGCAGCTGAAGGAATGCGGCGAGGCGCCGTTCTACACGCTGGGCCCGCTGACCACCGACATCGCCCCGGGCTACGACCACATCACCTCCGGCATCGGCGCCGCGATGATCGGCTGGTTCGGCACCGCGATGCTCTGCTACGTCACCCCGAAGGAGCATCTCGGCCTGCCCGACCGGGACGACGTGAAGACCGGTGTCATCACCTACAAGATCGCCGCCCACGCCGCCGACCTCGCCAAGGGCCACCCGGCCGCGCAGCTCCGCGACGACGCGCTGAGCCGCGCCCGGTTCGACTTCCGCTGGGAGGACCAGTTCAACCTGGGCCTTGATCCCGACACGGCCCGCCGGTTCCACGACGAGACCCTGCCGAAGGACGCCCACAAGGTCGCGCATTTCTGCTCGATGTGCGGGCCGAAATTCTGCTCGATGAAGATCACGCAGGACCTGCGCGCCGAGGTGCTGGCGATGGAGGAGGCCGGCGAGGTCCTGGGCGCGGCGCCCGCGATGTCGAAGGCCGAGGCCGAGGCCGGCATGAAGGCGAAGTCCCAGGAGTTCCTGGCCGAGGGCGGGAAGCTCTACGTCGACGCCGCCGAGTGAGGTGACGGCACGCCCGGTCCGCTCAGGATTCGGGCGTGCGGCAGGCGGCGACCGGGTCGCCACCATGCGGGGCCTGGATCTCGATCACCGAATCCGGACGGGCGCCGTAGCTGTCGTGCAACGCCGCGAGCATCAGATCCGCCGCGATGGCGAAATCCGGCGGGTGCCCGAGTTCGACCGAGCGGGAGAAGTTCTCCCGGGGGCTCGCCTGGACATAGCCCAGCGCCTGCAGGGCCGCCCGCGCGGACGCGTCGAGCTTCAGCCGGCCGTCCCCTGCCGGTCCGTAGGCACCGGACGACGCCTCACAGAGCATCCGCGTGTCGGGGTCTTCGAAGATGCATTGGACGTAGCGCTGCGGCTCCGCGTGCAGCGCGACGACGATGAAGCGGTTGCGCCCGTCCTCGACCGCGCCGGGCCGATGCATGGCATCCAGGCGTTCCACGATCGCGCACCGGTGCCGCGCGATGAAGCGCGCGCGGCTCGCCGTCGTGCCGCCGAGATTTGCCGCAGCCAGCGGCGACGTGGCCGCTACCATCAGCAGTGCGCAGAACCAGCGCATCTGGGGCTCCCTCCGCCGGCGGCTGCGGCCGTCCCGGGCCGCGCGTCAACACGGGGCGCAAGAACAGCAAAGATTCGTGTCGATGCGATAACGCAATCTTCACGGCATGCGCGATCGGCGGGCAGCCTGCGGTGGAGGACGGCTCAGCGTTAAGGAACGCTTAGGCAGCATATCGGCTGAATCCTCCGATCACAGGATCGCAGGAGATCAGCCATGGAGATCCGCCCGCTGGCGGCCCCCCCGCCGGGACCCCAGGGCCTCGACGCCCTCGGTGCCACAGCTGCCCCTACCGAAACAGAGCAGCCCTTCGCGGCGCATCCGAGCTCGACGGCGCTGGAGCCCGCGGTGAAGCTCGACCTCGGCACGACCAGCGGCAAGGCGCGCTATATCCAGGATACCGACACCAGCGCGATCGTCTTCCAAGTGGTGGACGCCGAATCCGGCACCGTGATCGATCAATTGCCCAGCGAGACGGCCCTGCGGAACCGCGCCTACGATTCCGCGCGCGAGACCCGCAAGCCGCAGACCAGCGGCCTGTCGCGGGTGGCCTGAACCCCTACGGCTGGGCGCCCGGCACCATCGGGCGCGTGGCCACGGACGTCGGAGCGGAAAACGGGAACGATCCGTTTGACGTCGTCGCGGTCCGGCTGCTAGATCGTGAGCGCGCATGAACGTGCCGGAACGCGCCGGACGCTGTTCATGTTGGCGGGCGTAGTTCAGTGGTAGAACGTCAGCTTCCCAAGCTGAATGTCGTCGGTTCGATCCCGATCGCCCGCTCCAAACTCCACCGTTATTCGGTCTAACCCGGTGGTATCCCGCGAAGCGGGGGTGACCGGATCCCTGTTTTGGGCCGGGCCAAGTGCCGAGGCTCCTGACGGCCTGCCCGCGCTCGGCGCCGATGCCCGCTCGGCAATCGGGCAAGGCTGCACCGCACATGACGGCCTGATCATCATCGCCGCCGCACAGCACGAGACTGGCGCGATACACGGTCCGGCCATCTCCGTCGCGCAGCCGCAGTCCGAGGCTGCGACGGCGCAACCCCGCCCCGCATGCGGCGAAATTCCCGCCGCCGCGGGCCGCCCGAGCGCGGCGACGGCGTGCGCAGGAAGCTTGACCTGTGATACCGTCGCGCCGGGGGTAACGGCGAGAAACGCCTTCGGGCATTCGTGGAAGGGGGTTCGGACCGTGACGGACCTGAAGGAACGCAGGCGTTTCGAGGCGGAATTCGCCCGGAGCGACGCGAGCACGGACCCGTTCGTGTCCGCGGTGCGTGCCACGCGCATGCCGATGCTGATCACCGACCCTAGTCAGCCGGACAACCCCATCGTCTTCGTCAACGCCGCCTTTTCCCGGCTGACCGGGTATGCCCACCACGAGATCATCGGCCGGAACTGCCGCTTCCTCCAGGGGCCGTCGACCGACATGGCCGACGTGGCGCGGATCGGCGCCGCCATCGCGCGCCGTGAGCCCATCGAGGTCGACCTTCTGAACTACAAGAAGGACGGGGAGCGGTTCTGGAACAGGCTGCTGGTCTCGCCGGTCTTCGACCGGGACGGCGACCTGACCTACTTCTTCGCCTCGCAGTTCGACGTGACGCTGGAGAAGGAGAAGCTGGCCCGCGTCCAGGCCGACCGCGACGCGCTGGAGCAGGAGGTCGCGCTGCGCAAGGACGAACTCGCCCGGATCGAGGAGCGGATGAGATTCGCCCTCAAGGCCGGGCGCTTCGGAACTTGGACCCTCGACCTCGCCGACCGGCGGCTGGAGGCATCCGCCATCTGCAAGGAGAATTTCGGTCGCGCGGTCGGCGAGGCATTCAGCTACGACGACCTGCTCGGGGCAATCGTGCCCGAGGATCGCGGGCGGATGCAGGAGGCGGTGCGCTCGTCGATTGCCGAGCACGGCGACTATGACATCGAGTACCGCGTGCGCACGTCGGCCGGCGAGGAGCGCTGGCTGCATATTCGCGGGCAGACGTTCTACGGCCCGGACGGCGCACCCCAGAGCATGGCCGGGGTCTCCATCGACGTCACGGAACGCAAGCGCGGCGAGGAGCAGCGTCGCCTGCTGGCGGAAGAACTCACCCACCGGGTGAAGAACTCGATGGCGACGATGCAATCCATCGCCCACCAGACCCTTCGCAACGCGGCCACGCTGGACAGCGCACTCGAGACGCTGGACGCCCGGCTGGCGTCGCTGGCCGCGGCCCACGATGCGCTGACGCGGGAGGGCTGGGGCGGGGCGAGCCTCGGCGAGATCATCGAGGGGGCCTTGCAGCCGTTCCGCAACGGTGCCGCGCGGCGCTTCACCGTCGCCGGTCCCCACGTCTGGCTGTCGCCGCGCGCGAGCTTGGCCTTCGTGCTGGCGCTGCACGAACTGGCGACGAACGCCGTGAAGTACGGCGCGCTGTCCAACGATGTCGGCCGGGTCGTCCTCGACTGGGGCCTCGACGAGGACGGTCCGCCGGCGCGCCTCTGGCTTCGCTGGGAGGAACACGGCGGACCGACCGTGGCCAAGCCCGTCCGGAGCGGCTTCGGCTCCCGCATGATCGAGCGGGCGCTGGCGATGGAACTCGGCGGCACGGCGAGCGTCGAGTACCGCCCCGACGGCGTGGTGTTCACGCTCGAGGCCCCGGTGCCCGAGGGCACCGCCCGGCATCCATAACGGGCGATGCGGGAGGTCGCCATCGGTGAGCCTCCCGGTGTGCCTGCGGAGGGCGCACCCGCGGACCTTCAGCCCATGACGACCCGGAGCTTGTTCGCGAGCTCGTCCCGCCGGTAGGGCTTGCTCAGGAGCGGCAGGTCGGCCGGCCTGCCGCACGAAGCCGTAGACCTGGCTCAGCCCGAGCCCGGTGCCCTTGCCGACATCCTTGGTCGTGAAGAACGGCTCGAAGGCGCGTTGGCGCGTGGCCGCGTCCATGCCCTGGCCGGTATCCGTGACCGAGACGAGCACGTAGGCCCCGGGCCGCAGGTCCGGCCGATCCGGGATCTCCTGGGCGTCGAGATGCCCGTTGCAGGACTTCACCGTCAAGACGCCGCCGCCCGGCATCGCGTCTCGGGCGTTCACCGCGAGGTTCAGCACCGCGCTCTCGAACTGGCCTGGGTCGAGCCGGACGGGATCGAGGCTCGCGTCGAGGTCGAACCGGACCTCGACGGTCTCGCCGACGGCGCGCTGCAGGAGCGCCTGGAAGTCCTTGAGGAGCCTGTTCGGGTTGACCGTCTCCGGCCGCAGTACCTGGCGCCGCGAGAACGACAGCAGCTTCTCGGTGACCTCGGCGCCGCGTCGGGCCGCGGTCATCGCCGACGTGGCCAGGCGCTCCACGCGCTGCGGGTTGTCGGGCTTGCGCACGATCATGTCGAGGTTGCCCACGATGACCGTGAGCAGGTTGTTGAAATCGTGCGCCACGCCGCCCGTGAGCTGCCCGATGGCTTCCATCTTGTGGGCCTGGTTCAGGCGCTCCTCGGCCTCGCGCTGGCGCGTCGTGTCCATGACGACGCCGGCCATCGACCGGGGCTGGCCGTGCTCGTCGCGGTAGACCCTGCCGCGCACCGTGACCGACCGCGGCGCGCCGTCGCCGGCCCTTCGGATGCGGCATTCGATCTCGAGGCGCCCCGAGCTGCCCGCGGCGTCGAACGCGGTTCGGACGGCGTCGCGATCCTCCGGGGCGACATGGCCGAGGAAGGTCTCGACGTCCCAGGCGGCGACCGGCTCGCGGTGCCCGAAGATCGCGTCGTGCCGGGGGGACCGGCGCGACGTGCCGGCGCGCAGGTCGAGGTCCCAGTCGCCCATCTCGGCAGCTTCCAGCGCGAGGGCGAGGTTGTCGCGGGCGCGTTGCAGCTCCGCCCGCCGCGCCTCGCGCTCCTCGGCCGTGGCCTCAGCCTGCGCGTAGAGGAAACCGACCTCACGCAGGTAGACGCCGAGCAGGATCAAGCCGGCGACCAGCGCCTCAAGCCGCCCGGCGAACCATCCGACCGTGCCGCGGGCGGCGCCCGGCAGAGTGACCATGTTGTCGAACACCAGGAGGAGCAGGGAGACGGCCAGCCAGATCTGGAGAACGGTGCGCAGGCGGGTCTTCCAGCACAGGACTGCCAGCGCGAGGACGGTCAGGGCCACCACACCCGGGCCGATGCCGGAGGTCGTGAGCGGCCAGTAGTTGTCGCCCTCGACGCACTTGGGCAGGAGATGGACGTAGTGGACCGCCACGACGCCGCTGAGTGTGGCGGCCGCGACGGTCCCGGCGACCGCGACCAGGCCGATCCGTCCGGCGCGATCAGGCGGGGCCTGCGGCGGGCGCCGGTCGCCCTCCAGCATGGCGTAGGGCAGCGCGAAGAGCGGCGGCCCGATGTGCCAGAAGATCCACAGCCAGGTCGTGGTGTCCGGTCCGCCGCCGAGGAGGCGACCCTGGGCGAGGACGTTCGGGAACGACAGCATCTGAAGGAGGACGACCAGCGTCACGTAGAGGCTGCCGGTCCCGAGCACGAGGAGCGGCACGGAGCGGATGCGGCGGTACTGGGTGAGGAACAGGTAGGTGGTCAGCCCGTAGACCACGATGAGGGCCGACTGGTAGGCGGGCACGAAGCCCGGCATCGGCACCATGGGCCGAGCCGCATATGGCAGCAGAGCGAGCGTGACGGCGCCGAAGACGAGGCTGATGGCGACCGCGAGGCGTCGCTGCGTCCTGCCGGCCCGCGCGGTCGCCAGGGTCGCCAGGGCCGGGACCGCCGGGGACTCGCTCATCGTGTGCTCCGTACCGAAGCGCGATGGCTGGCCGTTCCGGCAACACGCTCGCGAGGATTATGGGTATCATGGTGCCCATTCCGGGGCCAAGGGACGGCGACCGGATCGAACCCATGGACCCAAGCGGCAAGCGAGGCAGTGGTTCCGCCCGCGGCTCCGCCTGCACGCGGCCAACCAGCACGCGGCACCCGACCGTGGCGCGAGAGCAACGGTCGTGCGAGGATGGGATCGGGTCTCCGGCCCAGGCCCCCCGACGACGGAACGCCACGCTTCGGCGGACGTCGTTCTTCCGGGCCGCCTTCCTTCACCGATGCGCCGAAGGGCCGTCCATGTCCGCGACGGTCCTAGCCTTCCCGGCGAGGTCCCGCCGCCCCGTCGCGGCGCGATGGGCTACGCGACGGTCGAGGCCGCCGACGCCGTCGCAGGGCTGAAGGTGCTGCAGTCCGGGGCGCGCATCGACCTGCTCGTGACCGATGTCGGCCTGCCCGGCGGGATGAACGGGCGGCAGATGGCCGACGCGGCCCGCGCGTGCCGATCCGAACTGAAGGCGCCGTTCATCACCGGCTACGCCGCGTGCGCGGCGGTCGGCGATGGGCTCCTCGGGCCGAACATGCAGGTCCTGACGAAGCCCTTCCGGACGGACGCGCTCGGAACGCGCATCCGGGACCTCGTCGCCGAGCCTCCAGCGGCAGGGATTTCGACCGGCCGCTGAGACCGGACCGATTGCCGGACGGGGTCAGGCCTGCTTGGCGTAGCGGCCGGCGTCGCCGGGCTTGAACGCGAGCAGGATCTCGGGTGGCGCCTTCGGCGGGGAAGGTCCGGCTCTTCTACCTCCACCCTGCGACCGGAACGAGGCCGTTGGCAGGCGCCAGCCGCCGTAGAGCGCCATGAGGCGCAGAGAGCGTTCCCTGCGCGGGCCACCGGAACCGGCGGCAGACCCAAACGGCTCCGGCAACCGGAAGGCTCCGCCCCGGTCAGCGACAGGATTTCCCGGGCCAGCCGGGGCGCGGCGTCCGCCGGAAGGGCGTCGGGGTGTGCGACGCGTTCGCGGAGATGCGGGGCACGGGCGTGCCGCGCCGCATCAGGACCGGCCACCCCCTCGGCGCAGGGTAGGCACATCGCGAAAACCCCATGGTGCCAGCCGTCGGCCGCAGGCGATGACCGGGCGATCGACGTAATCCTCAAGACCACCATCCGATGAGCATCGACCACCCTTGAATGATTGCTCACTAATTGATAGCTTGCTATCATTGGCTTGGTGAGATCGTCGGATGCGTTCCTTCGCGGCGGGCCGGACGGCGTGAAATGGCGGCCAAGACCCTGCACCAGCTTCGACTGGCCTACACCCACACCCTGCTGCTTTCGGGGCGTCAGTGGCGGCGGCTCGCCAATGCGACGACCGAGACACATGGCATTTCCGAAGCCAGGGCCCTGCCGCTGGTGCTGATCGCGCGCATGGGCGGCGAGCCGCGCCAGAACACCCTGGCGGACGCGCTCGGCATCGAGGGGCCGTCACTGGTGCGCCTCCTCGACCAGCTGGAAAAGTCCGGCCTCGTCGCCCGCCGGGAGGACCCCACCGACCGCCGTGCGAAGGTGCTGGTCCTCACGCCGGCCGGACAGGCGGTCGTCGCCCGGATCGAGGCGGACCTGGAGCGACTCCGGGAGGCGGTGTTCTCGAAGGTGAGCGCCGCCGATCTGGAAGCGGGCCTGCGGGTGTTCCGGGCCATCCAGGATCATGTCGGCAGTGACCACGAGCCCGAGGACGGCGAGGCCCGGGACGGCGAGGCCGCGGAATGACCCTTCCGGGCTGGCGCGACTGGGTCTTCTCGCTCAAGACCTTCGGGGCCGCCATGCTGGCCCTGTTCCTCGCGTTCTGGATCGACCTGCCGAACCCGTACTGGGCGCTCGGCACCGTCTACATCACCAGTCAGGTGCTCGCCGGCGCCACGCGCTCCAAGGCGCTCTACCGGGTGCTCGGCACCCTGCTCGGCGCTGCGGTCACGGTCGCGCTCGTGCCCAACCTCGTGAACGCTCCGGAACTCCTGACGCTGGCCATCGCGACCTGGGTCGCGACCTGCCTGTATTTCTCCCTGCTCGACCGGACCCCGCGCAGCTACCTGATGATGCTCGGCGGCTACACGGCGGCGCTGATCGGCTTCCCGTCCGTCGGCAACCCCGGTTCGATGTTCGACACCGCCGTGGCCCGGTCCGAGGAGATCACCCTCGGCATCCTCTGCGCCAGCCTCGTGAACACGGTGGTGCTGCCGCAGTCGGTGGCGCCGGTCATCTCCGGCCGGCTCGACCTGTGGCTGCAGGGCGCCCGGGGCTGGGTCGTCGACATCCTCGGCCGCACCCGCGCCGCGGCGGACACGCAGGCGACGCGGCTGAAGCTGGCTTCGGACGCCATTGCGTTCGACGCCCTGGCGACGCCCCTGCGCTACGACATGACCGGTGCCGAGCGCTCGGCCGACGCCATGGCGACCCTGCGCCAGCACATGCTGATGTTTCTGCCCATCGCCTCGGCGGTCTCGGACCGCATCGAGACGCTGCAGCGGGCGAACGCGCTGCCGGTGCGCCTGCGAGCCCTCCTCGACGACATGGCCGCCTGGCTCGCGTCCGGGACCACCGAACCGGCCGTGGCCGATCGCCTCAAGGCCGAAGCGGACGCCCTCGAACCGGGGCTCGGCGCGCGGCCGACATGGGATGCCCTCGTGCTGGCGAGCCTTCTCGCGCGCCTTCGCGACTTCATCGACCTGCGCAAGGATGCCCGCATCCTGCAGCAGCACATCGCCGACGGCACCCCTGCCACCGAGAATCTGACCTTCCGCTATACTGCCGCGGTACGGACGATCCGACACCGCGATCACGGCATGGCGCTGCTCTCGGCGATGGGCGTGTTCCTGACCATCCTGGTCACCTGCGCGATCTGGATCGCGACCGGATGGCCGAGCGGCTCGGCCGCTCCGATGATGGCGGCGGTCGGGTGCAGCTTCTTCGCCGCCCAAGACGATCCGGCACCGTTCATCGTCAGCTTCGCCAACTCGGCGATTCTCGGTGCCCTCGGGGCCGGGGCCTACCTGTTCGCAGTCCTGCCGCTCGCGACCACATTCGAGATGCTGGCCCTGGCCCTGGCACCGGCCCTGCTGACCTGCGGGGTGTTCATGGCCCAACCGAAGACTGCGCCCCTTGCGATGGGTGCGGCGGTCAACGGCTCGGCGATGATCGCCATCCAGGGCAGCTATACGGGCGACTTTGCGGCCTTCGCCAATTCTTCCGTCGCGGTCATCGTGGGGATGTGGGTGGCCGCCATCGTCACGCGCCTCGTGCGCTCGGTCGGCGCCGGCTGGTCGGCGCGACGTCTGCGGGCCATCAACCGCCGCAGCCTCGCCCGCGCCGCCCGACGCCAGGGGGCGCAGAACGGCCTTGAACTCGCGGCGCTGATGCTCGATCGGGTCGGCCTGATCGCGCCGCGTCTCGCCGCGCTCCCGTCCGAAGACGCGGAATGGACCGCCGACCTCCTCGCCGAGGTTCGCGTCGGCATCAACGTCGTGGAGGTGCGGCGCGACCGACGACGGCTGTCGCAGCCGGCGCGGGCAGCCGTCGAGGCGCTTCTCGGCGCGCTGGCGCGGCACTTCGAGGCCGAGCCGGGGACGCCCGCAGCCGAACTGCTCGGCTCCGTCGACGGGGCGCTCGACGCCGTCTCGGCTGACGCGCGACGGGCGCCGGGCCGGGCCGCGCTGATGGGCCTCGTCGGCATCCGGCGTGGGCTGTTCCCGGACGCGCCACCATACAGCCCGACCCTGCCCACCCTCACGCATCCGGAGTTCGCGTCATGACGGGGGAACTCGATCTCTACGGCGTGTTCGTGCCGAGCCTGGCGGCTTGGATGCTGCTCGCCTTCGCGGTCAGCCTGCCCCTGCGGTGGCTTCTCGCCCGGATCGGGTTCTACCACCTCGTCTGGCATCGGCCGCTGTTCGACCTCGCCCTCTATGTCGTCCTGCTGGGCGCCGTCGTCGCCATCGCCGTTCCGTTCGCCACGACGTGACGCCCATGTCCGTTCTCCCGCCCCGCCTGCGCCGCTCCGCTTGGCACCACCCGGCCTTCGCCATCGGCTCGCACGTCGTCCTGCTCGGCCTCGCCCTCCTCGTCATCGCCCGGCTCATCCCATGACACGGTTCCTCACCCTCTCGTTCCGCCTGCTCGTCACCCTCGCGATGGCCGCCGCCGCCGCCGTCGTCGGCCTGGCCCTGTGGGACTACTACATGGAGGCGCCCTGGACCCGGGACGGCCGCGTGCGGGCCGACGTGGTGGCGGTGGCGCCCGACGTGTCCGGCCTCGTCACCGAGGTCCTCGTGTCCGACAATCAAGTGGTGAAACGGGGCGACGTGCTGTTCCGCATCGACCCAGAACGTTTCGACTTGGCCCTGCGCCAGGCGGAAGCGATGGTCGCGGGCAAGCAGGCGACCGCCGAGCGCGCCGCCGCGGACGACGTCCGCTACCAGAAGCTCAGCGACGCCGCCGCGTCCCAGCAGCGGGTCGAGGCGGCCCGGGCGGCCGACCTGGAGGCCAAGGCGGCGTACGGGCAGGCGGTGGCCGACCGGGACCTCGCCAAGCTCAACCTCGACCGCTCCGCGGTGAAGGCTTCGGTGAACGGGCGCATCACCAACATGGAGTTGCGGCCCGGCAGCTACGTCACCACCGGGCGCGGGGTGATGGCGCTCATCGACAGCGATACCCTGCGGGTCGAGGGGTATTTCGAGGAGACCAAGCTCCCGCGCATCCATGTGGGCGACAAGGCCAGCGTCCGGCTGATGGGGGAGCGAAGCGACATCACCGGTCACGTCGAGAGCTTCGCGGGCGGCATTGAGGACCGCGAACGGACCGCCGGGTCCAACCTGCTGGCCAGCGTCAACCCGACCTTTGCCTGGGTCCGGCTGGCCCAGCGCATCCCGGTGCGGATCAAGCTGGATGGCGTGTCCGACGAGACCCGCCTGGTCTCGGGCCGCACCGCCACGGTCGCGGTCGAGCCGGGGGGCGAGACACCGCACTTCAGCCTGTTCGGGTCCTGAGGACGACGCTGCGCGCGCTGCTCGGCGGCGTCCCCCTTGATGCTCGATCGCTGGATCGTCGAGTGAACCCTGGCGTGGCTGGCCCGCTTCCGCCGACTGACCATCCGCTACGAGCGACGCGCCGACCTCCACCTCGCCTTCACAACGCTCGCCTGTGTCCTCATCTGCAGGACACAACTCAATCGGTTTTGTCCCTGACTCTTAGCGACGGCGGCTCTGCAAAGGTGCGGCGGTTTCTGAGTGGGCTGTAACAGTCACGCTATCGATCTTCTACGCGCAGCACCGGTCCGGCATCGTTCGCTTTGCGGACGGCGCAGGTCGGTAGAACGGAGGTGATAGCGGGCGGAGAAGCGTGATCAGGAAACTCTTCTCCACCGTATCTATGAGGCAAACCCTTATTGGCGTCGCCCGCAAAAGGAAAAGATCGTGGTCCCCTCCACGACCTTTCGTTTCAGACCTGCATCCGGTTCTTGCAGTGCAGGCGCCTGAGTTCGAAGGCCATGACCCTCGCCGGTCGGCCCGCGCGTGGTCCACCTAATCCTCACGTTCCGGGGCCGACCGACTTTCGGCTATCTATCAATACAAGATCGGACTTGATGACAGTCCTTCGCGCGTTAAAATACTTTTTAAGTTTCAGGAACGGTTTTTCTATGAATTTCCAAGACAGTGCCGCAAATATGACCGTTGAGAGAACGCTTAGAGACTCGATAATCAACAGTCGGACAAGGATAGGTTCGTTGAGGAGAGATGGCAGAACAAAATGAACGACCGCTTGCGATATTGGCCATCCATAGAGGTATATGCCGTAGGAAAGATCGCTGGTGACAATCTTATCAAACCACTCGAAGCTTCTAAATCCGACGTAAAGGGTACAATAGGCTAATGGGATAGCGCAAAGCGGACTGAGGATCCTGATTTGAATCATCGCGTAATAGATGATTCCGGCAGCCAAGAATCGTGGGAAAGATAAGACAATTTTATCTCCAATTATATAAAAACACGCACCCACGCAGAAAAGCAGAACGATAAATGGAGATACAAAGTGGGTTCTATCAAATCGAATCGGAAATAGCGTTTGATCGTAGGTATCGACTATAGTCCAAATCGAAATTGTTAGTGCGGTCCCAATAAGGAACAGGCGCGGCGAGATTTTCATCCCGATCGTGAGCGCGACAAGCATGATCGCATAGCACCAGAACTCTGGCGGCAATGTCCAAAGGTTGCCGTTAACGATTCCGGACCAGGGGTTGTCGACATAAACACCAGGAAGTGTATATGTCACAAATCCCAAGATGTTTCCAAAATATCTCAAAACTTGAGGATCGGAGAAATACGACGCTAACGGCAAGTTGGTGACGATGGGCCCCAGCACCAAGGCCGAGAGCGTTACCTCGACACTCAGTGCGGGAATAATGCGCAAAAGACGATTGGCAAAAAATATCCTAATGTCGGGATTCCGGAAGGCGCTTCCCGTCACGAGAAACCCGCTCAGCGCGAAAAACCCGCCGACGAGAGCATAAGTGAACGGTTCCCGGAGGGTGGCGAGATCGAAATTGCGTGGTACATATCCGCCGCCATTGCTGGTGACGAGGGCTGTCGCCCCACCGTCGCTTCCGAACGTAACCATATATCGGCAATGAAAAATAAGAATGATAAGCGCAAGTGCGTGTCGCAGGAAATGAAATCCTGGTCCCAATCCTTTGTTTGTCCGCATCGCCTCGGAAATAGTCATGGCATCTGGACCCCTTGACTCGTAAATACGCGCTCTGCAGCGATGCCAAAATCGAAGCCATGACTGGCTTCGATTTTGGTCTTGTTCATCCGCGGATATCTTCGATGGATTGTCTATGATCTGATTTTTTAGAAACAGTTATAAAGTTTAATTTTGATCTATATTCAAACTCTATCATATTCTTCTCTGACCTACCAGCAACGCATGTTGCTATACTTAGTGCGCCTTCTTTTCCAAAATGATCTAAATTTGGCAATATACCTTTGTCAATAGTTCATAGTCCAATAATTTGATTATAAGGCTATATATGGAACGGATGTCAAGTTCAGGGCCCCTGAAAGAAAGCGGGTTGGCTGACACGAAAAAGCGCTCGACAATCAGCGGCGCACCCTTCTGGTGAGAGGCGCGATAGCGATCCTGTCTCCCTATTCGATCGATCCACAGATGAAAATCGGTGCATTTTGCGTACTTATATGCTTAGGAGCACATATTTCTCATCATCGCCTTTTAGACTCCCGGGATACAAGGCCGCCTCAGCTTCTGCGGTACCATCTCAGGCGTGTTTAATGAGGCCGGTGCGGGATGTAGTCTACCGGTTGGATCGACGCGTGCGGGCTCATCTTCGAGGTGCTGGCGTTGTCTGGCCGCGGGCGGGCGCGCGTTGTTCGGCGGCTGTTAGAAGCCACATCGAAGCCGCGCGGCGCGATCTTCAGGCCGGTATAATTGTCGGGCATAATCCCTTCCCCCCCCTTTCCTCCTGTCAACGGGCGCCGAAGTCTCCGCAAAAGCGGGCTTTCAAAATCCCCATCCGGCGGGTTCGGTGGTGGTCGGTGATCAGCCGGCGATGTGATCGTGCGTTGCCTTTCTTGGTGGCCGCCCGCGGCGACGTGGAACCGGTGGCGGCGTGATGAGCGCCTTCGAGCGCACGTGCTCGGGGATGAGGTCGCCGTGCTGGCGCAGTCGGTAGCTCGCGCCCTCGATCTGAACGACGACGGCGTGGTGCAGCAGACGATCGAGCAGGGCCGTGGCCGCGACGGGATCGCCGAACACCTCACCCCATTCCGCAAAGCCGCGATTCGAGGTCAGGATCATTGCGCCCCGCTCGTAGCGCGCGTTGACGAGTTGGACGAACAGGTTGCCTCCACCCGGGACGACCGGCAGGTAGCCGATCTCGACCACGACCAGGGGCGAGGCACGGCCGAGATAGCGGATCCGCTCGCGCAACACGCCGTCGCGCTCGACCTTGGCCAGCGAGGCGATCAGATCGGCCATCGTCGAGAACACCACGCTGCGCCCGGCCTTCACCGCTTCGACGGCGAGCGTCGTGGAGAGATGGCTCTTGCCGGTGCCGGGCGGACCAAGGAGATGGACGACCTCGGCCCGGTCGATGAAGGTCAGCTCGGCAAGCGCCATGATCCGCTCCCGGTCGAGGGAGGGCTGGAAGGTGAAGTCGAAGCCGGCCAGCGTCTTGATCGTGGTCGGGCGGGCGACCAGCCCGGCGGTTCTCGCGCAGCGTGAGTTCCTCGGTCAGGATCTCGTCGGGGGCCGCGATGCCGTCGATCTCGCCCTGCTCGCTGCGTCGGACTGTGGCGTCGAGCACCTCCAGGGCCCGCGGCATGCGCAGGCCGACGAGGCTGTGCTTGATTCTGTCGAGGGTGGTGGTGGCATGGGAGGTGGCGCGGCTCACGACCGACTTCCGATCCCGGTGGCGAGCCGTTCGCCGATGGCCTGGTAGACAGCCAGCGAGCGCTGGGCGACGTGATCGCCACGACGGCCGATCGGCGGGCTGTCGGGATGGCCGTGTCGCATGGCCCGGGCAGCTCCTCCCTACCGATGGTCGGGATCGACGCGGTCTGTCGCCGACCCTCCAGGATCGCGTGGCTCACCACGAGCCGGCCGCTATCGAGGATGCGGATCGTGTCCGGCAACTGGTGCACTTCGACGACCCGCCGCGTCCGATCCGGCACGCTGTAGTAGTTGCCACCGATCGAGACGAAGCCGTCGTGACTGACGCGCCGTTCCAGCTTGAGCAAGGCGTCGAAGGGCACGGCGGGTAGCGGCTGCAGGTCGACCTGCTCGGCGGCGAAGGCCTCCGAGACGACCCGTTGCGTGGTGCCGTGCAGGCGGACGTTGGCGACGGTGTCGAACCAAGCTTGGAGCTGGGCGTTCAGATCGTCGAGGTCCCGGAACGAGCGGGCCAGGAAGAAGTCCTGACGGATGTAGGAAAAGGGTCGCTCGACCTTACCCTTCGTCTTGGCCCTGTAGGGCCGGCAGGCCCGTGGCAGGAAGCCATAATGCTTGGCCAGTGCCAGCAGCGAGCGATTGTAGACGATATGGCCGTCCGCCTCCTCGCCGGTAACGGCCGTCTTCATGCGGTCGTAGAGGATCTCGATCGGCACGCCGCCGATGGCGGCAAACGCCTGCATGTGACAGCGCAGCAGCGTCTGCAGGTACTGATGCAGGACGAAGCGCGCCTCGATGTGCCGGGAATGGCCGAGCACGAGCGAGAACAGCGAGACGATGCAGGCCGTGGTTGGCGCATCCGTAAGGGTGACGACGAAGCGGGCGAAGTCGACTTGAGCCTGCTGGCCGGGCGGCGTCTCGAACCGGACCTCGTACGGCTTGGCCTCGGGCGGCCGGATCCGCGGCGATGAACCGTTAAACGGCGGTGTAGGCCCCCGTGTAGCCGCGCTCGCGCAGCTCGCGGGTCAGGCGCACGGCGCTGAGATCGGGGAAGGCGGTGACGCGCTCGCGCAGGTCGGTGAGGTAGGGCGCGAGCTTGCTCGGGTGTCCGGCTTGGCGCGGGCCGTAGGTGGGTGGTTCGAGGCCGCGCTCGATGTACTTGCGGACGGTCTTCGGATCACGCCCGGTCCGGCGAGCGATGGCGGTGACCGACAGGCTCTGTCGGTGCAGATCGAGGATCATGAGGCGTTCTCCCAGCAGGACCATCCTCGTCGCTACCCACCGATACGCATCGGCGGGCATGGTGGCGGAGGATGAATAAGCCCGAGGGTGCAGGATGCCTTCTGCACCCTCGTGCCAGGGCACCGACCAGGGAATTTTCGATTTCCACAATCCGAGAGTATTCAACGCCCACTGACAACTCCCGGGCCCGGAACCGCTCGACTACACTTATGGTCCCGGGCGGATCGGAACGCGTCTTGCGGTGTTCGATATCGACTCGCACGCAGGCCGTTGCGAAAACAACGTCCTTAAAGCAGAGGCCGCAGTCGATCAGCATGTCAGTGACCTCGAACAGAGGACCGCCGAGCACGTCCACCCGGCAGATGACCGCTGAAGCAATAGTCCCGGCGTCGTCCCTGGCGGCGAGGCTCATGTCGAGAGGGAGACGCGATCGATGGCGACCTTAAGGTAGGGCCTTAGCGCGGCACGCGCCCGGTTCTGCAGCTTGGGGCAGTCGCGTCACGTCGACGAGGACGACGTCGGCTTCGTAAGCCTTGACAGCGCCTGCGGCTGGCCGAGATTTTCGGCGACCGACCGCCTTTTGTGGGCCTTGGCCTTGGGGGAACGATGGACCGCAGCCCGGTTGAGGCGATGCAGGCCGGAGCTGACCATGAAGGTCAGCTCATCCGGAGGCAGGCCGGTGGATCGACGGAGCGCACAGAGGGACGTGCTCCTCATCGCAGCCGCCCCGGGGACGCGTGTGGGTTCGCGCCGAGTGGTTCCCAAACTCAACCGGGCCGCGCGCGCCATTTGCGACGGATCGCCGCGGACACGCCGTGGCGCTTGGCCCGCATTCCGAAGCCTCTCGATCCGTCAGCGAGCGCGCTTCGCAGGGCGAGTTCATCGCAGGCAGAGTTTGAATGGCCGCGCCAGCCGACCCTCCTGACGCGCGACGGCGCAAAGCCGCAAGACGCCGCGCGCCGACGCCGATTCCTGGACGCATCACGCCCAAACACCGTTCCGCAATCGAATAGAAAACGTTTATGCATCAAATAACCCGGTCGACATTGTGTAAAGCGCCGTGATCAGAGGCAGTTCGCTTACAAAGCCAATCCTGAGCTGATAAACGCGACTCACGGTGGCAGAATGGGAATTTGATGTAGAGCAGGCCGCCGCACATGGCCCGGAGTCATCGGCAAACATGAAGATTTGCGTTATAATAGCAAGCAAAGGGCGACCTCATGAGCTATCTCAGTGGACCGATCTGCTCAATCTGCAAACGGTCGGCCCTTTTCAGGTGATCTATTCGGTCACGCAGGAAGTGGATTTACCTGAGCGAACGGCTTTGTTTCAGCCCAGTACAGTCGTTATGGGTCCAGCTGGTCTTCCACATCAACGCAATCGAGGATTGGAGGTCGTCGAACAGGGCGCCGATGTAATCGCTTTTTTTGATGACGATTACGTCCCGTCCCGATTCTGTCTGGAAGATATATCCAAATTTATGGAAAAAAATGTCGATGTTTCAGGAGCAAACGGCTGTCTGCTTGCAGACGGCATAAAAACACCCGGTGTCACGTTTGAAGAATCGATCGCACTGCTCGCCCAATATGAGGCGAGCCGGAGTCCTCTCTACGAGATCGAACAGGACCTCGTTGGACTGTATGGATGCAACATGGTGTTCCGAGCATCCGCAATCCAAGATATTCGTTTCGATGAAAAACTTCCTCTTTACGCTTGGCAGGAAGACATTGATTTTGCTGTGCGCGTCAATCGGAATGGAAGAATTGTAAAAACGAGTTGCTTTGTAGGCGTGCATCAGGGAACGAAATCTGCACGTGTTTCAGGAGTTGATTTTGGTTACGCACAAATAGCAAATCCATTATATCTGATAAGAAAAGGCACTATGCCTTTTATGTTTGGATTGAAATTAGCTCTCAAGAACGTTTTGAATAATCACATTATGATGGTAAATCCAGAGCCATGGATTGATCGAAGAGGACGAGCAGCGGGAAACTGGATTGCCCTCCGCGATATTGTCCTTGGAAAGTGCGCGCCGGGTCGCATTCTCGATCTGCGCCGTAATTTACGCCGCTCGTAGTGGACCGGCAGGCGCCGGAGGCGGTTGAACCAGGCGTGGGGGCCCGCTCGACGACCCAGCAATGGCGCCCGAGCCGCTCGCTGTTCTTGATGCCCTTGCGTGTTACGCGCGGCACGATCCCGCGGGCCCGGTACTCCCGGCGTCGAACCTTGGCATCGTAGTCCTTGTCGGCGTGCCGCGCGCATCGGTGACGCGATGGCGCTTCGAGCCCGGCTTGCCCCGGTCCGTCGGGTTCGGGCCGGTGACAGAACCGGCGCCATCAACCCTTCCAGCAGCCGTGGCTCATCTCGGACGATAGAATCTCCCAGGGCAGGTGTGAGCGCAGCACGAACAGGATGCCGGTCAACGCGACTCGGTTCCCGATTGGACGGCGCCCGCCCTTCGGCCGCGGCGGCGTCAGGAGCGAAGCGATCGCATCCCAGAGATCCTCAGCCCGAAGCGTGCGTGCCAGACCGAGCAACGCCCGCCCGTTGATCCGTGTCAGCTCTGTCAAACGCTCATTGTCGATTTCGCCTGCATCGAATTTACGACAGATATCGAGCACTCTAGATCGAGATGGCTACATAATCTACTTCCCGGGCGACTGAGATTTTTTATGCTCCGACCATTTTTCATCGATAAAGGCCTGCATCTGATGCCGAAAATTTAAAGCGGAAAATTTCTCGGCCTGCTCTCTGATCCGTGTCCGATCGAACTGGCCAGCTGAACCCTCGAAGCGGGCGATCGCGTCAATAATTGCCTCCGCGGTTTGAGTGTCGAAGTGAAGCCCTGTAGCTCCATCGACGACGGTCTCTCGCGCGCCGCCACGTCCATAGGCGATGACTGGTGCTCCGCATGCCTGAGCCTCAATTGGCGCGATACCGAAATCTTCCTCGGCGGCAAATAGAAATGCTTTGCATCGTTGCAAGTGATCGAGCAAGACGGATCCAGGCTGAAATCCGAGCAACGTTATATTAGGTGTTGCTATAGATTTAGCGTAGCGAAATTGAGGCCCATCCCCGATGACGATTAATTTCTTATCGGGCATCTTCGTAAAAGCCTCGACAATCAGCTCGACCTTCTTGTAAGGGACCATGCGAGACGCAGTCATATAAAAATTCTCTCTCGGTATATCCTTATCTGAGAAATAAACTGTATCGACATTCGGGTAGATAACATCTGATGTTCGACGATAAGTCTTCCAAATACGCTGCCCTATATATTTTGAGCAGGCCACAAAATAATCGACGTTATTTACAGTCCTAAGATCCCAAATCCTAAGCTTATGCAAAAAATACCCAGCGAGAACTCGACGAACGGGCCCAAACCCTGAATCCCGCAGATACTGATGATACAAATCCCAAGCGTATCGTACCGGCGTATAGCAATAACAGATATGCAGCTGACTTGGAGTGGTAATAACGCCCTTCGCCACGGCATGGCTGCTTGAGATAATGACGTCATAACCAGTTAAATCATGATTTTCTGCGGCGAATGGCATAAGCGGCAGCAACAATTTATAAAATCTCTTTGAAAACGGGATTCTTTGCAAAAAGGATGTTTGTATTTTTGCGCCATTGAAATTCTTTTCGTCTTTATCGGACAGAAAATTTACCAGACAATAAATATCGGCTTCCGGGAAAATTTTCGTCAACTCAGCTAAGACCTTATCGGATCCAGCATACGTTGTTAGCCATTCGTGAACTAAAGCTACTCTCATTAAGCGAACCTCTCAGGAATACTAGCATCCGGCGCTGAGAATCTCATGTCGGGCTTTGACCCGATAGCTCTCGCTCGCCACATAAACGGGATTATTACCACGGTCATATGTGTTTCATGCAAGCAAAAGCGACATATAGGGAGACAACGCACTAGTTGTGATTGCAGCTCTATATCATCATCTCTTAGGAAAGCCATACGTACTTACACGTGATGAGTATTCTCGATAAAAGCTGATTGTCATACGCGTCTAGCAAGGCGTCGATCCCATCACAACGCGGTCAATCAATCAAAAGGTGCAACTTCGCAAAAAAACTACTCAAAAAATTAGGCCAGGTTTGAAAATATTACCAATCGTACAACCGGTCGAAATTGAAGATTGGCTGATGGCGTTATGCTTATATTACGCCGAAGAGCGATTCATTCGTTAGACTCAACTAGATTAGCAGTAAATCGCTTCCGTGAAAATTCGATAACATATTTCAAATTGAAAGCCCAATGATATAATCGGGCAGCTGCCTCCAAGAAAGATTTCTTCTAGAGCCGTTCCCGCTTACGTAGCGACGGCCAAGCCTTTGTCGTAGCCGGCGGCGTCGAGGCAGTTGCGGCCCTCGTCTGGCGTGAAGCGGGTGAAGGCCTGCCGGATGGCCTCCCGGAGGTCGGGTACGGTGCGGGTGGCTGCGGTCCGCAGCAGCGCTTTCAGCTTGGCGAAGA